>PFVP01000019.1:3317-3639 GCA_002790675.1 Candidatus Moranbacteria bacterium CG_4_9_14_3_um_filter_45_14 | reverse complement strand
TTGTTCGGCGGGACAGCTGACAAGATGGCCTATGCCGATTTGCTCTTTTCCATAGCCACCATTTTCTTGGTATATTTTTTCTTCAAAAAGTTTTTTGCCGAGCAGATATCCTTGATACTCACCTTCCTCTTCAGCATTTCATTTTTCGTGGTAACGTATTCACGTTTCGCTTTCAATCCCAATTCCATTCCTTTCTTCACGCTTCTTTTTCTCTTTTCTCTCTTGGCAATTCTCGATAATGCTCCAAAAGAGAAACTCCGGTGGGCAGTATTGCTCGGTATAGCGATGGGGATAGGTTTTCAGCTTCACACGATACTCTATG
>PFVP01000019.1:0-3274 GCA_002790675.1 Candidatus Moranbacteria bacterium CG_4_9_14_3_um_filter_45_14 | reverse complement strand
TGTGAAAAAGCATTTCATTTGGAAGAGTGTTCTCGTAGCGCTTTTCTTCTTCACTCTCGTCAACGCAGGACAACTCACCTATGAAGTGGAAAATAATGGTGCCAATATCCGATCCTTCTTCGCTGGAGCGAAGTCGAGTACGGAGAGCACCGGGAGGAATTACGGAGAAGATCTTTCGAATGATATTTTATGTCATATTCAGGCATACACGTACATTGTTTCATCGTTGGGCAGTGGAGATAAGTGCAACCTCACCAATCTTGCTCATCGGATTGAGAAAAAAGGCATCCGCTTCAATAGCGAAAAAATTGCTATTGCAATTTTCGGTACAATATTCACCTTGGGAGGGTTCATACTCTTCTGGTTCTATACGAAGAAAGAAGTCGATGTGAGACGAAAACGTGCTTTGATCCTGGTAGCAGTGTACTGTGCCATTATTTTCCTCATTCTTTTCTCTGTTTCCTCGTCCGTCTCCATTCGATACTTCATCGCGATTGAGTTTATGCCATTCTTATTGGTCGGTCTTTGGCTTCATTTCTTTTTGGACAGAACAAAAAGGATGTTTTTCTCTCTCTGCGGAGGATTTTTCGTCATGATGCTCGTAGTATTCAACATATCGACTATCAGAGATGCTGTAGCTGCGCTTGAAAATGGAACCGCCAGTACGGACAACGTCGCATATTATGATGAAGTTGAAAAAATAAGCGAGTATCTTTTGGAACATTCCAACGGATCACAAACAATCTATCTGGCGGGGAAAAAATCATATCTTTCCCGGTACGGCAAGCCGCTGGAGTATTTTGGAAAGCAACAGGGGGTGTTAGTGAGCAAGGTCTACAAACCGGAAAGAATCACAGCCGACGACTCATTTTTCTACATACTCAAGCGCATTTCTCTGGAAAAGAAAATACCGGAGGTCATCAATGGTTTCACGTCTGAGGAAGCAGTAGTATTCGGTAATGTGACCATTATCACGCTCAAAAAGAATCCTTGAATCTCTCTCCTTATTTTTCATTCTCCTTTGTATCATTAAAACAACATACCCTATGAAATGGAAACAAACACTGCAGATACTCGCAATGATTATCGTGTTCGGGACAGGACTGCGTCTCTACAATCTCGATAACAATTCTTTCGTTTCAGATGAGTTCCTCGATATGAATTCCTCCTATGGATATGCACAGACAGGGGAGTGGCGAGCGTGGGATTTCAATTTTGGGAAAGCTTCGAAAGTGAATCAGAATGTGGCGCGCGATGAACGGGCGACTATCTATAAATGGCAGGTGGCACAGCTGTTTCATATCCTGTCACCGACCGAAACGAATGCTCGATTGGTGAGCGTGCTCTGGGGAGCGGTTTCTCTAGTTGTCATCTTTTGGTCAGCCTTCGTCTTTACCAAACGTCGTGAGATCGGACTCATAGCATCGTTCCTTTTTGCGGTTTCTCTCTCTGGAATCATATTCGATCGGACACTACGTATGTATACGATGTTCCTGCCGATGTATCTTCTCACATCCACATTCGCGTTTCTTGCGTTGGAAAAAGCATACACCGGTAAAATGAAGGTGCTTCGGTCATTGTGGGAGAAATTCGGTATGAACATCTGCTATGCCGTGCTAGCAGGAATATTTCTCGTACTTTCACTTCTGACACATCAGCTCGCGGGAACGTTCGTCTTCTTCATCGGTGCGTATCTTGCAGTGAGGGCTTTTCAGGAATTTACATACGGTAAAGGACTTCACAGCAAATATTTCATTCTGTTTGCAATCGGAACGCTTGCTCTCATTATTGTCGCAACATTCTTTCCGAAATTCTTTCGTTCGTATGCGGCCGGACTGATTTTTTTCGATAATAATTATGGATACGTGAAATATATCCTGAGAGAATACTATCATCCACTTCTCGGAGTGATACTTCTGTCTTTCGGATCCTGGTGGCTCGTCAAACGTGAGAATCTGTCCAAAGAGTCGTTGTGGCTCACATTGTCTCTCCTTGCTCCGCTTGCTATGGCGATATGGCTCTGGCGACGCAATATGGGAGCCCAGTATATCTATTTTGCAGAGTCATTTGCGGTCATATTGACCGCGATCGGTATCTTTGGGATATGGATGCTTATTCGTGAGAAATTCGCACTGACGACGAAAATACAATTGCTCGTGGTGCTTGGATTCTTGCTCCTTCTGACACCGAATTTCGGATATTTTCTGGAAAAGAACAACACCTATCACGAGACTTCATCCGGAGACAACCCGAATTATCGCAAGGTGTTCGCATATTTCAAGAAAAATCATCTTGCAAGCGATGTTCTGGTGACACGCAATATGCGCAATTATTATTTCGCTGATGCCAAAGTACCGGTATATGATCTCGGTGATGAGATCTCTCGTACGAAACTTTCACAAGGAGAGGTAGAAAAACTGATGGCAGAATACAAAACCGGATGGATTATTCTTTCTGACAACGACTATGACTATGTCGCCAAGGGAATGAAAGAGTATTTTGCAAAGAACCTCACGCTGGTCAGCAACGATCAAGTGCGTGGTGCCATCGATGTATATACGTGGGGGAGGTAAGGAAAAATTATCTCTGAGACAGAAAAAACCGGCAATACCTCTTGGTATCGCCGGAGTTTTTTTGTGACAGATGTCATACGAAGAGAGAGTCACTCCATCTGTTGATGGGATGTTTTGCTTTGCTTGTGTCCGCACATCAGCTGGACAGAGATCTGTTCAGCAATGTGTTTGTGTCCACTCTTCGGAAGCGTGTCTGCCAAGGTAAGAATTTGATACACGGTGAAATCTTCGCTTACCATTTGACCCAATTCATTCCTGAAGTTTTCATTACGCCACTTTGCAAGTGGTATGTCCGGTATCGTATGGCGCACTTTGTGTTCCATCTCCTGGAACGAACGTACAAACTTTCGAAGCATATCCAACTCCAATTTTTGAATAATCGGATTTGAACTGCAGAGGGTAAGTAGTTCGTTGTGATCCAGGAACGCCCGTACGGCAGCCGCAATGTGATCGATACGCGGAAGGATCCGCTCAGAAGCATCCGTATGTTTACCTCCGCCGATCGTCTCAAGGAGCAGTTTCTGAAGCTCCGCTTCTCGATGTTTGCGATGCTCATCGAGTATGTCAACCGAGATTAGCCGAAAGATGTTGAGAGCTTTGGCTTGTGTCGTGAAGAAGATATCAAATGGAGAAAAGCCGTTCATAGTATTGACTCCTTAAAAAATTGTTAAAAAAACCAACATTCACAACGTCGTTACGTT
>PFVP01000003.1 GCA_002790675.1 Candidatus Moranbacteria bacterium CG_4_9_14_3_um_filter_45_14 | reverse complement strand
AGCCTGCCTGTCATGCCTACGGCAGATAAATCGGCAGACAGGTCTAGAGCAGAGCCAAAAGATTGCTTTTGATTGTGAAATAATCACTCTTGAGAAGAGAATTCGGGTACCGTGGTTTGACAGTTATCTTCGAATGGGGTACAATTTCCTAACATTTCATCGAAGGTGTTATGACGCCTTTTTTTAATGAATTCATCATAATTTATTCACAGTAGTACAATCGGGTATGGAAATAAGAAACATCGCAATCATCGCACACGTGGACCACGGCAAAACGACTCTGACCGATGCTTTGATGCGTCAGACAGGAATGGTCACGGATGCGAGTGTGTCGATGGATTCCAATGCGTTGGAACAGGAACGAGGTATCACTATCTATGCGAAGAATGCTTCTCTTTTCTGGAAAGATACGAAGATAAATATCGTCGATACTCCCGGTCACGCGGATTTCGGTTCAGAAGTGGAGCGTGTTCTCCGTTCTATCGATAGCGTGGTGCTGGTCGTCGATGCTCAGGAAGGGCCGATGCCACAGACACGTTTTGTGCTCAAGAAATCCCTCGAACTCGGGTTGAAACCGATCGTCGTACTCAATAAGATCGACAAACCGGCTGCTCGTCCGGAAGAAGTGAAAGAGATGGTCTATGAATTGTTCCTCGATTTGGGTGCCAACGATGAACAGCTTGATTTCAAGACAGTCTATGCTATAGCGCGTCAGGGGATAGCCAAGCTTGCTCTCGAAGAAGAAAGTGAGAACCTTTTTCCATTACTCGATACGATTTTGAGCGAAGTGGCTCCTGCCAAGAATGATACCGAGAGCCCGCTTCGTGCCCAGCCGTTCAATCTCGGATATGACAGTTTCGTCGGACGATTGGCTATCGCTCGTGTGTATGAGGGAAAATTGAAAGTGGGTGACAATGTACTGATGAGGAATAAAGAGGGGAAAAACGAGACGGGACGTATCGTCAAACTCTTTACTTTCCGTGGTTCGGCGCGGGTAGAAGCAGATGAAGTGGAAGCGGGAGACATCGTGATGATCGCCGGACTCCTCACTATTGAAATCGGTGATACTATCTGTATCTCTCCCGAACAGGAGATGCTTCCAGCCATCGATATCGATGAGCCAACTATCTCCCTCAATTTTATCGTGAATGATTCTCCTTTTGCCGGACGTGAGGGTAAATTCGTGACTAACAAGCAACTGCGTGAACGTTTGCAGAAAGAATTGGAAATCAACGTTGGTTTGCACATCGATTTCTCGGATGATCATTATAAAGTCTACGGTCGCGGTGAATTGCACGTGGCTATCCTCCTCGAGAATATGCGTCGTGAGGGGTATGAAGTTCAGGTATCGCAACCACAGGTCATCATCAAAGAAATAGATGGTGTCAAATCAGAGCCATTCGAAGAAGTGACTGTGGAATGTCCACTCGAAGTCTCCGGTACCGTGATTGAAAAGATGGGCAAGCGCAAGGGTATTATGATGGAGATGAAAGAAGGTTCGGGTGGTTTCACTCGTCTTATTTTCGAAGTGCCGACACGTGGATTGCTCGGCTATCGTGGAGAGTTTATGGTAGACACTCGCGGTGAAGGAACGCTCTATACGCGTGTACTTGGCTTCCGTCCATTCGTCGGTGAAATCAAGAAACGAGATACCGGTTCGATGGTTTCGATGGCTACCGGCAAGGCGCTAGCGTTTTCACTCAACAATCTGCAAGAACGCGGGACGCTCTATATCTCTCCGTCGACAGAAATCTACGAAGGAATGGTGGTGGGCAATGTGACCAAAGGTACCGATATGGCCGTCAATCCTATCAAGGGAAAAGCGATGAGCAATATGCGTTCATCGGGAGCGGATGAGGCGATCAAACTCGTACCACCCCTCGAAATAACCATCGAGCGTGGATTGGAAATCATATTGGTCGATGAATATCTGGAAATCACACCGCACAATGTCCGTCTGCGGAAGCAGTTTCTGACGGAAACGGATAGAACCAGAGCCGGTCGAAAAGGGTAAGGGAAGAATGATAATGGATGCAGGATACGTGATGTAAGATAAAAATCGTTCCGATAAGGAGCGATTTTTTTATTTTGTATAGTCGTTATTACTTCTACCTATCGCAAGCAACCTTTCCGGGTAGCCATTCATTTTCCCCAGCGGGAAAACTCTTTGCGTGAACTTTTTTTGATCCGTCGAAACGACGGAACCGTGCTCAAAAAAATTTCAAGCCTCCCGGAAAGATTCTTGCGATAGGTAGTGTTGGGTATGAAGATTTTTTAGTACCGATGGAATATGTCTGTATTTCTGTGATATAATAGTATCGTATAAAAAGAGGCACCCAAAAAACAAAATTTTTCATAAAGAGTATGTATTCACGACCGACACAGTTTCTTTTCTCAGGTTTCTTTTTTCTTTCTTTCATTTTTACAACCATCCCTCTTCCTACGGATGCGGCTCTCGTTCCCTGTGGTCGCAATACAGGGACGGCTGCCGAAATGGCTCCCTGTACCCTCTGTCATATCATCGTTGGTGGTAAAGGCATCATTGATTGGGGTTTGGGGATTATGACGGTAGTGGCTATCGTTGTCATTGTGGCAATGGCCATACTCTATATCGTCTCCATCGGGAACGAAGGGATGATGTCTACTGCCAAAGGCGGTATCAAGGCAGCTCTCGTCGGTTTTGCCGTAATGCTTTCTGCCTGGCTCATCGTGAATGTCGTTCTGACACTTCTCGTGAACAATGATTTTTTGGATGGCATCAAACAAGGTAGTGCGTTTACCTTCACGTGTGATACAGCTTCTTCGACAGGTTCAGCTACATAATAAGAGATAACAGTGTCCGAAGAAATATGCAGAATATTTTCCAAATAAGCGCGGTGCATGCCGGAGTGATTACCGATGCTACCCCGATCTCTTCAATACTGCTGAATATTCTCGATTTCTTATTGTCAATAATTGGCATTCTTGGTATAATTGGGTTAGTAGTTTCCGGTGTGTTGTATATCACTGCGATGGGAGATGAAAAACGAATGCGTCTGGCCAAGAGAGTCTCCATCGGATCAGCGATTGGTCTCGTCATTGCGCTTGGGGCGTTCGTACTCACAGGACAGCTCGCAGCATTTTTTTCTTAGAATATCGAAAAAACATCAGCTGACAATCAACAGAGAATAAAAAATAAAAATTAAAAAAGAAAGGAGGTGAGAAGTATGAATAAAATTAAACAGGCTTTTTATGGAGCCACAGTGACGGCTCTCGCCACTACACCGCTTGTCGCCGGAGCCGCTCTCAGTCTCCCGAGTTCCAACGGGTTCAATGTCAACAAGGCGACAAATGCCGATACTGGGCTGACAAATACGACAGTTTATAATCTCATCAGCGTATTTATGAACTGGCTCCTGGGAATTATCGGCGTGTTGGCTGTCATCGCTTTCGTCGTTTCTGGCATCCTCTATCTCACCGCCGCCGGAGACGAGGGACGAATCGAGCAAGCCAAAGCTACTATGATGTATGCTATCATCGGTCTCGTCGTCGCTCTCATCGGTCTCATCATCGTCAATGCTATCGCCGGACTGACCGGTGCTACTGGTGGAAGTACGTATTAGTTTCATCTGTATCAGCACAAGCGGAATGATTTCGAGAAAACCATCCTTTGTAAAGAAGGGTGGTTTTTGCTTTGTATTTGAGAGTGGATCTGCCCGCATCGCTACGTCAGTCCGCAGTAGATACAGCGTTTCTGGTGGGTGAAGTGTTGCGGGTGCGGTTGTTTTTTCTCTTAAAAAGAGTATTATATGAGTAGATGAATGATGTATGATAATTGATAAGAGATGAGGGGGAAGAAAAAAGATAAGGGAGGAGTGATACAGGACAAGTGAGAAGGAGAGAAGAAGTGATGAAAAATGAAAATAAGTATAAAAAATAAAAATTCTATGTCCAGGTTATTGTTTCTG
>PFVP01000043.1 GCA_002790675.1 Candidatus Moranbacteria bacterium CG_4_9_14_3_um_filter_45_14 | reverse complement strand
TTCCCGCGGAACAGGCGACGACAGTGGTGGAAGATGTCAATGTACAGATCGGCCGTACGGGAGCGTTGACACCTGTGGCACATCTCCGTCCGGTGCGTGTCGCCGGATCAGTCGTCAGTCGTGCTACGCTCCACAATTTCGATGAGATCAAACGTCTCGATGTGCGCATCGGAGATACGGTGATCATTCAGAAGGCCGGGGACATCATTCCGGAAATAGTTTCTGTTATGAAGAATTTGCGGACAGGAAGGGAAAGGAAGATCGCTTTACCGGAAATTTGTCCGATATGCGGGAGCTCAGTCAGTCAACAGATAACAAATAACAATAAACAACAAGAAAAAAGTGTGGCGATATATTGTACGAATCCACGTTGTTTCGCTGTCGAACGCGAGAAAATCATCCATAGTGTTTCGAAAAAAGGGCTGAACATCATCGGTTTGGGAGAGAAAATCGTCGAAGTTTTGATGCAAGAAGGATTGGTGAAAAATATAGCGGATATTTTTACATTGACCTCCGGCGATCTCTCACCGCTTGAGCGATTCGCCGAGAAATCAGCTGATAAATTGACGCAGGCTATCAAGAATGCCAAGAATGTTCCACTAGATAAATTTCTGTTTGCTCTTGGCATCCGTTATGTCGGAGAAGAGACGGCGGATCTCATTTCGAAGAATGTGGCAGGGAGGATACAAAACGTAAGAAATATCAGAGAACATTTTCCGAAAATGACAGAAGAAGAATGGTTATCAGTGAAGGGTATCGGAGAAAAGAGCGCGCAGAGTCTTGTAGGGTGGTTCACTGATGTGAAGAATCAGGAACTTTTGCAATCATTGGAAACGGAAGGAATAAAGATCATTCTGCCAGAGAAAACAGATATGGGAACGCAGATCTTTGCAGGAAAAGTGTTTGTTCTGACAGGAGAGCTTGCTTCCTTTACAAGAGATGATTTGAAGGCTATTATTAAGGAAAAAGGAGGGGGTGTTTCGTCAGCTGTGAGTCAGAAAACTGACTATGTCGTGGCAGGTGTTAATCCTGGGAGCAAATATGCAAACGCCAAAAAACTTGGGGTGAAAATTCTTGATGAAGAGGGGTTTAAGAGATTATCAGAAATTTGAATTGTAGAAAATATGCTCACTGGAGATGAAGTAAAACACATTGCTCTTCTCAGTCGTATCGGACTGAAAGAGGAAGAAATACCGCGATATCAGAAGGATCTGTCGGCTGTTTTTGATTTCTTTCGTGAACTGGAAGTATTGCCGACTGATGATGTGGTTCCGATCGGACACATCACAGGAAGAACCGATGTGATGAGGAGTGATGAGCGTGAAGATTTCGATCATAGAGGAAGGGAGCAGATGATGAAAAATGTTCCAGAAACGAAAGACGGATTTGTCAAAGTAAAGTCAGTATTCTAAATGATTGTATGATTCGTCTATTACACAACAAATTGGTGGCAGGGGAAATCACGGCTGTTGATCTCGCTACGCAGTATCTGAAGACCATCAAAGAAAAAGATGGTGAACTGGGGGCGTATTTGACGGTACTCGAAAAGCGGGCGCTCGAAGAGGCGGTTATCGTGGATGAACAGTTGAAACGGGGAGAAGTGATAGATTTACTTGCCGGTATTCCCGGTGCTATCAAGGATAATATACTTATCGAAGGTGTCAGAGCTACGTCTGCTTCCAAGATTCTCGATAATTACATCGCGCCGTATGATGCGACGGTTATCGCCAAATTGAAAGCAGTGCATACGGTGATGCTCGGGAAGACGAATATGGACGAGTTCGCTTTTGGCTCTTCGACTGAGAATAGTGCCTACCAGGTGACCAAGAACCCTCACGATTTGACCCGAGTTCCCGGAGGGACATCGGGAGGATCGGCTGCTGCCGTGGCGGGGAGTGAGGCCGTGTTCGCTCTCGGATCAGACACCGGGGGTTCTATCCGCCAACCAGCAGCGTTTTGCGGTGTAGTTGGTCTCAAACCGACGTATGGACGAGTGAGTCGTTATGGACTTATGGCCGGAGCATCAAGTCTCGATCAGATCGGTCCTATCGCACAGACGATCGAAGATGTGGCAATCGTTTTTTCTCGGATCGCCGGTCATGATCCTCACGATGCGACGTCAGCCGACAGCGGGCACGAGAAAAAATATGAAGACTATCTCGGAGGCAATGTACGAGGGAAGAAAATCGGCATTCCTAAAGAATATTTTTCTTCGGATCTCGATCCGAAAATCCGCGCCTTGTGTGACAAGGCTCTTGAACGCTTCAAGGCACTTGGTATTGAGATCAAAGAGATATCCCTTCCCCATAGCTCTTTTGCTCTTCCTGCTTATTACATCATTCAGCCGTGTGAAGTGAGTTCCAACTTTGCCAGGTATGATGGTATCCGTTATGGACTTTCCGTTAATGATGAAAAATCTTCAGTAGAAGAAAAGAGTACATTGCTCGAAACATATCTCGATACACGTCGTTACGGATTCGGATCAGAAGTCAAGCGGCGTATTATGCTCGGAACATACAGTCTTTCCTCGGGCTATTATGATGCCTATTATCTCAAGGCACAGAAGGTGCGAGCTCTTCTTAAACAGGATTTCGAGAAGGCTTTCGAAGAAGTGGATTTCATTTTCTCGCCGACAACCCCGGAGCCGGCGTTCAAAATCGGAGAAAAAACCACCGATCCTCTCAAAATGTATCTCGGAGACATCTATACGATAACCGCCAATCTGACTGGTGTTCCGGCACTTTCTTTTCCCATAGGAACGATAAATGAAGGCGGAAAAGAATTACCAATCGGCGGACAGCTCCAGGGAAAATGGTTTGATGAAGAGACACTTCTTTGTGTCGCTGATGCTTTTGAAAAAGAATATGAACGTTGTCATACTGTCCGAGATACTGAACATTAAACGTGTATTGTTATTGTATGGATATTGATATCGTGAGTCTCATAAATGGATTATGGAAGAATAGTGTTTCTTTCTATTCAACATCAGTGTTCGTTTCTGCAATAAAGTTTTTCCTTTTTGTGTACGTTGTCGTCCTTTTTGCTGATATCGTGATGCTTCTGATGCTCCGAGGTATTTCTTCGGACATCAAGAAAACATTGTATGGTGCCAAACGTCCGATTTTATCAAAATCAAAAGCCATAGTACGTTTTGAAACGATTCTTGCTCGCCTCGAGAGTGAGAATCCATCGCAGTACAAAGTGGCCATTCTAGAGGCAGATGCCTTCGCAGAAGAGATCCTTGCCGGTATCGGGTATGAAGGGGAGACGATGGCAGAGAAACTTGAAACGGTTCACGAGGGTCAGATTGAATCGAAAGCACTTTTGGTAGAAGCTCATCTGATACGCAATCGTATCGTACACGAGGCTGATTTCTCGCTTTCTTATGAAGAAACGAAAAAATGGCTCGATGCGTATTTAGCATTTTTCCGCGAAGTTGAACTTTTTTGATTCGAAGACAGCTTGTCTGTCATATTTATTCGATATTCATTTTAGAGTAGAATTCAGGAACACTCTGTTGACAAACGAGAGTCTCCCTGGTATCTTGTATACACAAAGCCCTTGGGGCTTTTTTTAAGAGGGAGAGTTTAGAGTCAGTTCAAAATTGAATTATGAATAAGGTCATTACGTTTCTTCTCGAGGCAAAAGTTGAGCTTTCCCGTGTCAATTGGCCGACTCGCAAGCAGATCACGCTGTATACCCTTTTGGTTATCGCTATCAGTCTTGTCGTGGCATTTTTCCTCGGCAGTCTCGATTTTCTGTTCAGTTCTCTCGTTACACGATTTCTTATTAAGTAAAAAAAGGTATGGCTCCCCGCTACAATTCCGAAAGGAATTTGTGAAGTGGAGTGATGGTAGTACGGAAGCACCTTCAGCTTTCGTATGAACCAAAGTTAAGTATTAACGAAAGAATTGAAGCGGGATGCTCATAATCATAGCTACTCGCTTCGCTCATAGACGATTATG
>PFVP01000022.1:3015-3967 GCA_002790675.1 Candidatus Moranbacteria bacterium CG_4_9_14_3_um_filter_45_14 | reverse complement strand
CACGCCTATTACCTCCGTGGTTTGGTCTATGGGTATCAGGGTAATTTGGATAATGCTATTATTGGCTTTGAAGAGTTTATTAAACGTGATGATGTGAACTGGGCGGGCTATAATGATCTTGCCTGGGTATATTTCAAGAAAGGGGATTATGTGAAAGTGAAGGAAGTGGCTGGGAAGGGACTGGAAAGAGGTGCTGGGAGTCCCTGGCTCAATAATATGTATGGTACAGCTTTGATGAATCTCGGAGAGAGAAAAGAAGCGAAAAAGTATTTTGAGGTAGCTCTGCAAATAGCAGAGGCGATGAAGCCAGCAGACTGGGGTGGATCTTATCCTGGCAATAATCCGGTGATTTATCAGCAGGGACTCGAGGAAACCAAAAATGTCATCCGTCATAACCTTGCATTGGTTGCATCGGACTAGCAAGAGACAACGAGATGTTTGAAGGTGAATACATTGTATCTTTCTTGGAGTGTGGTATAATTGAAAAAAGAAATAAAAAACTTAAAATTATTTCTATGCATTATCATACACTGCAGAAGATTGCTTTCAAGAAAGGACGTCAGCTCAAGAAGAAAATAATGAAGAGGAAGTTGCTTTTTGTAGTGCTTTTCTTCTTGTTTCTAACAGGGAGCATTGGTACGAGTGTGTTTGTATTACAGACAGGGAAGGACTCTGTATCAAACGTTACTTCATCGGAACTGAATATTGCAGAAGTTTCACCTGATGGAGAATCAGCGGGCTTGGTAGTTGCTGCTTCTTGTGGTACCGAATATGCCGGTACTGCTGGACATAATGATTATTCTGCATGTACTTCTGCTGCTAATGCCTGCGGGCAAACAAATGCAGGCAGTTCTCTTTGTGGCGGAGTATGTAGTGCCAGTCCCCCTGATGATTCAACGTGTGCTCCTTGCTATCCTTGGGGTCCTATGTCTTATAGCCCTTCTTATGGTCC
>PFVP01000022.1:2266-2912 GCA_002790675.1 Candidatus Moranbacteria bacterium CG_4_9_14_3_um_filter_45_14 | reverse complement strand
TATTATGATGCTCCATCAGTGACGGCTCCTGCTATGTGTACAGGAGGAACGTATACTTGTTTCAATGGGGTATTGTTGGGACACACCCATGGAATGGTTACTTATGAAAGTTGCGATGTAATAGAGGCTTTCGTCTGCACCGGACCAATTCCGCCGAATACGAGCGTATACCCCAAGGATAGTACCGGCCTCACTGTCGATACGAATTATTCGTACTCAGCTACCAATACCGCGCCGAAATGCCAGTATTCTTGTGATGGTGGATATGAATGGAATGGGAGTGGCTGTGCATCCAGTGCATCCAGCTCTTGTACTTCAAATTGTTCGACCACTCAAAACAACCACTGTGGTGGAGCAACATATACTGGCACTGACTCTTGCGGTAATGCGGAAACCTGTACCGGTACCCGTCTCTGTGATTTCAATTGGAAAGAGGTAGCACCGTAGGATGGAAAAATTGTAGAAATGAAAAATGATGATTCAGAAGAACTGCTCTGATATGATTTCAGAGCAGTTCTTTGTTTCTGATTCGGAACTTTTCAGGTATAATGATTCTATAATGTTTGGCAGTATTTCTTTATGGTGTGGATAACGGTGGCGCTCCTCGGATATTTCTTCAATGCCGTGGCGGCCATTTTCGATAAGT
>PFVP01000022.1:0-2228 GCA_002790675.1 Candidatus Moranbacteria bacterium CG_4_9_14_3_um_filter_45_14 | reverse complement strand
GCTTTCTATGTTTCTTTGTTCAGTTTGTTCGTTCTTATTTTTATTCCGTATGGGTTCGGATTTTTCGGCTGGCAATCAACTGCCATAGCCTTTCTTTCGGGGGTTATTTTTCTCTACGCACTCGTCGCTTTGTATACGGCGATCAAACGACACGAGATATCACGGGTAGCACCGCTCGTCGGGACAGTGACATCACTTACGGCGTTTGTTGTCGTCATTCTCTCCGGATCATTGCAGAACCTGCCTGTTTTTTTTGCTCTCATACTGCTCATCGGTGGCGGACTTTTGATATCGTTTGATCTGCCTCTACGGAAAGGGGAACACATACCCTTCCTCCCTCTTGCCACAGCCGGTATCGGTATGGGGATATCGCTCCTCCTTTTGAAGCAAGGGTATGAGGAGAGCAATTTCGTGAGCGGACTCATCTGGTCACGTCTGGGGATGTTTGCGGGTGGACTGTCGCTTCTCCTTGTTCCCGTTTTCCGTCGCCAGATACTCGGGCAAGCGAAGGAAACGATGACGGAACCCAAGCGAGCAACTAGTACCGGAATGTATTTCGTCTTGAGCAAAACCTGTGCTGGTATCGGAGCTTTCCTCATCGCCTACGCCATTTCTCTCGGATCAGTTTCGTTTGTGCAGGCGCTCTCCGGGATGCAGTATGTTTTTCTCTTGATGCTTGCACTCCCGCTTTCTCTGCGTTTCCCACAAATATTCGGTGAGCGATTGTATTTTTGGGATTGGTTCCAGAAGATAGGCGCCATCGTGCTTATCGGAGCAGGACTCTGGCTTTCCGCTACGAGCGGAGTGGAATTGCTCTTGTAATTTCTGAGGATGTAATTCTCACGAGATATGAAAAATTTTTCTTTGCGTCATTTGTTGAAAATAATCGGTAGGGTGGCGGCGGGAGCAGTAGTCTTTGTGCTACTTCTTTTTGGGTACTTCAATCTTTCTGGGCCGGCTCCGCGCGAAGACGTGAAGCTCGGGATGACGTTCTCATCACGCTATGCCGCTGACCTCGGTTTGGATTGGAAGGAAACATACCTCGCCTTGCTCGACGATGTCGGCGTGAGGAAACTTCGTTTGCCGGTGTATTGGGATCTCATAGAGAAAGAGAAAGGAGTGTATGATTTTTCGGATATCGATTGGCAACTGGCGGAAGCGAAGAAACATAATGCAAATGTGATTCTGACTATCGGTTTGAAAGTGCCACGTTGGCCGGAATGTCACATCCCAGAGTGGGCGAACAAAGATGACTACGTACGGAAACAGAGGATTCTCCACTTCATCGGGAAAACGATAGAGCGTTACAAGGGCGATCTGACCGTGGTGAAATGGCAGATCGAGAATGAACCGTTTCTGCCGTTTGGTATCTGCCCTCCGTTTGATGTTTCTTTTTTGGAACAAGAAGTGGCTTTTGCAAAAGCTCTCGATGCATCACGACCAATCCTCCTGACGGACAGCGGAGAATTATCCCTCTGGTATGGAGCAGCCAGTCGAGGGGATGAATTCGGTACGACGATGTATCGCGATATCTATAGCAAGAACGTGGGAGGATATTTCAGGTATCCGATCGGACCGAATTTTTTCCGTACCAAGGCGTGGATAGTGCGTACGTTCGCCCATCAGAAGAATCTCATCGTCATCGAACTGCAGGCGGAGCCATGGGCATCGGGTTGGATCGCCGATATGTCGCTTCCAGAACAATTCCGTACGATGGATGAAACGAAGCTGAGAGAGAACGTCGACTATGCCAAACGGGTCGGTTTTCCAGAAGTGTATTTGTGGGGCGGAGAATGGTGGTATTGGATGAAGGAACAGAAGGATTATCCCGCCGTATGGGATGAAGGAAAAAAACTTTTCGGTGAACAGCGATAATGTGGAAATCTAAGATGTTAGATTTTCAAGTGTTGTGTACACTGTTTCATTCCAGTTTTCTTTTGGGAGCACACTCGCTCACCCGGCCGTTTCACTCACTCCTGTTTCCCCTTCGCTCTTTTTGCTCCTATTAAGCAAAAAACCCTGCCCGCTTTGGGAAAACAAGTCTCCCAAAAGAAAACTGAAATGAACGTGGTAGGAACAAAGTATCAATAACACTGTTCATCCTTACATCTAAGAATGAGAATATGGGAAAAACAGTTCAAGAGACGAAAAAAATGGTTCTCATTCTCCATAACATCCGAAGCGCGCATAATGTCGGTTCGATGTTCCGGACAGCAGACGGTGCCGGA
>PFVP01000045.1 GCA_002790675.1 Candidatus Moranbacteria bacterium CG_4_9_14_3_um_filter_45_14 | reverse complement strand
GGATCTGTATTGGAAAACATCATCAATCAAACGATTGAAAGGGCGCATACACTTCCTTATTTCAACATCCTCTTCGATACGCAGACACTCAATCAGGAAAGCATCCTAAGTGACATCAGACAATTGAGTCAGCATGCGCTGAGTCTGCTCCAGGCGGCGTATCAGAGCGTGACGAGCTTTTTCTTTTGGATTTTTGTGATGTTCTTCACGCTTTTCTATTTTTTGATCGATGGGAAGAGGATGCTCGGACATCTGATGACTTTAAGCCCTTTGCGAGATGAACACGATAGACTGCTTATCAAGAAATTTATTTCCATCAGTCGGGCGACACTCAAAGGAACCATTGTCATCGGTATCATCCAGGGTCTCTTGGGGGGTATTACTTTTTGGATCGCCGGTATTCCCTCTCCGGCTATTTGGGGACTCTCGATGACGCTTGCCTCTATCATTCCTATGTTCGGATCCGGCCTCATCTGGCTTCCGGCTGGTATCATTATGTTCTTGCTCGGAGATATCTGGCAAGGTGTTTTCATCTTCTCAGTCGGTATCGGAATCATTTCAGTCATAGACAATGTTTTACGACCCAAGCTTGTCGGCAAAGATACCGAGATGCATCCGCTTTTGATACTTTTCGCGACGTTGGGCGGAATCGCTGTTTTCGGTTTGGCCGGATTCATTATCGGCCCGATCATCGTCTCTCTCTTTATGGCATTGGGAGAAATTTATACCATCGAATTTCGCGATCAGCTCAAAGAATACAACGAATAATATATGCTCAGTTGGTGGCAACATCTTCCAGAGATGATGGATCCGATCGCTTTGTCGGTTGGTTTTTTTTCACTGTATTGGTACGCGATTTTTTTCCTTTCAGGTATTTTCATCTCACTTTTTCTCGCTATTCTTATGACACGGAGAGGGTGGTCCCCTTGTTCGGAGGAAGACATTTTCGATGTTTTTCTCTTTCTTTCTATCGGGGCGATCCTCGGCGGGCATATCGGGTACGTTCTTTTCTATAATCCTGTCGTCTTTCTTTCGAATCCGCTTGCGATAATCTCCCCCTATGATTTCCGCTCAGGTATATGGACAGGGATTTCTGGTATGAGTTATCACGGAGGCTTGCTCGGGGCTATCTTTGCTTTGTATTGGTTTACACGGACGAGGAGCATTCAGAAGAGGCTTTCTTTCTTGAAAATGGCTGATTTCATTTCTTTGCTCGCTCCGGTGGCGATATTTTTCGGACGGTTGGGAAATTTCTTCAACGTGGAACTCCCTGGCAGGGTGACGGACAAGCCGTGGGGGATGTTCTTCCCGGATATTTTGCCAATTGGAACACTCCGTCATCCATCGATATTGTATGAGGCTTTCTTCGAAGGCATCGTTCTTTTCATCGTGCTGCTGTTTTTCCGTAAGAAAATGCCTTTTCCTGGGGCGCTTGCTTGCCTCTATCTGGCAGGATATGCAGGAGTACGCTTTGTAGGGGAATATTTCCGTGAACCGGATACGCAGATTGGACTCTTTTTCGGTGGAGCATTTTCTTTGGGTCAGCTCTTCTCTGTGGGTATGTTTATTTTAGCGGGAGCTATTTTCATCTGGCTCAGACAGAAAAATCGTGCTACAATGGCACAAAAGGGTTAAATCATTTATTTTCATCTGATATGTTCGAAAAAAAGACCATTATTGTTTTTCTTGGAACTCTTGCCCTCGTCTCCGGACTTATCTATTGGGGACTGCAGGATAGCAAACAGTCAGAAATAGTCGATGATCCCAGTGCGATTGTGTACTATTACGGCGAGGGTTGTCCTCATTGCAAGGTAGTGAACGATTTTCTTGTAGCGAACAATATCGCCGAGAAGATGACTTTCGAGAAGAAAGAAGTGTGGTCCGATAAAACCAATGCCAAAGAAATGGAACGCCGGGCGAAGGCGTGCAATATCAAACCGGAGGGGATGGGTGTGCCATTCGTATACGGTGGTGACGGGAAATGCTATATCGGTGAGCCTGAGGTTACTGGTTTCTTTAAAACAAAAAGCGGTATGAATACAGAAATACCAGCTGAAATACAAAAATAACAAATGAAATCCCCATTTTTCTATCAGAATCAATTTTCACAGAGTGTGAACAATCATAAGAAAATGCTTGATGTCGCTTACTCTCGTCAGGCTTCTTCTGTTGTGAGGAATGCTCCGCAGATGATTCCTCCACAGAGTGTGCGTCTCACAGATATTTCAAAGAAACGCGGACTGGACGGTATTCATACGGAAAAACGCGCCTTTCTCAAACAACTGCAGAAACGGTCACCGAAAGATGTTTTGTGGCTTTTTTTCCGTAGGGGAGAGCTCTACATTCGTTTCATAAAACGAACTATCAATCGACTCACTCCGAGTATCGCCCCGCACAAGATGCTCTACGGATCGCTTATCGGTGGTGTGGCTTTCGGTATCGTTTCGATGGGATTCATAGAGCATTTCTTCGGTCCTGGCGTTTTCGTGCGCGCTTCTGATTCTCAATCGGTGATGACGGTAGGAACCGTGATGGGAGTAGCTACGGTCGGGGAAAACATTGATACGACACAGGAGGCTAGTACGAGTGGATCCGATATTTTTTTTGAATATTTCAATGAAGCTGCCGATGAAAAATATAAGGAGAATGTGAGAGAAATGGTCAAAGGATATCCGATCGAGGCGATGTTGCCATATATTTTCGGACAAGACCGATTGACAGTGGCGTTCCTCATCGGTATCGCCAAGAAAGAGAGCAACTGGGGCAAGCGCGTGCCTGTTCTCGATGGGCAGGATTGCTTCAATTATTGGGGGTATCGAGGGGTGAGACGGATGATGGGAACAGGGGGCCATACGTGTTTCAATAGTCGTCAGGATGCCGTGGAGACGGTCGCTAAACGTCTCAATACGCTTATCCATTCCGAAGCCCTCAACACGCCGGAGAAGATGATTGTCTGGAAATGCGGGTTCAGTTGTAGTGGACATAGCAGGGAAAGCGTCAAAAAATGGATTTCCGATGTCGATATGTACTTTGGTCAGGCTGGCGGTGATGAATAGATAGAGTTGATGCAAAAAATCCCTTATTCAAGGGTTTTTTGTTTTCAGAGATTGACGACTGTCTGGGAATTTGATACTATTGGGTTTCCGTTGCTGAGAGGTTTTTGTCCCTTTTCTGATCTCTATCAGGAAGAGCGAGGCCTTAATCCATAATGCTGTTTCGGAGGCAATTTCACAGTTTGATTGCAAGACGGGAACAGACACGCTATGAAGATTGGTTTCAGGAGAAAGAATCTGAAAGTATACTTCTTACAATTGAAAAAGCTTTACAAGGAATCTCTTTTCATAAAGGGAGGTGCATATTCTTGTCTTGCTTTTTTTTCTTTGGGAATGGTAGGTGTTTTACCTGTTGTTCCTCCAGCCCACATCTCGCTTGGGACAGAAAGTGTTTCGGATAAGCAAGTCGAACCTGTACAGAGTGGTGTAAAGACGGACAAGAGTGTAGAAGAACGTTGTTATTGGCAAGAAGATGTGGCGCAATTTTTGGCGTTGCAAGAGAAAAAAGGAGGAACGTTTCAAACAGATGTTCCCTGCAAAACAAAGCCCTCCGAAACTACGAAAGAAGGAGAAAAGAAACAGATTGTATCTGATTTTGTCTCTGATATCGCACTCGGTATCACGATCCGTGAATTGACAGAAGGATATCCGATAGAGCAGATGGCTCCGACTATCGCGACATTTGATCGTGAAGTAGCTGCTCTCATCGTCGGTATCGCCAAAAAAGAAAGCAACTGGGGCAAACGTGTGCCTCTCGATACATCAGGTGCGGACTGCTTCAATTATTGGGGCTACAAAGGGGCGGGAACCCGCGGCGTCGAGATGGGACACGGTTGTTTCGGCAGTCCGGAAGAAGCCGTGATGGTTGTCGGCAATCGTCTGAAGCAATTGGTGTCTGTGAGAGAAACAAGTGTCCCTGCCAGTATGATCATCTGG
>PFVP01000007.1 GCA_002790675.1 Candidatus Moranbacteria bacterium CG_4_9_14_3_um_filter_45_14 | reverse complement strand
AATTTCGAATTTCGAATTTCGAATCGTTGGGACTGGAGGAACTTTGCCTAACACGGAAATAATTTCAAGAGCGCGAATAAGACGAACTTTATTTTTTTTATCAATCGTTTCTGCTCGCTTCGGATCTTGCTTTCTCAGTACATCAAAAAGTTCTTCAGCAGATAGCTTTCCAAGTTTCGTGCGTAATTTTACATCTGGTTTTACGAGCGGGAAACCTCCTCCGTCGATGAAGGATTGAATCCAGAATCCTGTTCCACCGCAGATAATAGGAACCTTCCCTCGTTTGCGAATATGAGTAATCGCTTTTTTTGTATCACGGATGAAGTGTGTGACGTTGTAGGTTCTTTTTGGGCTGGCGACATCGATAAGATGATGCCGTATTCCTTCTGAGAAATACATATTTTTTGATGACTCTTCGGTGGACTGAGAATGTTTCGTGAATTTGTCACGAAGCACCTTTCCCGTCCCTATATTCATCCCGCGGTAGACTTGGCGACTATCCGCTGAGATGACTTCGCCACCATATTTTTTCGCCAGAGCAATAGCTAAATCCGACTTCCCCGAAGCCGTCGGTCCTACAATGACAATAGTCTTTTGTACGAGTTTTTTCATTGTGCTAGTATGTCATAAAATATAGATAATGCAACACTGGATACTCTTCAGAGAAAATGTGTGTTACATTTGATGAAGAAGATTTTTATGAAAATGGATGTCTATGAAAACGATATTAGAGCGGAAAGGAAAAATAGGGATATTCGACTCTGGACTCGGGGGACTCACTATTTTGAAAGAAATAATGAAAGTGATACCGGATCGAGAATATCTCTATTTGGGAGATAATTTGCATGTGCCGTACGGAGATAAATCACGGGACGAAATATACAAACTGACCCTGGCTGGTGTCGAGTGGCTTTTCAGTGAGGGTGCGGAGATAGTGATTCTGGCATGCAATACCGCTTCAGCAAATGCGCTACGAAGGATTCAGCAGGAGATGCTTCCGAAAAAATACCCAGAGAAGAGAGTCTTGGGTATCATTATTCCGACGATAGAAAACATAGGAGTATTTACGAGGTCAGGACATATTGGCGTACTCGCAACAGAGGCGACCGTCGCTTCCAAAATATTTGAGATTGAAATGAAGAAGAAGAATCCGCATATACAGATGCTCTCTCAGATAGGTGGAAAACTTGCTTCCTTTATCGAGAACGATGAAGAGGACACAAAGCTTGTAGAGGAGATACAGCGCGTCACAAGTAACTTGTTGTCGAAAGATCCTTTTATCGACACACTAGTCTTGGGCTGTACGCATTACGCGTTGATCGAGGAGAAAATACAATCAAGTGTACCAACAGGTATGAATGTTATTGGTCAAGGCAATATCGTAGCACAGAAACTCGCACACTATTTGGAAAGACACAAAGAGATCGAGAAAAAGTTATCAGAGCAGTCCTCAGTGCATTTCTTCACAACGAGTGTTGAAGCTCATACACAGAAAATGATGGCGAAGTTCTATGGTATGCATATTCATCTAAGGATAATCGAAACTTTGGTATAGCAGTACAGAAGAGAGATAGTTACTGCACTGATTCGATGCCTTCGATACTACGGATTTGAGCGAGATGTTCATTTGTCGGAGCGATGGAAAATGTCGTATCGATGATTGTGCCTTGGATTTTGACGATGATTTTTTTCGAACCGGCGGGAATTGTTTTGAGAAGCGAAGAGAGTATTGCTATTATCTTCTCTGGAGCATCGTTTTTGATAGTGATGAGGAGACGATTCTCTCTTTTGCCCGGTGGTGTGTTTAGAGTGCTTTTCGCACGAGTAGCTTCGGCACGAGCGAACTGATGAACAGTGTTTTGAGAAAGTTTTTCGACACCTTCGGCGATACATTTGAGCATACCGTCTTTTTGTGAGACACGGGCATCGACGATGACTACCTCATTTTCGACCCACAGATCACCGGTGCGTTCTGCTGTTTTCCCGAAAACGAGGATTTCCACCCGCCCTGTCATATCCTCGAGGCCGATGAAATACATCGTCTGCTGTCTTTTGGTGAGAGTTTTTCTGATATCAGTGATGACCCCGCCGATACGAACACGAGTTTCATCAGTTTTTTTATCGAGATCACGGATCGGTGTCGTCGTTCTATCGAAATATGCCTGATATTCACTGACAGGATGATCGCTGACATAGAGACCGAGGAGCTCTTTCTCCCATCCGAGCGTCATTTTCTTCGTCGCGACCAGGGCTGGGGATAATTGGATGCTACTTGTCGACATCACCATATCGCCGAAGAGACTGCTTGAATGTGTGTCGGCGATCGTTTTGAGGTTCTTACCGTATTGTAGAATGGCATCGATACTTTCCAGGAGCTGATTGCGTTCCCCGAAGCCATCGAGAGCGCTTACTTTGATCAGTGCTTCGATAGACTTCTTGTTGAAGTTTTTGGTTGTGACGCGTTCGACAAAATTTTCGAGAGAACTGTACTTTCCATTGCGTTTTCGTTCCAAAACAATTTCTTCGGCGACAGCTGTTCCGACGTTTTTTATGGCATTCAGTCCGAATCGTACGCGTTCGATCTTGTCATCACCAATAATGACTGCAAATTCACCGAAACTTTCATTGATATGAGGAGGAAGGACTTGAAGGCCTATTTCTTTCGCCTCTCGAACCTCGATGGCGATACGATCGATGTTGTCCTGGTCTGATGTGAGGAGGGCGGCCATAAATTCGGCCGGATAGTGAGCCTTGAGATAGGCTGTTTGATAACCGATCATAGCATAGCAGGCGGCGTGCGAACGATTGAACCCGTACCCGGCGAATGGTTCGATGAATGAGAAGACTTTTTCCGCGACATTTCTTTTTACCCCATTTTTGATACAGCCATTGATGAATTTTTCCCGTTGCTTAACAACCAGCTCTTTGATTTTTTTTCCGACGGCCTTACGGAGGACGTCTGCTTCCCCATAACTGAAACCGGCGAGGTCACGGGCGATCTGCATCAACTGTTCCTGATAGACGGCGACACCGTAGGTGTTTTGGAGAATCGGTTCGAGAGAGGGGTGAAGGTATTCTATTTTTTTTGTCCCATGTTTACCTCCGATAAAATCAGGAATATATTCCATCGGACCCGGACGATAGAGTGCGACCATCGCGATGATATCTTCGAAGACGGTCGGTTTCAATTGTTTGAGGTAGCGTTTCATACCGGAACTTTCCAATTGAAATACGCCTGTCGTATGCGCCTCTTGCAAGAGTTTGAACGTGAGGGCGTCATCGGTCGGAATTTTTTCTATAGCGATTTCGATATTCTTTATTTTTCGGATGATTCGTAACGTATTCTGTATGATGGTCAGGTTTTTCAGTCCCAAGAAGTCCATCTTAAGCAAACCAATTTTTTCTACGGCGGCACATTTCGTCGAGTTGGCATATTGTGTCACGACGCCGACACGCGTACCAGAGACACGCTGGAGAGGAGTGTATTCGGTGACGGGGTCTTTGGTGATCACGACACCACACGCATGCATTGATGCGTGCCGTATGAGACCTTCGACTTTCATCGCAACATCGATGAGTCTTTTCACATCGGCGTTTTCTGCATACCACTTTTTGAACTCCGGTACTTCCGCGAGTGCCTTGGTGATGGAAGTGAACATCGGAATCATCTTTGAAGTCTTGTCGCAGATGTCATAGGGAAATCCGAGAGCACGACCAACATCACGGATGGCAGCACGCGCAGCCATCGTCCCGAAAGTGATGATCTGTGCGACGTGATCATTGCCATATTTCTCCCGTACATAATTGAGGACATCGTCACGACGGTTGTCAGCGAAGTCCATATCGATATCCGGCAGAGAGATGCGTTCCGGATTCAAAAACCGCTCGAAAAGAAGGTTGTACTCAATCGGATCAAGATCGGTGATACTGGTAAGATAGGCGACGAAACTTCCTGCGGCAGAACCACGGCCAGGACCGACGACGACACCGTTCTCTTTCGCCCAGTTGACGAAGTCCTGCACGATGAGGAAATACGATGCAAATCCGGTTTTTTTGATCACGCCGAGTTCATACTCCATACGTGTGCGCTCCACTTCTGTGATTCCTCTCCCTTCGTAACGTTTGATGAGCCCTTTCTCGCAAAGCTCACGCAAGAAATCATCAGCAGTTTTTCCTTCCGGCAGAGGGAATTCCGGGAGGTGATTCTCACCGAAGTGAATCTTGAAATCACAGGCATCGGCGATTTTCTGCGTGTTTTCTATGGCTTCGGGGAAATCTGCGAAGATTTTGGCCATCTCTTTTTCCGAGCGCATCGAAAGATCGAGTGCCATCATACTGAAGCGTTCTTTGTCGGTGACTTTCTTGTTGTCGCGGATGCAAAGGAGGATATCTTGTATCTCTGCGTGCTCTCTTTTCACATAATGTACATCGGAGGCAGCAACTATGGGAATACCTGTTTCACGACTGATTTGGATGAGCCCTTGATTGGCAACCATTTGGTTTTCATAGTTGAAATTTGGTCCGAGTTCGAGATAGAAATTTTCGGCACCGAAAATATCCTGATATTTGAGTGCGGCGATTTTTGCACGTTCGTAATTTCCGTAAATGACTTCTGATGGCACTTCGCCCTGGAGTGATCCGGACAGAGCGATGAGTCCTTCGTGATATTGTCTCAAGAGTTTCTTGTCGGCACGAGCCTTGTAATAGAATCCATCGAGTTGAGCGATGGAAATGATTTTCATCAGATTCTTGTAACCGATCTCATTTTTGACCAGAAGTACGAGCTGATGACGGCGACGGTTTTCAGCAGTATTATTTTTGCTGTTCAAATTTTCGCAGACGAATATCTCTGCGCCGAAAATCGGTTTGATGCCGAGGTCTTTGGCTTTCAGAGAGAATTCTATGGCACCGTAGAGGGCGGAAGTATCAGTGAGCGCGAGTGATGTCATACCGAATTCTTTGGCTTGTACCAAAAGTTCCTCAAGCTTTGGAAGGGCGGTGAGGAGACTGTAGTGCGAGTGGACGTGGAGATGAGTGAACATAGGGATATGGAGATTGATGATGGATGCAGGATGATTGATGAGAGATAATGAGTGGTTGTTGATTTTGTATCCTGCACCTGTCCGAATCGCTACGCGAATGCCTTGTGGGCGGGTCACTTATCGGTTATCCGCCAACAAAAAAACCGCAATCAAATGAGCGGTGAATAATGATGTGAAAATGGGTGGAGCATAGATTTGGAAGTCTCTCATAGCCCGGAATGATTCCGTGGGTTCTGCAGAGAAATTTATCATATAGAGAGTATAGCATTTTTTTGGAATAAGGTATAATGATGAATATATGCAAGGAACGACGTTTGAGAAAGAATTGAGCCTTATGAAAAAGAAGATCCAATCTCCTTTGTTTGTCGTTGGGATTGATGAAGCTGGCCGAGGACCACTTTGTGGACCGGTGGTAGCGGGAGCAGTGTGCTACAAGCGTTCGGATTTTTTCATTCCTCCTGAGTTGGAAAAAAAATTTGCGTTTATTCGTGATTCCAAAAAACTTTCGCCCAAAAAACGAGAAGCAATGTTTGATTTTATTCAGGAACATTTTTACGTCGGTGTCGGTATTGTAAGTGCGGAAACGATCGATCGGGTGAATATTCTGCAGGCGACATTTTTGGCGATGAAAAGCGCTGTATCACGATTGATGAACAATTTTCCTCGTGAAGCAAAAGAGAGGAGCTATCTTCTCATCGATGGAAATCAGGAAATACCAAATTTCTCATATCCGCAAGAAGCGGTCATCGGGGGGGATGGTATCGTGAAATCGATTGCGGCCGCATCTATCATCGCGAAAGTGACTCGTGACCGGATAATCGAGGCATACGACACAGAATACCCTGGCTATGGATTCGCACAGCATAAGGGCTACGGCACGAAGATCCATATGGATGCGCTTCGTCATTTGGGTCCGTGTCCGATCCACCGGATGTCGTTTCGACCGGTACTTCTGGCCCTCCCTGAAAATGTGAACAAACGCTTCGCCAATGTGCTCAAACCAAGAAAGAAATAGAAAAGAAGTGAATTGTTGTATGTGTTAGACAGACAATAACTTTTCATAGAGACACTCACTTGCTCCAACGAGCAAGCTCACTTCTGAAACTCTCGCAATCCGTCGAAACGGCGGAACCATGCTTGCGAAATTTTCAAGCTTCTCTGTAAAGGTTTTGTCTACAAACACATAACCTTGAAATGAACAGATGGAATACCGTTATATTGTATTCGTATAAACAATATCTTGCCAAAAGGGAAAAGGGATGTTACAGTAGGAATGTTAATAATTTTCTACTGATATGGCAAACCCAAAACAGAGACATACCCATCATCGACGTGACCGTGCTCGCAAGCAATACGATGTCGGATTGATCAATACCCAGGAGTGTCCAAAATGCAAGGCTCGTGTGCTTTCTCATCGTGTCTGTCCGACTTGTGGTACTTACAAAGGGAAAGAGATGATAAATACTACTCCAAAACTCTCCGTTAAAGGTGGATCCGCCTCAAGTGGAAAAGTTGAAAAAACAAAACAAGCTGCTTAAGGGGATTTTTTGTCTCGACTCTTTGTTTGAGGCGAAGAGAAATTTCCTTCAGTTTTTCTCATAAAAATGGCAAACCGGCACCTTCAAAGATCAGTCGCGATGCAATCCCTCTTCGAGTGGGATTTTCAAGGTAAGAATAATGAAAAGTCGCGGGATGTTTTGAAACGCAATATCGCCGAATTCGCACCGGGATTGGAAGATTCGATCTTTGCGGAGCATTTGATGGAAGGAACGCTTCAAGAACAGAAAACTATCGATACATTGATCGAAAAATGCGCTCCTGAGTGGCCAATCGAGCAGGTGACAATCATAGACAGGAATATCCTACGTCTCGGGATCTATGAATTGATGTTTGGAAATTATGATGAAGTTCCTCCGAAAGTGGCGATCAATGAGGCTATCGAACTCGCCAAGACATTCGGGAGTGATGCCAGCGCGCGATTCGTCAACGGGGTGCTCGGAACGATTTATCGTGAGATGGGAGAGCCGATGAAGGATGATATTTCGGAGAATCACAAACGGAATCTCGCCGAGGCAGAGAGGAAAAAAGAAGTGAAGAAGAAAAGCAAAGTCGTCGCAAAAAAGAGAGTTCGATGAAACATCGGAGGACGCTTTTCTTCTGAGAATAATACTCTACACCGATATGGAAACCAAGATAGACCTCGAACAATTGAAGAAGAAACTTGTCATCGATATACAGAACCCTGATTTGTTTCAGGAAGCTTTGACGCACCGTTCGTATCTCAATGAGCACAAAGGCTATAAGCATCCGCATAATGAGCGTCTTGAATTCCTGGGCGACGCGGTGCTTGAACTCGTGGTAACCAAGCATCTTTTCGATAATTTCAAGAATCCGGAAGGTGAACTGACGAGTTTCCGTGCTGCTTTGGTGAATGGTGATATGCTTGGGAAAATCGGTCACGCACTGGGGTTGCAAGATTTCCTTCTTATGAGCCGTGGTGAAACCAAGGATACAGGACGCGCTCGGAGTTATCTGGTAGCGAATGCGATGGAATCTGTCATCGGGGCGCTCTATATCGATCAGGGCTATGATGCGGCGAAGCAATTTATTGAGAAATATGTTTTGACACATCTTGATGAAGTGCTTGCAGAAGGGCTGTACACTGATCCCAAGAGCCGTTTTCAGGAATTGGCTCAAGAAAAAAACGGCGTAACACCGAGCTACCGTATTTTGAAGGAGTGGGGACCTGATCATAATCGTCATTTCATTGCAGGAGCATTCTTCGGTGACGAATTGGTTGCAGAAGGTGAGGGTATATCCAAACAGGATGCTCAGCGGGAAGCAGCTCATCAGGGTCTGATAACGAAAGGATGGGAGTAGCAGTACAGTGGTATTTTGAAAGGAACGTACATCGGTACGTTTTTTCTTTTCACCCGAAATAGGGTATACTGGTATGAGTAGTAAGGAATAAGTAGAAAGGAGCAAGTGCGGAATATTCGTGTTTGCATTTTTTCCTTACCGCTTGCTACATATTACTTATTTTTTCTTCAAAATGTATCTCAAGAAACTTGAAATGAGCGGATTCAAATCCTTTGCCAATAAGACGGCATTGGATTTTTTGCCTGACTGTGACATCACGCACAATACAAAATGCGGTATCACGGCTATCGTCGGACCGAACGGTTCCGGTAAGTCCAATGTGGCTGATGCTATCCGCTTCGCTATCGGAGAACAGTCGCTCAAGAACTTGCGTGGAAAAAAATCCGAAGACGTCATTTTCGCGGGTACGGACAAGAAATCCCGTCTCGGTACGGCTTCGGTGACGCTCTATTTTGATAATTCTGACAAGAGGATCCCGATCGAATTCGCCGAAGTGTCGATTACGCGGAAAATTTATCGGAGTGGGGAAAGTGAATATCTCATCAATGGCGCTCGGGTACGTCTGCTCGATATCGTGGATCTTCTTGCGAAAGCGGGTATCGGCAAGGATAGCTATTGTGTCATCACGCAAGGGATGTCTGATGCGGTACTCAATGCGACTCCGGTTGAACGGCGTTCTATATTCGAAGACGCTGCCGGAGTGAAGCAGTATCAGATCGAAAAAGAGCGGGCGCTTAGAAAATTGGAGAGTACGCGAGAAAATCTGGTACGGGTGGATAGTCTTCTTCTGGAAATCGAACCACACTTGAAAAACCTCCGTCGTCAGGCTGAAAAAGCCTCGCAAGGGAAAGACATAGCGGAAAAATTACACGCCAAGCAATTTTCGCTTTACAGCTTTCTCTGGAATAACTTTCAAGGAGAGCGGGGAACACTGGTAGGAGAGCGTGATGGCGTTCAGAAGCAGGTATTCGATCTGGAAGTAGAAACCAATACGCTTGCCAGTGAAGTCGCCGAAGCATCGAAATCAATGGGGGACCAAGCCAAAGAAGAAGAGCTTAATCATGCCTTGGATGCCTTGCGTGATGAAGCCAATATCCTTCTTCGTGACCGCAGTATCGTTGACGGGAAAATCGAGATTGAGAAAGAAAAACAGAAGGTTGAAGAAGTGGTTCGCGTGATTCCCGTCGATCTCAATTATGTGCAGAAAGCCGTGGAAGGAATCCGCGTGCATCAGGAAGAACTCATACAGCGCATTCAGAACATAGAAAAATTGGAAGATCTGCAGGACATCCGTGAATTTGCCCAGGTGATACAGCAGGAACTCTATGATTTGCATCAGAAATCCGGCGAGCGAAGCGTGAAAGAGAAAAAAATAATAGCAATGCCTGAGGCGGAAAAGAAGCAGAGTGACGCCAAGCTGGCTTCTTTCATACAAGAAAAAGAAGCTTATAATAAACGATTGGAAGTTTTACAGCAGTCTATCGTGAGAAACGAGCAGTCGCTTGTCTCTGTGCGTGAAGCAAGCCGCGTGGGCAGGGAGACTTTTTTCTTGAAGGAGAAAGAATGGCGTGAAAAGGAATATACACTGACGCATTTGAAAGATCGGTTGAACGAAGTGAAGGTGCGTTTGGCACGCGTGGAAGTGCGTGAAGAAGATCTCATCAATCTCGTGCGTGCGGAGCTCTCTATGAGTGTAGAGGATCTCCGTTACGATGGTTCTTCCTTGGATCGTGAGAAAATCGAGCGTGAGATCTCCCGACTCAAAGTGGAGGTGGAACATATCGGAACGATCGATCCTCTCATAATGGAAGAGTATCAAGAAATGGAGAAACGTTTTGATTTTTTGACTCGTGAGTCCGCTGATTTGAAACAAGCCACCGAATCACTCCGTACCGTGATCAAGGAGATGGAGCAGAAAATCGATAAGGAATTTCATGATGCATTCAAAGAAATCAAGAAAAAGTTCGAAGGGTATTTCAGGATTATTTTTGGTGGAGGGAAAGCCGAGATTGAAATCGTGAAAATTCATACGCGACGGCGGATCGGGGATGATACGCTTTCAGATGAAATGATTGAAGAAGAACAAGGAGAGAACGAAGAAATGGGAATAGAAATCTTTGCTTGTCCGCCAGGGAAGAAAATCACGAACCTGTCGATGCTTTCCGGTGGGGAAAGATCGCTCACATCATTGGCGCTCCTTTTTGCTATCATTTCTTATAATCCGCCACCGTTTGCCGTTCTCGATGAAGTAGAAGCAGCTCTCGATGAGGCCAACTCCCGTCGCTTCAGTTCTATGCTTCGTGAACTCTCTGCACAGACGCAGTTCATCGCGATTACCCATAATCGGGAGACAATGTCTCAAGCAGGACTCCTCTATGGCGTCACGATGGGCGCCGATGGTGTCTCTCAACTTCTTTCTATCCGTCTGGATCAGGTCGTAGATGGTGAACTTGGTCGAATCGTCAAAGATAGTGAGTCCAGTCGAACTGCAGAAGAAGGTGGGAAACCGAAGGCATAGGAATTATTGGGGTTGACGTCGTTCGGAAAATGCGTTACAGTAGCATTTGTATTGTATATAAGATTTATTTACCCTATATGTTAGCAATTCGTTTCAATCGAACAGGAAAGAGGAATCAGGCTCATTTTCGCGTTGTTCTTCAAGAACACACGAAAGCTCCGGGAAAGCGTCACATCGAAATTCTCGGCAGTTATGATCCTCATAAGAAAACGACTATTTTGAAGAAAGAGAGGATTCTGTATTGGATTGGCCAAGGTGCGCAGGTTTCTCCGGTTGTCTCCAATCTTCTTGTCCGTGAAGGTGTGATTCAGGCTAAGAAGATCGCTAAAAGAATGCCACGCCCTGTTGTAAAAGAACCAGTTGTCGAAGAAACTCCCGTTGCTTCCGAAGCTCCCGTAGCCGAAACAGCTTTCTTGGAAACTCCTGTTGAAGAAAAAGAAGAAGTGGTTGTTGAAGCAGTAGCTCCCGTTAAAGAAGAAGCTCCGGTTGTTGCAGAAGCAGTTGTCGCCGAAGCAGGAACCGAGACGAAGGCATAGGGGGATCGCATTGACAGATCAAAGGACTTCCTATACCATTGGAATACAACTGAATACCCGTTGATATGAGGCTCCGCTGGCTGGTGGATAGGTCCTCACGAGGAATTGTTTTTGGTGATATTTTAAAAGATAGCGCCGAAAATTATTTGAAGAAATTTCTTAAGTCTACGGCTATAAACCGCGGATTTTATTTATCAAAAATATGCAAACGAAACAACAGAAAGAAGTGCTTATCGCGGAAGTAGCGAAAAAGATCAAAGATTCTAAGGCTTTGGTTTTTGCAAACTTCAAAGGAGTTTCTGTGAAGAATATTTCGCAGGTTCGTAAAGAATTGATGCGGAATGGTTCCGGTTGGCAGGTGCTCAAGAAAACACTGCTCAATCTCGCATTAAAAAAAGCTGGCGTTGTTACAGATGTACGGAAGCTTGATGGTCAGATTGGTGTCGCATTTTCGTATGATGAAGTTACCGCTGCAAAGGTTCTCGCTTTATTCGCAAAGGCAAACAGAGACGTGCCATTCACAATCGAAGGTGGATCTCTCGGAGTTAAAGAGTTGACTATCGATGAAGTGAAAGCGTTGGCAAAACTTCCGAGCAGAGATGAGCTTCGTGCGCAATTGGTAGGCACACTCCAAGCCCCGATCTTAAGTTTTGTCCGAGTACTTTCTGGCAATTTGAGCAGTTTGGTACAAGTGTTGAAGGCTATCGAGGAGAAGAAAGCATAGGCAGAGAAAAGGAAGGGTGGATGAATGATGAGGGATAAGAAAAAAAGAGAAGAGATAAAGAAGTTCACAATAAAGTCAATTACGTTTATTAAGATAAGTAATATATAATCATATGACAGAAGAAAAGAAAGAAGTCGTCGTGCCGGAAAAATTCGAGAAGCTTGTGGCTGAAATCGAGAAGATGAGTGTACTCGATCTTTCCGAATTTGTGAAAGTCCTCGAGGACAAGTTCGGTGTCTCTGCTGCTGCCCCGATGATGATGGGTGCTGCTCCAGCTGCTGAAGCTGAGGCTGTAGAAGAGAAAACTGAATTTGATGTTGAATTGGCTACCGCTGGTGATCAGAAGATCAATGTTATCAAGGCTGTTCGTGAAATCACTGGCCTTGGACTGAAAGAAGCCAAGGATTTGGTAGATGCTGCTCCGAAAGTTATCAAGGAAAAAGTTTCGAAAGCTGATGCTGAAACTATCAAGAAGAAACTTGAAGAGGTTGGTGCGACGGTAACCCTAAAATAAGGAGTGATTTCTTTTGCCTTCGTGAGAGTGAGAAAACTCTGACAATGGGTTAGGGTTTTTTCTTTTCATCTTTTCAGGTACAATGAAGAATATAAATTGCTAAAAAGCACATTATGGATTTCTTGCAGACGTTTATTGATGGCGTTTTTCGAGGTGATCTCATTGGGATGATCAAGGCAGTGGGATATGTCGGACTGTTTGGTATTGTATTTGCAGAAACAGGACTCTTTCTTGGTTTTTTTCTTCCTGGTGATAGTCTTCTTTTCATCGCTGGATTTCTTACGGCTGGAGGATTTTTTTCTTTGCCATTTTTACTTTTAGGTTTATTTGTGTCGGCGGTATTGGGAAATATGTTGGGATATGAATTTGGTAAGCGTATCGGGCCGAAGATTTTTAGCAAAGAAGATTCACTCCTGTTCAAAAAATCGCACGTGCTTAAAGCACAGAGTTTTTTTGAAAAGTATGGATCGAAGACGATTCTTTTGGCACGCTTTATGCCGATTGTGAGGACTTTCGCACCGATTGTGGCAGGAGTGGCCAATATGAAGTACAGCGTCTTTTTTCTGTATAATATGCTTGGAGCATTACTCTGGTCTTTTGGACTTGTCTTTCTTGGTTATTTCTTGGGTAATGTCTTGAATGTGGATACGTATCTTTTGCCAATCGTTATTGTCATTATTTTTCTTTCTTTTCTGCCAGCTATCAGCGCATACATCCGAGAGAAACGAAAGATACGGGAATAGGAGAGATTTTTTTGGATAGAAAAAATCCCCGAGAAGGGGATTTTCAATTTTTGGAAACACATTTTTTACCAGAGCACAAAGCGTGTGAAAAGAATAATGTAAAGAATAACGAGAGTCCAGAAACTTCCAATGAAGAATCGTCGTCCACGCATTTTGCTTTCTGGAGTTTGGGAAGCTTCATTACCAGCGAATCCGAGATTGTCATAGATGAAGAAAACTTCATACAATCTTACAACGATCACCCACAAGAGGAACAGCCCTGCAATGAGACTAGCAGGCACCATCAGTGGGTTTGTAAGAGCAGGAGTTTGTGTTCCGCCAACGGTTATCCATTTCCACCAACCTTCCCACTTGAGTCCAACAACGTGGACGACAGTCAGGAAAATGGCAACGCGAATCCCCCAGCGTTGGAGGAACCACCATTTCTTCGCTCCAAGGATATCAATTGCTTTTTTGAATGAAATAACAAAGAGAAAAGTGAGGATGGCTATACCGATGATACCAGCGAGGAGATCGGGAGAATCGAGGTCAAGTTCTGCCCTGGGGGATTTGAGAGGAAGGTAGAAATAAGTGATGGTGCCGTGAGCAAGGAGGAGGAATGTTCCAACGATGCCAATTTCTTTTCGATAGCCAAGCCATTTGTCGAAACGATCAAAATAACGCACGATAGGACCAAGGAGGAAAACAAAAGCAATGAGTATTACTCCAGCACCGGCGATAGCCTTGTTCGGAACATAGAGCATATCGACAGACGATGGTGCAGTAAAAAGATAGCCTCTCCGTATAAAAAGATAGAACCCAAGGAATACAGTGACAGATGATGCTAAGAGGAGAGCAACGAGATAATCTCTTCCACTCGATGGCTTATGCATATTTTTTTCTAGATGGATTATGTTTTTATTATACATCATTTTTTATCGACGTGCGAGGAGTATCGTTGGATGGCATAACGAATTTTAACAGCACTTAAAAATCCCCGAGCGTAAGCTCGTGGGAGATTTAAATTCGAAAAGTATTTCTTTAAAGTTTTTGATTTTATTTTTCTCATTTACTGAGATACCTTCTTTTTCATAAAGATGCATACGTTCTTTGTGATGTATATCATCGATCCAGATATGACCATCAGTGTAGACAATACGATGGAAGGGGATCGTTTTTTCTCCATTGTCATAAGCTTTGCCGAGGATACCAGTGATGCTACGTGAGGCCAGAGTTCCATCACCGGAAGCACGTGCGATACGTCCGTAGGTGGTAACTCGACCACGAGGAATAGAGAGGGCTATTCGCACTACACGTTCACTGAAAGTCTGCATAGTGTTTTCATAAAAAAATACTCTACTCATACAAGTATAGCATTCTTTTCAATGTTTTTTATTGGCTGGGGAGGTAGGGGAATCGAACTGCTCACTTTCATATCATAGCATATGAAAGCTCTGCTCTATAGGACTTCCGCCCTCTAGTCCGTGAGCAAGTCACGGTCACCCCAAACGGGCAAACAAGTGTTTTCCCGACCCCTTTCCTGTTCGATCTCTACCGCATACTAACAAATAAAATAAAAAGGATATCCGAAAATGGACATCCTTTTTATTTCATCAGCTGGGGAGGTAGGGATCGAACCTACGAATGGAGGCTTCAAAGGCCCCTGCCTTACCACTTGGCTACTCCCCAAAAATCAGCTAACAATGAACAGGGAACAAAAAACAAACGACTCTGTTATCTGCTCATAGTTTACTCTTTTTTGCTATCTGTTGTTTGCTAATGGTTGTCTGCTACCAGAGTGCCTCCGAGCATCTTCATAGCTTGACTGATGAGAGGATTCTCACTTATCTCCTTTGCTTCGTTTAGAGGTTCAGGAGAAGTACTTTCGAGAACAATGCGTATTATCATTTTCGATTTTAGAATGGTATCAAAGGCAGTGGCAAGTGTCAATTGATTGGCCTTTTCATCGAGACGTTCTTTGTGAAAAGGGTATTTGACAGCGATAGTGATAACATTTCCAACGGTTTCGATCGGACGGGCGGTGGAGAGTGCGAGGGTGAGAGAGGCGTTGAGATGTTTCGCCGTACTCAAAATCATCGACCATTTTTCTCTCACGGTATCGAGGTCGATGCCTGAGGATTGATAAGTGATGTCAGATGTAGGATGAGTGATTTCGGAGTCGGATAATTTCTGACTTTTTATTTTTGGTTCTTTTTCCTTTGTTACTATTTTTGTAGGAGCTTCTACCTTATGATTTAAAACTCTTGATTTAAAATTCTTTGTAGTAGGGTTGCCTGCTCTGTGAAATTCCGTCTTTGACGGACTAGCTTCGCTAGGTTTCACGGGGTGAATTGGTTGTTGGCTGTCATCTGATAAAATCTTCACAATGGCGATTTGGAGAGGGAGCTCCGGTATGACCGAAACTTTGCTTGTTGTTTGGGCTACTTGGAAATACTCGAGCATCCTCACAATGTCGGCTGGAGAAAATATTTTTGCCAATTCAATGAGGGCATTTTTCTGTTCGAGAGTCAGCGAATCGAGTTCTTGCAGACCGTTCGCAGGATCAGCAGAAACGAGCAGGAGGTCGCTCAGATAATGGAGTAACGTGCCGGAAAATATCGAAAGATCAGCACCATTTTTAGAGAGCGAGCCTACGAAATGGAGACTGGGATAGAGTTCACGGTTTCCGATTAGACGAAGCAGGGCGACGATGTTTGCTTTTTTGGTCGTACCGAGTACTTCGATGACCTTATCCTCGGTGATAGGCGAGGCTTCGAGGGAAATAATCTGCATCAGAAGCGATTCGGCATCACGCATACCACCTTCCGCCGTGAGAGCAATCATTTCGAGCGCTCTGGCATCGATTTTCAATTTTTCTTCTTTGGCTATTTTCTCCAGTTTTCCTACGATACTTTTTACGGGGAAACGAGAAAGGTCGAAACGCTGACAACGTGAGATGATGGTGTCAGGTACCTTGTGGAGGGCCGTGGTGGCTAGGATGAAGATGACGTGCGCAGGCGGTTCCTCGAGGGTTTTCAAGAGTGCATTAAAAGCACCGATGGAAAGCATATGCACTTCGTCGATGATATACACCTTGTGGGAACCGAGTGTCGGAGGGAGATTGACCGTTTCGCGGAGTTCGCGGATATTGTCGATACCGGTATGTGATGCCGCATCGATTTCTATCACATCGAGCGAACGACCTTCCGCCATCAAGAGACAATGCTTGCATTTGTTGCACGGTTCCGCACCGTCTCTGTCGGAACAATTGACAGCCTTGGCGAAGAGTCGTGCCAGGGTCGTTTTCCCAGTACCGCGTGGGCCAGTCAGAAGATACGCTTGGCCGACACGTCCGAGTTTGAGAGCGTTCGTGAGTGTAGTGACAATATGTTTCTGTCCGACGACATCTGCGAAAGTTTGAGGACGGTATTTTCGATAGAGAGTGGTAGACATAGTTGAGGGATTTTCCATTATCAGTTTTTCATCAGGAATCGGACTTCTCCATTCTAGCATAAAATACACGATTCGGCATCGACGCTTGTCGCCAGTATAATTCGGAAGAGCTGACAAAAAACCCGCCAGCATCGCTCTGCGTTGCACCGCGGGTGGGATGTCCAATACCCTTTCTTATTCCTATTGAAATTACGATTTGAAGACGAAAAATTTGTAGCCGATGAAGTTCCAGATAAGGGAAAAGCCGGTAGCCATAAGTTTGGCGATATTGGCCCAGAGGACTGCGCTCAAACCGAAAAGTGCCGGAATGTAGGTAGTGATGCCGGTGAGGACGAGTCCGTTTATGACGAGTCCGATGACACTGATGATGAAAAATTCTGAAAATTTTACGGATTCTTGTTCTTCTTTCGTTCTGTCTTGGAATGTCCAGCGCTTATTCATAA
>PFVP01000014.1 GCA_002790675.1 Candidatus Moranbacteria bacterium CG_4_9_14_3_um_filter_45_14 | reverse complement strand
CCTAGTCAATACCTTTGCATCACTTGAGAGGGCGTTTGATAATCAATTCCCATATGGAGTCTTTCTTCATTGTAGTAAGGAAGATACGTTTTCAAAGCCTTCTTCAGTGTCTTGAGACCATGTGAAACATGGTCTAAACATTCTTCCTGTACAGTACGATTGAATCGTTCTACGTGTGCCTGATCATTCGATCGTCTCACCCGAGAATGTCTGTGCTGTATCCCACATCTTTTCAAAGCATGAGTGAACCCAATGGAAAACTCTGATCCATTATCACTCTGTACCATAACAAAAGGAAAAGAAGCTTTTCCTCGTGCTTTTTTCAGAAAACGAATACTGGCCTCTACTCCTATCTTTTCTATTATCTCTGCGTAAGCGAAACGAGAGTGGACATCAATGAGTGTATAGACATAGATGAGGTGTCCGAGAGGACTCCTGAGATGAATCGTATCTATCTCAAGAAAAGCCCCAGGAAAGGCTACTTCTGGACGAAGCGTAAAGTCATGAGGTCGTTTCCATGGGGAGCGTTTTTTCGTAAGGTGACAACGATCAAGGGTACGCTGTACTGAAGAAAGAGATACCTGTACTCCTGACTTGAGCAATGACTGATAAACGACTTGTCCACACCGATTCCTTTCAAGACGCTTTTCTATGATCTTTTTCACCACTTCCTCTGGCAGTGCCAGAGGACTGCTCTTTGGACGAGAGCTTTCAGTCGGAATAGGTCCAGCATGGAGCATCCGTGCTTTCTTCTCCCAACGAACGATGGTGGACTGATTATATCCAAAGTACCGTGCTACTTCTCGACTGCTCTTCCCTTCTCGAAGCATCTTGACCGCTTGCCAACGTACCTTGGGGATATGGGGATTTATTGTATATGCCATAGGCTTTGCATATTAAACACTTAAGTATACAGGTGATGCAAAGGTATTGAAACATTACGCTTGCTAGACAAATATGTGAAAATGTGCTATAATAGGAAGTCAGTACTTTTGTAATTTTCCATTCACATTTTCCTATAAGAAAGGAAATTTTATGTCGAACAAAGGACACAGATCAGGAGGGAAGTTTGGTGGTTCACATACCACGATGATTCCTCTGGCGGGGGTGTTCGTGGATAGCATCGTGAAACGTCCGTGCGTCACAAAGATCTCTGCCGGTTATATCAAGGCGGGACTTTCACCAGCGAACGGTAATCGTCAGGTGAAGGTCTATGATACACAGGGCGGTATTTGGCTTCGCGTCAGAGACAACACCACAAGACAAGATGTCTTGGTCTGTACGACGGATATTCCTGAAACGAAACGCGTTCTGCATCAAGTAGCTTCTAAGAGGCGAGTGCGGTTTCGTTTGGGGGAGAATGCTGATGAATGATTTTTTTCTTTGGAGTGATCTGGCAAATGCCTATCACTCCCTTTTGTTTTTTATTTATTTCCACATTATTGGCAGAAAATGCAAGTTTGTACTATTATAATAAAAGAAAGAATTAAAAAGATATTATCTGCTATATGCTCAAAGAATTCAAACAATTTCTCCTCCGTGGGAATGTTGTCGATCTCGCTGTTGGTGTCGTCATTGGTGCTTCTTTTGGGACTATCGTCACTGCACTTGTTTCTGATCTCTTGACCCCGCTTATTGCAGCCATTGTAACGGTGCCTGATTTCTCAAATATTATATTTGCCATAAACGGGAGTAAGTTTATGATCGGGCATTTTATCAATGCACTTATCTCATTTATTCTTGTGGCGGGTGCCATATTTTTCTTTGTGGTCAAACCGATGAACCTGCTCGTTGCACGATCTCGCAAAGAGAAAATCCCCGCTGATCCAACAACAAAAAAATGCACCGAATGCCTGAGTGAGATACCAAAAGAAGCCAGGCGCTGTGCTCACTGTACGCAAATCATAGCATAACTTCTATCTATCAATAATTTTGACGAATGAAAAGATAAAAAAATAGTACGTCTGAATTTTTCAAACGTACCCTCGAATAGCATCTTCTCTTTCAGGGACTTTTCCCTCCGATCAAGTACTGCATGGCATCATAAGCGGTATATGTTCCGTTCTCGCTTTCGATGAGCGAATGAATGAAACGGGTATCTTTACCGAGAGTGATGATGGCCGGTTCAGAGACGCTGTTGTGTGTCATACCAAGACCGATGGTTGACAAGAGATTGTTACACAAACATTTTCTGCCGATAGTATCTTCGATTTTTCCACCTTTATGGAGGTAATCTTCGATCGGTTCGGCAGGGCAACGATAATTCACTTTTCCTTGGGTCACAAACGGTGTCCGCAAATAACCAAGATTACAGATTCTCTCACGGTTCTCATAGACCGCACAATCACTCACTGTGCCTGACATTTGTACTACCTGAAACGGGAAATCAGTGGGGGAGGCACGTGCATCAGAACGCACGATCAGTTCATTTTGGTAACTCTGACGAATGAGCTCTTTTTTCCATACCGGACTGATACCCGACTCTTCACACAATGCAAAGATACTCCCGCACTGGATGCCAGTAGCACCTACACTGATTGCCTCTTTGAGTCTCTGCGGATGGGCATACCCACCAGCGAGCCAGAAGGGAATACCGATCTTGGAGATTTTGGCGATGTCGGCTATATCTCGTTCCGTGTAGACTGGTTCATCGTATTTATTCACTGCCCCTTTCCATTTTCTCGGAGATGGGTTATGACCACCAGCAACGATCGGATCTTCGACGACAAAACCTTCACAACGACCGACCATTTTCTCCCAAAGGATGTGTGCCGTCACATCGAGCGACACGATGGGGAAAAATGCTGGGCGTTTGATCTGGATATCTCGTACTGCTTGGCGCGAGCTTGTAGAAACTCGACCAAGCAGTGCATCGATATCAAGTGTCATCTCCTGAGAGGGACCGCCATCGAGGACACTGATGCGGTACCTCGCTGGCCGGTTTTCACAGAGGGCATCGAGGATGTCCGGAATCTGCGTCGGCAATCCAGCACCAATGATAAAGACATCAATGCCAGCCCACATAGCTCCGAGCATAGTGAGGAGTGTTGGCATCTGCACCTTCTCAAGCAGATTACCGGCAACGATTCCATTGTGTCCTTCCTTGGCCAGCCACACCTCTGCAAAACTCGCGCAAATCGTGAGCCACGCAAGATCACGTGGCGGATGCACAGAAAACATCGGGATGGGAGTTTTCTCCTTCTTCCAATATTTTTCGTAGAGTCGATCTGATACTTCTTGGACAGGGAATGCTTCAAGCGCACGAAGTACGGTAGCATCCCCAAGCTGTAACCGCCGTGCCAAGAGATGAGGCACAGCCACGAGCGATACCGTACCGATATGCCCGGTGAGAGAAACGGCCCGAGCAAGGCGCCAGTGAGAGACACCAATACCCATACCACCTTGAATAATCTGAGGCCAAGCGTTCATAAAAAACTCCTTTGTTAAAAGACTGTTTGAAGGATAGCTCAAAAAGGCTTTTTTGCAAATAGAGAGGAATAAAAAAGCCTTTTCTGAGAGAAAGGCAAATGCGCAAATGTGTAACATTATTTTCGTTATTGTATCGAACGATTTTTTCGTATCACGTAAAGGGGTCGTTTGATGACTTCTTCGTGGATGTTGGCTATGTAGAGTGAAATGAGTCCGATGGACATCAAAATAATACCCACGAGAAAAACAATGAATATAGCAAGATCTTCAGAGTCGGAGAATGTCAGTGCCCAATACCATTTGAAAAAATATTTTCCGAGAAAAATATATGTGCCAGAAAGAAGTGAAAGTGTCGTGATAAGAATACCAATATATCCTGCCATTTTCAATGGGAAGAGACTGAGTGACATAAAACTGTGCAGAGCGAGCTTGGTGAGCTTCCAGACACTATACGTCGCCGTTCCGTGAAGGCGATCATTGGCTTTGAAATGGATGTAGGCGCGCTTGAATCCGAGCCAATCTATCAATCCTCGTGTGAGACGCTTCGTCTCCGTAAAACGATTGAATTCATCGATGACGGCCCTGTCCAGAAGTCGAAAGTCAGTGGCATTGGGAATGATTTCCGTATCAGATATTTTGTTGAGAATCGAATAGAAGATTTTCCCTCCAACTCTTTTTATCCACGTATCACTCTTACTTTCTTCGCGGATGCCTATTATCACATCAAATCCTTCTTCCCATTTTGTTATGAAGTCAGGAATGAGCTCGGCTGGGTGTTGCAAATCGGCATCGAGCATCATACAAGCGTCGCCGGTGCAGTGATGAAGTCCGGCTGTCGTGGCAATTTCCTTCCCGAAATTGCGTGAGAAATCGATGAGTTTTACTCGAGTATCTTGGTTTACGATTTTCCTTATTTCTTTCGCGGTGGTGTCTTCACTCCCATCATTGACGAAGAGGATTTCGAACATATAACGATCTCTCAGTGGTTCTAGAACCGACTGTAATTTTTCGTACAATGGAGCGATATTGGCCGATTCATTGTAAGCGGGGATGATGAACGAAATGGATTTCATAGTATTAAATAAAGAAGAGTATCACTCAACGGAGAAAACGTGCTTTATATATTGTTATATTACCACAAATACGCTCATCTTTGAAATAGCCGACTGATGATTATACCAGATCATCATCAGCCTCTATCTTGTTTTTCTTGACCGAAAGACTGACGCTTTCTTTATCGAGGGTCTTGGCTTCTTCGACAGCCTGTTTGGTTGGTGTCGGGAGGACAGCGAGGATATTGCGGAGAGCGATACCATCGACTTTCAGTATGGCTTCCCATTTGTCGAGCGGTTCGAGGAGCGTACGCAATTTTTCCGCATCGTATTTGTACGTTTTCCTTAGTGACTTAGCGATGATATCGGCATCATCGAACACCCGTTCCACGCCCTCTTGCTCCATATATTGTAAGATAAGTGATTGTAGTTTCGCGATACGGAGTTTCTCTTCACTCAGTTTTCCTTTCAAATCGAGATATTCACTGATAGCCGTTTTCACTTCTTCGGTTTCCAGTTTGCGAGTTTCTGCGAATTTGTGTTTCCATAGTGGACAGATTTTTTGATACCCACACCAATCGCAGAGAGGGGAGAGGATAGGATCGAATTTTTCTTCCTCGATGGATTTGATAACGCTAAGAAATGTCTTTTCAAGTTCCTCTAATTGTTCCTTAGTCCGCCTTGATGAAAGTTTGACGCCGTGTTTGACAAAATAAAGACTGACGGTAATTTTATCGAGATGGTCGATCTCTTTGGGATAGCGCGCGAGGAAGGCTTTGAGATAGATAGAGAGCTGAAGATCGTTATCGACTTTGTCTTGTGACGGCATCTTGCGAGTCGTCTTGTAATCAATGATTTCATACCCATTCTCTGTTTTGTCGATACGATCGATGATACCGGATACGGTGTGGAGACCCGATTCTTCATTGCCGATTTCGATAGCAAAACGACTTTCAAGATCGATGATATTATAATCATTTGGCTTGGTATGAGCGAGGTAATTTTGGATAATGGTTACGCCTTGAGAGAAGGCTGATCGTTCTTCCATTTCGTTCTCGTATACCTCACTATTCCATCCTTTGGAAAAATAATCGAGCGCCTGATCAATCGTCGGTGCAAGCAGGGCAGGGGTGTGAATATATTTGAGTACACTATGAATCAGTGTTCCGAAAACAGCTTCTTTTGATTTTGGTTCTTTTATTTTATCCACCTCTCGAAACTTATATTTCAGGGGGCAGTTTTGGTAGTTATTGAGAGTAGAATAGGATATTCGCATAAGGAAAAAGAGGGGATTTACACTTTTATATTAGCAGAAAAAAGGAAACTTGTATCATTGACATAATGAGTATTGGCATTACAAAAATGCTTTTCACGCAGAATACATCCTCGGAAGAAATAAACGTGTTGTGCAATGAAACAATGGGAGTGGCTGATCAAGCACTTTACCAATCGAAAAAATTAGGAGGAAACACTGTCACGATGATACCATGACAAAAAATGAAAGTAAAAAACCGGAGATTCTGTGATTACAAAATGCTCCGGTTTTTTATTCTTTGAAATAAATAGATACGGCAGAGGAGGGTGGAGATGAACAGCTGGTATGAAAAAAACAAAAAAAATAAACAAATGAAGTGAAAAAAGAGAATCTCTTTTTATTGTATATGCAACGTCGTCTTATGTAACTTATGCGACGTTAGCACTGTGGCAAACAAGGCTTGATACGCTTTATGTACCTTATACAAGTCTTTTCCCTGAAAATGCTTCAAAACCGCCCTCAAATGAATGCATATAATCGCGTATGAGGCGTTTCAAATGATTTCGTATATACATCTCCTCTCTCCTCTTCTTCATCCTCATTTCTACACCGATTATTCTACGTGTGTTTTCAGACTATTTTTTCGTGCACTTTCACCGTATTTCGTAGGGAGATGTATACCCTGAGGCACTCATATATCACTCCCCTCCATTTTTCATTTTTTCCGGGGGAGTCGCAAATGAAAAAAACAGAGAATATTTATGTATCTAAAAACTTTTTGATTTTCTTCCAGAAAAACTGATGTGTGATGTGTCTGAGTCCGAAATGTCCGCCGTGCGGTTTCAGATAATACGTTGCCTTTGTTGTATGTGCAAATGGAATGACAGCGTCAAAGGGTACATTTGTATCATCCAGAGCATGCAGTATCAGGATCTTTTTTCCGATAATTGGATCATCGCTGGTCATCGGATTATAAAAATCCGAACGAAGAAGTTTCTTCCAATCACGAGGACTTTTGACTCGATACGCTCCCGGGTATCCTGCTTCAAGGAAACGAACATACGGGGCGAGTGGTTCATCACTTTTCTCCAACTCTTGCCAGTCGAGGACAGGCGAGAGCGCAATCACTTTCTTGACCAGGGGATTTCCAGAATTGAGAATGACGGCCGGTCCCCCGAAAGATGATCCGAAGAGAGAGAAAGCGGATACTCTGATAGAAATATCTGTCTGAAGGAGTATATCGTGTATTTTTTTCTTCCCCTCCAGATCATCAATGATATCCTTTATGTCTCGTGTGGGAGATTGTTTCAAGAAATTTCCCCTACTCTCCCAGCTTCCTCGGTAACGGAAAAAAATTGCCACATACCCGGAAGCGGAAAGAAACTGCAAAACATCATTCTTGGAAGGAGACGACGGCAAACCTCCTGCCAATATGGCTATTTTGCCTGTCTGACGATCCGGCAAGAAAACATCAGCGATGATATCTCTGGCAAAGACAGTACGAATAGGATGTGTCCGTCCTCTTTTTTTCATCTATTTCAGATATTTTCCAGGGTTGACGCTTGCCCCGACTGGCCCTCGTTTGCCTTTCGCCGAAGTAAACGGTACCACTTCATACGATTTGCTTGCATAGACCGTAAAATGGAGATGAGTGCCCGTCGAAAATCCGGTGCTCCCCATTTCTCCGATTTTATCACCCTTGTCGACACTCTTGCCTGAACTCACATTAATTTTACGTAAATGACCATACAATGTGACAAGGCCGTTGCCATGATCGATAGCGATCCATTTGCCGTATGCATACCGGCCGAGATCGCCCGTTCCGATAACTTTGCCATCGGCAGCAGCCCTGATAGTCGTGCCGGAAGCACCACCGAAGTCTATCCCATTATGCATACCGGATTTATAGGCCGTTTTGGAGAAATTTGTTTTGCCATATCCTTGGGTGATACGTGGATTGGCTACCGGATAAGCGAGCTGTCCATTACCACTCGGAAGACCAACTAACTGATCGATTTTTCCAGCTTCTATATCTGCGATTTCAGATTCCAAAGCCTCTTGTTGTTTTCTTAAATCATCAACGAGATTGTCATATTTGGTTGCTTCTGCCTGAGTTTTCGTCAGCAAGTATGCTTTATTCGCTTTTGTACTATCGAGATAGTCGCCTTGTGCCGTGAGTTTCGTATGAATATCGTCGGCCTCCTTTTTCTTCTCTTCCAGACTGATGCGTTCCTCCACGAGACTTTCTTTGAGAGTTTTCACTGAATCGAGAAGATCACTTATCTTGTCACCGATCTCAATAGTCCCGTTTTCTTGATTGAGGAATGAAAGCGTTTCGGCGGAAGAGAAAACGAGTGCAACTTTCCCATCGGAGTAATTGCTGTAATAAATACGCATCAATTCTGAGAGCATTTGTTTCTGGCGATTGACGAGAATCTTTTTTTCCGCGATGCGTGAAGTGAGAGAAGAAATGTCTCCTTCAAGGGTGGTGATTTTTTCTTTATTGGTACTGATTTCTAACTCCAGCTTATCAGCCTGTGCTTGAAGTGATGTTATTTGGTCGGCCAGTGTCGACCCTTGGCGTTGTTTGAGACTGATAATCTGGTTATAGGCCTTTATCTTCGCATTGATAGCATCAACTTGATTTTGCTTTTTGTCGAGGATTTTCTGTTGATCTTTGCTCAGATCTGTAATGTCCGCATGTGCCCAGGCGACAAAAAACATACTTCCACACAGAAGTGTCACAAGAAAAAAATATTTTTGATATTTGTCCGATTTCAGTATAATCATCCTTTTATTATACCACACACGGAATATTTTCATTTATGAGAGCTTTTGAAGAGCTGACTTGAGGCGTTCCAGGCTTTCTTCTTTCCCCAAAACCCAGGCTACATCGAACGGCGATGGTGAATGTTGCGCTCCAGTGAGAGCGACACGGAGTGGCCAGAGGAAGTCTCCCTTCTTGTCCCCTGCTTTATCCATCAGTATTTTTTCAACAACTTCTTTATACTCCCAATCAGCATCCGTCAAAGAAGAGAGCGTCTCCTGTGCACTTTCAAGCGCCTCTTTTGTCTGTATTACAGTATTCTGCTTCCAATTAAGAAGGGTTTTTTCGTAAGCGATATCGGATGCGAAAAAGAAAGGGTTATTCTCTCCGATATCCGAGAGTTTTGTCAGACGGTCTTGTTCGATTTTCAAAACTCTTTTTACAAATGCCATTTTTTCTTCTTCGCTTAGCATGTTTTGACGACCCACCCATTCTTTAAAGAATTCTTTTTCCGAGAGAAATGGCAACCCACGTTCATACAAATCATCGAGAGCAAGTTTTTTGATATATTCCGTATTCATCCAATCCAGTTTTTTCAGATCAAAAACGGCTCCGGCTTTGTGGACCGAAGAAAGATCGAATTTTTCTACCAGCTCATCGAGAGTGAAAATTTCCTGTGTACTGCCTGCTCCAGGATTCCATCCGAGGAGCGCCACAAAATTGACGAGTGCTTCTTTGAGATAGCCTTTGCTCAAATAATCTTCCACAGCGACATCACCCTGACGTTTCGAGAGTTTGCTCTTATCAGGATTCAGAAGAAGCGGAATATGAGCGAATTTCGGGAGAGGAAATTCCAAGGCTTCGTGGAGCAGGATGTGTTTTGGGGTACTCGATATCCATTCTTCACCGCGGATAACGTGTGAAATATGCATTAGGTAATCATCCACAACGACAGCCAGGTGATAGGTCGGAAACCCGTCTGACTTCATCAGCACCTGATCATCAATGTCTCTCGCGTGAATAGTCACTTCTCCTCGTACCAGATCATCGAAGACAATATCTCCGTGATTCTCATCGACATTGAGACGGATGACATACGGTTCATTCTCTGCCAATCGCTCCTCGATTTCTTCGTGAGATAATCCAAGGCAATATTTATCGTACTTCGGCGCCAGCTTATTCTTGTTTTGCTCTTCGCGAAGCGCTGCCAAACGTGAAACACTGCAGAAGCAATAATACGCTTTCTCTGATGCTATCAGTTTCTGCGCGTATTCTCTGTATGTTGGGAGTCGTTCTGATTGAGCATACGGCCCATATCCTCCTTTTTGTGCCAAAACCCCATTCTCGATAAAAACACCCTCATCATGATGTATCCCTATCGTATCAAGCATTCTGATAAGACTTTCAACCGCTCCGGGAACAAGACGATTCTGATCAGTGTCTTCGATACGCAAGATGAACGTACCATCATATTTTTTGGCAAAGAGATAATTATAGAGGGCGGTACGCAAACTGCCAACGTGTAGTTGTCCTGTAGGTGATGGTGCAAAACGGACACGGATTTCAGACATACAATTGTGCTTTATAGTTAATATCTCATTTCTTCATTGTAGCGAAAAATACGCGAAAAGGGAAAACAACGACAGCGTTCCAGATTCTCTTCCATCGCCTGGGATGAAGCAGAAGGCGCCAGAACCATTCAAAACCGATACGTTGTAGCCATCGTGGCGCACGAGTCTGTCTACCCGTGAGATAGTCGAATGATCCGCCGACACCCATAGCGATACGGATGTTCGATGTTTGATTTCGAAATTGAGCAAGAAATATCTCTTGAGCGGGTGACCCAAAATTACAGAAGACAATGGCGCAATTTTTGATATCATTTGAATCCACATCACTCTCGCCATACACGTGAACGGCCGGATATTTTTCTGCAATGGCGTTTTTCACTTCATCAAATGAGCTCAAGCCATCTTTACGGACAGCGAGATATACGGAAAGATTTCTCTGATCGGCGATATGGAGTATTTCTTTCATCAAATCAGCTCCAGGAAAACGACATCTCAGTTTCTCGCCACAGAAGAAGAGTGCGAGCGTGATACCGAAACCATCGACAACACGCAGATCGCAATTGTGAAGTATAGTATGAAAATATCTGTTTTTCTCCGCCTCAAGGAGGAATTCAGGATTGATGGTCGCGATCTGATGAAATGATGGTTCATCCAGAAATACTTCCACGCGTTTCACAATCTCTTCTCTGGTGAAATTATTGATCGTCGTCCCTAGTATTTCCATACGTTTTTTTGTATTGAGATTTCAAGCCAGCTCGCAGGCTCTCAGAGCAATGGGAACGTGTCGATCGGTTCATAGCGACGCTTGCCATCAAGAGACAAACTCTCAAAAACCGCGATATTTTCTACGGTTTCTATAAATGAGATTCGCTCTTTCAACTCGGGCTTGTTCTCGAGTTTCAACCATTTGGATTTTTTGATCTTTGCTAATGTGATATGAGGTCGATATGTTTTTCTCTCACTGACGAATGACGAAAAAGCTTTCTCGATTCTTTCCAATGTAAGACGGAGTTCATCGCTCGCTTCACCAGTAAGCCAGATCATTTTCGGAGATACCTCGTTCTTCATCAGCTTTATGCCTGTGAATTGCAGTTCGAAAGATTCGATATCTTTGCAAACCTCCCCTACTCTACGGCATATCTCGCCGACTTCTTCTTCCTGAATGAAACCTAAGAAAAAAAGCGTTATATGGAGATTTTCTTCCATCGTACGAAGGATCGCTTCTTTGGGCCATGTCTCCATTTCCTGTGTCAATCTCTTGCGAAGTTGCGAAGAAAGAGGGATACCAACAAATAATCGACGTGTTTTATTCATAAGTTCTTGGAATTACTCATGTTGTATATGTTTTTCCATTCCAATTTCCTTTTGGGAGTACACTCGATCACCGAAGCCCGTTTCACTCACTCTTGTTTCCCCTTCGCTCTTTTTGCTTTCAAGTAAGCAAAAAACCCTGTCTACCGGCAGGCAGGCATGCCCGCTTTGGGGAAACAAGTCTCCCAAAAGAAAACTGGAATGAAACGTGGTAGGAACAAGTTATTAATAATGCTCACGGTTCTTATTCATAGGTATAGTATGAGCGTAGCTTAAAAGAGCCAAAAAATCAAGTATTCTTGCTCGATGTGTTAGAATAGGGATATGAAAACATCTGAACTTTACCGAATCGAGGTAGCACCGCTTCTCATATTGCCGATAGGGAAATCTCCGCTTTTCAGTTATCTTTCGAAGGAACCGATAGCCCTTGGATCACTTGTGGCTATCTCTTTTGGCAAACGCTCCTTGGAAGGAGTTGTGTACGGTATTGCTCCCTTGCCAGGCAAGGCACCGACCTGGATGAAATTCATTTCTTCGGTTATCGACGAGAAATCCCTTACGGAGAATCAATTGGCTCTCACCAGATATGTGAGTGAAGAATATTTCACTTCACTCGGCAAGACGCTGAAACACTTCCTTCCCAAACGCGTCATCCGAAAGAAGAAACAAAAAAACACTCGCCACGATAAGAAAGTCGTTCTTCGTCTCCACAAAAACGATAGCGCTCTCCTCAAAAAATTTCTTGCATCAAAAAGAGAAACTGTGAGCTATCTCAATTTATACACTCTCCAAAATCAAGTTCAATTCTTCTCTCAGTTGGTAAAAAAAGGAGCCACCAAGCACGAGCAGACACTCATTCTTGTTCCTGAAATTGCTCTTCTGCCATCATTGGAAGCTCTGTTTTCAGAGTATCTTCCCAAGGAAGAAATTGCCGTGCTTCATAGCAAACTCGCTCCCAGCGTCTCTTTCGAAGCCTGGGAAAAGATCCGTTTTGGAAAAGCCTCAGTCATTCTCGCCACACGACAAGGTTTGTTCGCGCCATTTCACACATTGGGCACCATTGTCGTTCTTGAAGAACAGGATGAAGGATACAAACAATGGAATATGAGCCCACGTTATGATGGCAGACGTATCGCAAGAAAGCTTGCTCTCCTTTCTCAAGCGAAACTTCTTCTTGCTTCAGGGGTACTCGGTATCGACAGTCTCTATCGTATCAAGAAAAAAGAATACGTTCTCCTCGATCCGCTTGTTACGCTCCCCCCGCTCGCACAATCCCTCCGCATCGTCAATCTGCGTCTGGAACGTTTCAGGAAGAATTATTCCCCTCTCTCACAAGAACTTATAACTGCCCTAAAAGAAACACGGATTCGTGGAGAACAGGCACTCCTCTACATTCATCGTCAAGGTATGAATGCTTTTTCTGTCTGTGAGAATTGTAAGAATATCTTCCGTTGTCCGAAATCCGGACATATTCTTTCGAGTACGCAAGATGGTACATTTCGTTGTCTTTCTTGTTCCTACAAGACAGGCTCTTTTCCGAGTTGTCCTCACTGCGGACATCTCACTTTTCGTTCTGTTGGATTCGGTACCGAGCGAGTCGAACGCGAAGTGAAAAAACTTTTTCCCGGCGCGTGCGTTTTTCGAGTAGACGGAACGACAATGCGTACGGAAAAAAACATCCAAAAATTCTTCACGGATACATCTGCAGGGAGGATCGATATTCTCATCGGAACTCAGATGATACTGAAAGTGCATACCTTGCTCAAATTGACTTTGATTGGTATGATTGATGCGGATAGCCTGCTCTCTTTTCCTGATTTCCGAGCCGACGAGAAGCTCTTCCAAATCCTCACGAGGTTCGTGGAGCAGACAAGGAGGCAAACAGGAATCAGCTCTAAAGCGAAAATAATCGTGCAGACCTTTCATCCGGAAAGCACCTTTTTCCAAAGAATTGAGGCGCTTGATTCTGAAGCATTTTCCCACAAGATACTGACTGAGCGTGAAGACCTTTTTTATCCTCCATTTTCCCGTCTCATCTCCATTGCTTGTCACGGAAAAACTGAACAAGAAGCCTTGACGACAGCGCAAACGTTCGGAGAAGCTCTTCGGAAACTCCTCCCAAAAAAGGGTTCCCGTTATCGACTAGGTATTCCGGAATCAGCGAAACGAATCGTTTCCAAAAAACTGTTCGAGAGTTCGCTTCTCCTGCGTTTTCCGACCGACGAAACGCTTCCGGAAAACATCCGATCTTTTCTTAAAAAAACGGATATGTCTGATACTATCGATGTTGATCCACTCTCATTTTTGTAAAACTATGCTGACACTCATCACCGGTGCAACAACTGAAATTTTGTTGAAACCGACTTCTCGTGTCAAGGATCCGTTGTCCGAAGAGATTCAATCCTTGTTGCCACAGATGGTCGAGACTATGTACAAAGAGAAAGGCATCGGTTTGGCTGCACCGCAGATCAACAAATCGATTCGTTTGGCTGTGGCTGAAGTAGACGATAAGATATATTATCTGATCAATCCGGAAATAACTTCTCTTTCGCAAGAAAAAATCCTTTTTGAGGAGGGTTGTCTCAGTTTGCCTGGTCAATTTTTTCCCATCATCCGGTCGGAAGAAATCACGGTCAGATACCAGAACGAAAAAGGATTGCCGAAGAAACTCCGCGCCACAGGACTGCTGGCTATCGTCATCCAGCACGAAGTGGATCATCTCGATGGGATTCTCATCATCAATCGTTACAAAAAACAGCAGAAAAAAACCTCAGTAATCCTTTGATAAAAAAATATGGTTGCTTTCTTCGATCTCACACGACGTACCGAAAAAAATACTTCTTCGAAACAAGAACCGGCTCCGAGAAAAACTGAGAAACAGAACAAAACTTGGACAGGCGCTCCGAAAATCCGTACTGTTTTTATGGGAACGCCGGAGTTTGCTTCTGTCATACTCGCAGGGCTGATCGAACAAAAATACAATATCGTTGGCGTGGTGACCAAAATCGATAAACCGGCAGGACGAAAACAAGAAGCGACAGAAAGCGCCGTCAAAAAGAAAGCTCTCGAGCACCATCTCCCCGTCTTTCAACCGGAAAAGTTCGATGAAGAAACCATCGAAAGTATAAAAAAATTACAACCGGATCTGATCATCGTGGTTGCATATGGAAAAATTTTACCGGTGGAAATCTTGAAAATCCCCGGTTTCGGATGTATCAATGTCCACGCTTCGCTCCTTCCGAAGTGGCGTGGCGCTTCCCCGATTCAGAATGCGCTCCTTGCTGGGGCGGACAAAACAGGCATCACCGTTATGTTGATGGATCCGGGTATGGATACCGGTGATATCCTGACACAAAAGAAGATAGCCATTGATCCGGATGATACCAAAGAATCGCTCAGCGTGAAACTCATTGCAGTCGGAAGAGATCTCCTGCTTGAGACATTACCACTATGGATAGACCGTACCCTCACTCCGAAACCGCAGGATCAGAGCCAATCGACGCTCTGTCAGCTTATCGAACGCGAAGATGGTTACATTATGTGGACCGATAGCGCGGAAAGCATCTACAATCGCTATCGGGCGCTGTATCCGTGGCCAGGTATTTTTTCTTTTTGGAAGAAAGAGGATGGGCGTATGCGTCTGAAATTACACCGTATCTCCTATCAAAAACAATCACCTCAAACTCCCCACCTCCTGGGTCAGATATTCGAAGTAGGAGAAAAAGTCGGTGTTCAGACGGGCGAAGGAGTGATCTTTCTCGAAGAAGTCCAGGTGGAAGGGAAGACACGGATTCCAATCGCTGATTTTTTACTTGGAAACAGAGAGATTATTGATAGTTTTTTGGAATAACAGCAACGTATGGAATCATCACACAATAAACGTGATCAACGAGCGCTCATCATCGGGTTTGCTCTCATTCTTTTTGTCGGCATATATTTCATCGGAAAAAGTTTTTTTTGGACGCGTTCAAATACCTCTGAAATATCCACGACATCGACTCTCGATAAAGAGCAAACTGGTGTTCCTCTCATAACACCGGATGTATTGTTGAAAAAAATCCAAAACGGTGACACGATGACTATTATAGATATTCGGACAGCAGTCGATTTCGAAAGCGGACATATCATCCATTCGCTTTCTTTACCGATAGGATCGCTCCAAAATTTTTCTCCCGATAAGAATGAGTCCGTCGTTGTCGTATTCTCCGAGGCAGACTTGCAGACATTCGAAACAGCAAAGAATATCCTGGTGCAGAAATCCTTCCTCTATTTTTTCCTCCAAGGCGGTTTCGAGGGATGGCAGAATATGAGCGCCCCGATCTTCTCTTTTGGCGACACGACTTCTTTCGTCGACCAATCAAAAATAACATACATCGGACTGGAATCGTTCAAGAAATTGTTGAGTGAAAAAGAGCCGTCTCTCTTCATCTTGGATGTTCAAACTGAGGAGAATTACAACAAAGCACACATCGTAGGTGCTACGAATATCCCCCTTGATCAACTCGAGAAGCGCTCTGGCGAAATCCCTGCTGGAAGACAGATAATTGTCTATGGTGAAAACGACAGTATTTCTTTCCGTGGTGGGGTTCATCTCTCTGATCTCGGCATTTTCACTGCACAGACGTTGAGCGGGAACAAATACCTTTCTCCTGATTCCGGTCTTCCTTTCGAGTCAAAGAAACAGTAGAAACAAAAAGAAGCAAAAAAGAAAAAGCGCTAGAATGATCCAAGCGCTCTTTTTCCGTTCTACAACTATCCAATCACTGCCAAGACATCCTTGTAGCTTGAAATGAGGTATTCCTCACCATCTATTTCGACCTCTTCGCCTCCGTAACGTCTGAAAACGACCTTCTGACCAGCTTTTACCTTGATCTTATCGCTTTCCCCTACGGCTATCACCTTGCCGAGTGAAGATCGTTCTTGACTGGCTGTCTCAGGGAGATAGATACCGGCAGAAGTTTTCTGTTCCGGTTTCTCCGGATGAATGAGGATATTTTCACCAAGCGGTCTGACATTCGTCTTTTTCATAAGCATTTCACCTTTAATGATTAAACGGTGTATCTATTATAGAAATTAATGGTATAAGAGTCAATCAATAAAAAAGTTGAAACGTCTGGCATAAAGACTTTTCCAGGAGGCTTGAAACTTTTGCAAGCATGGCTCCGTCGTTTCGACGGATTGCAAAGGTTTCAAGAGCGAGTTCATCGCTGGATGAACTCGTGTCTCTTGGGAAAGTTTTTTGATCAGACGTGTAAAAAATACAATAAACTATTTTCCCTTCAGAATCTCCAGCGCCTTATCGAGTTGCGGATCGCGTTTATTGTTCACATCATCATTCGAGAGACCGACCTCGATATCAGGAGCGATGCCGACATTGTTGATCTGATGACCTGCCGGAGTGAGCCAATGCGCGACAGTAATCTTCACTGAGGTATCTTTGCTCATAGGGATAAGCTCCTGCACGGAACCCTTTCCGAAAGACTTCTTGCCGACCAGCGTAACATTGTCGCGATTATCTTTGAGCGCACCGGCGAGGATTTCAGACGCACTAGCGCTTCCTTCATTGATGAGTATCACCGTTCGTACGCCACTCAGCGCATCTCCACCGCGAGACTTGAGTTCTTTGCGTTCTCCCTTGCCGTCCTCTTCCATAACGACGGTCTTCCCGACAGGGAGCATCAGGCTTGCCATATCGATAGACGTCCCCAAAAATCCGCCCGGATTGTTACGCAGATCAATAATGAGTCCGACAGGTCTCTTTTCGAGTGTTTGTCTGACTGCCATTTGAAATTCTTTTTTTGTATCATCGCCGAAACGATTCACTCGAATATAGGCTATATCGTTCTCTTTCATTTCGAAACGGACGCTTTTTACAAGAATCGTATCACGTTTGACGGTAATCGTCCGATATTCTTCTTCTCCATTGCGAAAAATAGTCAGTGTCACTTCCGTTCCTTTCGCACCGCGGATTTTGCTTACCGCTTCTTCGAGCGTCATATTGTTCGTCGTCGCATCCTCGATTTTGACGATTTTATCCCCAGCCATAAACCCGGCTTTCTCTGCAGGCATCCCTTCGAGTGGAGCAATGATGGTAAGAATCTCGTTCTTTATCCCCATCTCAGCACCGATACCTTCGAATGTTCCGGAAATATCCTCCTCGAATTCCTGATTTTCTTTGGGATCGAAGAAAGTCGTATATGGATCACCAGTTGCAGAAAGCATTCCTTTGATAGCGCCGTAGAAGAGCGTATGAGCGTCGAGTTTCGCGCTGTCGACATATTTATCCTGAAGGACGTTCCATACTTTCCAAAACAGGGAAAAATCGATGGTTTTGTCCTGACTATCTTTGTTGACGATGATGGCATCATCTGGTGAGAGAATATCATTTGATGCAGTGCTCGATGTAGAGAGACGATGACTCCCATTTTCATATCCGAGATAAAACGCTCCTCCAATAAGGAAAAGTATGAAAAAAAAGACAAGAGCCTTTTTGAAAATTATCTGCCCACGTTCATATTGTAGAGCCTTCTCGTTTTGATCTGTACCTCCCTCTAGTCGTGATAGAGGTGAAAATTCTTCCATCATATGGTTTCGTATTAGGCGTCTTGATTATTCGTGATGCGGTAATGTTTTCCCACGATATTTCCAGAAATACCGTATGGCACTCTCGATATGATACCAGGTTAATTTGTTGAAGAGAAGTGACCTGAGGAATCCGCCTCGCGCACTGCCCTTGGCATGGTAGTGATACACGAAAGCCTCCGGATAATAGACCACCTGATAGTCATTTTCCCAAAAACGACGGCACCAATCAACATCCTCCATATACATAAAGAACTGATCATCCATAGCCCCGACTCTTTCGGCAGCTTTACGAGTGACAAGCATCGCCGAACCGATAACCCAATCCACGCTCTTCGGAACGTTACGATCGTATTCTCTCATCATAAACCAGTCCAGATGTTTCTTGGCAAAAGAAAATTGTATGAACAATGTACGCCGATATAAGACAGTCTGTGGACGATAGAAACGATAGCAACTTTGCTGAAGCGTTCCGTTGAAATTCAACTGTTTCGGAGCGAGTAGTCCGATGGTCGGATGTTCTTTGATATACTGGAGCATCTTCGGCAGAGTGTCCTCGGTCAGAATGATATCGCTGTTGATGAGAAAAATATATGTTCCCCCTGCTTCTTTGAGGGAGGTATTCACCAGCGTCTTGAAACCGACATTTTTTTCGAATGGGAAAAAACGCACCTGTGGAAATTCTTCCCGCATCAGCATTTCCGTGTCTTCTTCCGTGGCACTGTCAGTTACGAGAACTTCAAAACTGATGGGGGAACCTTCCAAATGCTCGAAAATAGATCCGAGACAAAGTTTGAGTAATTCCGGACTCCTATACCCATTGATAGCGATAGTCAATTCTACGGTATCCATAACAACTCGCTTTTATCGTGTGTTATTAATTGAGCGAGTTTTGGGAGAGTTCGTGGATGCGATCATAATTGTCACCACGTGGCAAGAGAATATAACCGGACTCAGGCTTCTGTTCCGGAGCATAGAGCAATCCTTCTTCAGAATTTTCCAAGACCTTTTGGTTGATCTTCACTTCACCCATCTCTTGATACACATCGAACAGTCGTTTCATCTCCCAAGCTTCCATATTCGTACTGACGTTGTTCCCCAAACTGTCCAGAATGGCATTTATTTTCGAAAAATCTGTCAGCGTACCGAGAGAGAGGGCTTTGGTACGGATGAGATTGATGACTTCCTGTTGACGACGCGCGCGCGCGAAATCGCTTGTGGTATCGCGAGAGCGTACATAACAGAGAGCTTTATCGCCATCAAGAATATTGTCTCCGGCAGGCAGTCTGAAATCACCACCACATTCCAATTCGCTGATGGCGGCGACAGTCATCTTCTCGAAACACAAATCATAGTGTCTGTAATACACCGATCCGTTTTTTCTCGTGCCTTTCTTCACTTCGACATTGCCGGAAGGGACGGTATAACGGACAAGATCACAGCGTGCCGTCAATCCTCGAAATTGTACGCCCTCTTCGAACGGCTGATCGAGATGCACTGTCACACCACCGACAGCATTGACCAAATCTTTGAATCCTTGAAAATTGAGCGTGACAGCATACGGTATGTCCAAACCGGTCACCTCTTCGACGATTGTTCGCATATCTTTGATACCACCTTTATGAAGCGCCCGCTCTTCTCCGAGAGCATACACGGCATTGATTTTCCTCTGTTCATTGCGACCAGGAACAGTCACATACGTATCACGCGGTATAGAGATGAGCGAAACTCTGCTCGTATCGGTATCATCTGTTTTCGGGTGAATGGAAAGCACCATTATGGTATCAGCCAAGAGGCTCCCCCCTCCCACACCTTCTCCTCTCATTCCAAGGAGAAGGATATTGACACGACCGGAATCTTCTCCGGAAAGCTTTTTCTCCACGCCTGGAAGAGAATTCAAAAGACTACCAAAAATATTCGCATTGCCCTGAGATATTTTATTCAAAGTAAACCCGGTCTTCCAAGCGAAAACTCCTCCTGCAAGAAGCAAAAGGACCAAGAAGAAACCGACGATACGCCACACACGGTGCTTGCGAGGAGCACCATTCTGCTCTCCGACTATTTCAGTACTTTCTTTTTTGAAAAACGTCATAGATACGCTGGAATAATAAATTATGTTTCCTCTTACGACTTCTCCTGAGCAGATAGTTTTTTGTATATATCATAAAGAAAAAGAGCACTCTTTTCCCAAGAAAAGAGTTTTATCCTCTCATTTCCGGCTGATTGCAGTTTTTCTCTCACTTCTTGATGAGTACAAAGAGTATACAACGTTTCTTCGAAATGAGCAATACTCGCGGGGTCGAAATAAACCACTGCCTCACCGCCTATTTCTCGCAAACTCGGGATATCGGATGAAGCTATCGGAACGGATTGACTCATCGCTTCCAAAAGCGGAATACCGAAACCTTCATACAACGATGGAAATGCGAACACTTCTGCCAAGCGTATCACTGCCGGCAGATCACCTTTATCGACGTATCCGGGAAAAAAAACGCTTCCCTCCACTCCTCGTGAGACGATCATACCCTCAATGTTCATATCCGTATGATGAGCATCCTTATTTCCGACAAGAACCAGCTTCATCTCCGGCAAACGTTTTTGTAAAAGGGCAAACGCGTCAATCAGAAACGGGATATTCTTTCTCGGCTGGAGCGTTCCGACAGAAATGATGAAGTGTTCCGGCAACCCGTATTTCTTTCTGAGAGCGTTCTCTTTCTCCGTATCTCTCTCAATCTTTTCCAAGAATTCTTCCCCGATACCATTGTGAATCACGGCTATCTTCTCTTCCGGTATTCTGTAATATTTGATGATTTCATCTTTGGTGAATCGTGATGGAGCGATGATCAGTTGAGCCCTCCTGAGTGATCGCGGTATGAGAAGCGCGAGGAAGAATCGATCAGACCAGCCGATCAATTCCGGGTACGCACAAAACGAGACATCATGGATGTGCGTGATGATCTTCGTACGTTTCGGCGAAAAGAATGGCAAAATATACTGGGTATGAAAAACATCTATCTTGTTTCGGAACAGATACTTCGGCAAAACGAAAAAATTCCACGTAAAACGGTTACGAGCGGGAAGAGAGACGATTTCCACATTGTTTTGTCCGATACAGTCGAGACGCGCATACAGTGATGCGACTTTTGTCGGCAGAGTCTCATCTGTCAGCAAGCGATAGCGATTGACCGTATCGATTTTGAGAAGCTCCTTCGTCAGATGAAAAAAGACCGCTTCATCACCGGTACGTTTTTTCCCCAAAAGTCGGATGTCTATCGCGAAAGTCATTTCAGTTGTGTCCATTCGTGTGTGTTACCAAAAGCAACGCGAGAAAGAAAAAGAAAAAACCGAGGAAAAGACCGGCATTGAAAAGATTGAAAAGAGTGAGCGTGACGAAAAGCGATACGAATACGAGAGCGAGCGACGAACGATTTTGTATACTTGCAGAGAACCATCGTATACCGAGACTAAACCAAAAGAACACGAATACTGCAAGTCCGAGAACCCCGGCACCTAACCATATTTCTAGAAATATGTTGCTGGCATTCAGTCCTGCACCCCGTTCATCCGTACCAAGGAAAGGAGAAATGTTTCCGAATCCGACGCCGAACATCGGATGTTCTCTCAAAATACCGACTACTTTGGCATAGATATCGCTTCTGATACGAACATTCGGATCATCACGATATACCGTAGAAACGAATTTTCCATCCGCCACTTCCGTCGGAACCTCTTCGAGTCTGATGTGTCGACAGTGAAAGAAAGACAGTTGATCCAGACTCTCGATTTTCTCGGGTAAAACAGGCAGAGAGGAATCCTGATCGCAGGCGACGGTTATCTTTTGTTCGCCGGTGGCGGTGCTCTTACTACGATCAAGCAGATCGAACGGACTCAGTCCGGAAAAATATACCAGGAAAAATGCGAGGAGAAATGGTACGAGAATGAACAGCTTCATTCGAAACATCTCCCCCAGTACGATTCGGTTCTTTTCGATTAGCGCTCGCCACACTTCGTTTTGATATGCGAAGATGAGCAGTACCGTCACGATACCGAAGAATACAGCCAACCATGCGCTCCGACTGACAGTGATGAGAAGCCCGCTGTATCCGATGAAAAGCAATACCGAAAAAAGGAAACGGAATGTACCTGAGATATTTTTTTGAGAGACGATAAGTCCGCTCAAAAGGACGATGACACTTGCAAGATACCCACCGAGCCAATCCGCTTCGGCAAATGTCGAATTGGGACGGCCAGCCATCACTTCGAAACTTTCCGAACCGTTCAAAAAGAGCATATTCTGTACAATGGCATAAAGAGCAACAACGAAAAAAGATGAGAAGATGAACGGAAGCGACATCCGCGCATCATCACCGGAACGGACGAAAATCCGTGTGATGAAATACAAGAGAATGAAAGAAAAGAGGATGACAGAAAGTTTCAATGCGATAGATGGGTGTTCGCTCATCATCGCCGATAAAAATGCTCCCCCGCCGAAAACAAGGACACTCATATCCCATCTATTTGGTACGAATTTTTCTACAGGAAAACGTTTGAGCGCGTATCTGATGATAAGCGCCAGCGCGAGAAGAATGAGTATCCATTGATACGGACGAAGTGTGAGAGGAAGACTCTTCGGTGCGATGTTGATTATTTCGTATGGCAACATTCCGACAAGGAGGAGGAATGTCCACCCGGGACGATACAGAGCGAAGAGCAAACCGACGAAAGAGAAGAAGGCGAAATTCACATTCTCAAGGGGTAATACCGACGTGTGAGAGAGAATGATAAGAATGATGCCTGCGAACATATTCGCAAAGATGAGCAACCATTTGTTGCTACTCCATCCGAAAGGTAGAGGAAATTGAGTGATCATAGGTTACTCTGTTATGAGAGCTGAAATTTTCTGTACGGTTTTCTCCCAGCTGAATTGTAGCGTCTGAACAGCACCCTGAGAAATGAGCGTCTTGCGCAGTGCTTCGTCGGAGATGAGACGTTTCATCTGATGTGACATCGCATCGATATCTTTCGGGTTCGTGTAGAGAACTGCTTGGCCACCGACTTCGTGGAGTGATGACGTATCGGAAGAAAGCACCGGCGTATGCATACACAATGCTTCAAGCACCGGAAGACCAAACCCTTCGTAGAGCGACGGGTAAACAAAGAAAAGCGATCCGGAATAGAGTGCCGGCAGATCTTCATCAGGTACGAAACCCAGCAGTTTCACATCTTTTTGCAACTGTAATGCCTGTATCAATCCTACCACATCAGTCGCCAATTTATTTTTTGTATCGAAAATTTTTCCGGAGATGACAAGGATCGG
>PFVP01000006.1 GCA_002790675.1 Candidatus Moranbacteria bacterium CG_4_9_14_3_um_filter_45_14 | reverse complement strand
CTATTCCGGCCAAGCTCAAAAAGAGAATAATCAAAAAGAATTTGAAAAACTCTTTTTTTAAACTCATACTTTATAGTTTTTTAATTTTACTCCGAATTCTTTTTTAACTTCTGGCTCGTCTCATTTTAAGCGCGGTTTATTATTTTTTTTCTGGCTGCTTTTTTTAGCCTTTGGCAGCCTGGCCCGTAGGGCTTGACCGCGAGATTAAAATTTGACCACAAAATTATACCATGTAGCCAAAACCCTGACAAGTGCTCGCCAATGACGTTTTTGTTCATTTGCATATTTCTTATTTTTTGCTTTATTTAAGCCAAAATTAAAGGGAGGTGGTAGATTCTATCCAACACTCCCTTTGGCTGAGAGAAAAGCGGGGAAAGTTATCGGACCGACGTTGACCATCCTGCGCTCTTGCACTTTCTTCAGACACTCTACACAGAGTCCATGAGAAACTCTTTCCGTTTGCGGACAATTGCCATCGCATCCGTTGCCGCAATCATACTGCTGGTACTTTTCCCCCTCCGGATACTTGTAACATCCGATCCTCGTATTGCATCCGCAGCATTCGCGTCTCATCCGAACCCTCCTTTCAAATTTTTACAAAAATAAAATGAGCCGTTGCCCCCGTGTGTTTACATAATAGACAATTTTTCCAAAAAAATCAATCTTGCTTAAGTAGCTAGCTGGGAAGTTTAAAAGAATCCAGCACCTCTCCGTCCGTTGAATATACATTCACGGTGACTTCTTTCCCTTTAACTTCCACAATTCCATAATGCTGACCTTGATAGCTATATTCCGCCGCGTCCGCTTTGGGCAAGTCGTGATCGAAAGAGTCAGTGTTGCCGAAAATAAATTGAGTCACCCCGTCTATTTTCTTCCGGCTGGCGATGTGTTCGTGGCCATTGAAAACAGCCGTGACTTTTTGATCTTTCAAAATCTGCCACAGCGCATCCCGGTCGCTTTTCTCGGCGTCCAAGCTTTCACCAATTTTGCTGCTCACGGGATAGGCCGGTTCATGGAAAAATACAAACTTATTATCTTTTTGAATATCGCGCAAATCTTTTTCCAGCCAATCACGTTGAGCTTTATCTATCACATGTTCTTTTGGTTTTTCGCTATTCAAAACTACGAAGTGTGAATTCTGGAAATCAAATGAATAGGCCAGTTCCTTATACCCTTCCGGACCGTTCTCCGGCAACTCAAAAAATTTCTGCCACAGCGCGTCGGCTTTCCCCCCGCCCGAACGATCATGATTACCCATCAATGCATAAGTCTTGGCAGAGAGATCTCCCAAAACAGTTTTCCACTCCCCTAATTTTTTTTCGCAGCCCGACTTGCCATCACAGTTTCCCAAAAGATCGCCTTCGGTCATAACTACTCCGACATTTTTTTCCCGGATATTTTTGACCGCCAGCTGAAATCCTCCGTCATTTTTTACCGGATCGAATCGCTGCGTGTCGCCGAGAATGGCAAAAGAAAATGAACCGCTTTCTTCCGCTGGAACCGGGAGATCGGCCTTTGGGTTGGTTTTTGGATCGGATGGAACGGTTTCGGTCGGCGCCGGCGGAACAGTCTCAGTTGGCGCTGGCATATTCGGTGTTGTAGGCGCAGCGGCATTGGGCATGGCCGAAGTGCCCAAATTGGAAGTTTTTTCGCCGAAAAGTTTATCCAACGCGCTTAAATTAAGTGGGTTCAGTTTCGCCGCAAGCTGGTTTTTCTCCGGCCCCTGGATAATTTTCAGCCGCACTTCATTGGCAAAAAAACCGCCACCCAGAACCAAACCGAGAAAAGCTGTTATTCCAAAGATGTAAAGAAAGATTTTCTTTTGCATGCCCTACATTATATATAAAATTCATAAAATAATAAAGGGCCAACGTGATGATGCAATAGCTGGTCCAGAACAGGACGCCTTTGATGCCACATTGACATTGTTTGGCACAAAAAATAGGGTTTTTGGCCTTATTTTTGTTATCTAATTCAAACTTGGTTTAAAATTTCCGGTAATACAAATCGACATCTTGGATCCATTTTGCGACGGAATAGGCGCTGTGGGACGAACAAGCGTGTCCGCATTTCCAAACCACCATCTCTTCTGGTGTATCTATATCTTGATCAATCAGCTCGCTTATCCTTTCCCCCACCACTTCCACCGCTTGTTCCGGTGAATCAAAACAGCTATAGCCTGATCGGGTCTGATTATAAGTGCCGCGGTAACCCCAATAATTGTAACAGGTTTCTCCATCTTTTTGCGGAGAAAATTTTCCCCAGTTGCTTTCTTTTTTGGCGATAGCCACCAGATAGGCTGCCACGTCTTTTTTTTGATAAGAAATGTAGGGGGCCATTTTCTCAATTGGATGATCGGCCACCATTGTTTCTATTTTCTTTTCCATTTTATTCGGCCCGACATAGTTATAGCTGATCATCACCGCCGGCTTCTCATTTTTAATCTTCTCTCCGATGCCAAATAGGAGCGCACCGAAAGTGGCGGAGAACAAAAACAGAAAAATGAACAGAACATCTTCCAGCGGAGGAAGATTGACTTTTCTGTTTAATATTTTCTTGATCCGTTTAAATCTTCGGCCAATAAGTTGCCTGGCTTGAACGGATAATTCAAGCAGGTTGATTTTTTTACTCATAAATTATGGCTTATAAAAAGCAAAAAACGGGTTTTCACCCGTCCCTTATTTTCCACCCACAACCCTATTATAGCATATTTTAGGCAAAAAATCAAATCAATCCGTGCAGATGGATTGGCACGGATCCAGCCACCCGGCTAGTTCTGATTTATTCTGGACATAGCCCAGAATGTTTATAGCTCTGCCCTTGTGAAATCCCAGGTGCAGATGCTTTCTTTCCCCGCTCGTTTCCGTGCTGTAGCCGCGGCCTAAAATTCCAAGCGTGTCGCCAGCGCTTATTTTATCGCCGACATTAAAATTTATGCTCGTTAGTTTCAAGTGGCCGTAAATTATTGTGATTGGCTCACCACTTAACTCACAAGACTCCACCAGCACGCCGCCATAGCCGGTGGCGGTTTTTTTCATTAAAATATTTCCGCTACAAACTGCTTTGACCGACACATCCGCATTTTCCTCGCTGGGAAAAACTTCAAAATCCGTTCCGGTGTGATAGCCGGAAAAGTTTTCCGGCTGGACCGGGGAATTCTTTGGCGTCACAAAAAGTCCGAAATATTTCTTGGTCACTCTTTCACTCGCACGAGAAAGCGGAGGCAAAAAAAATTTTTCCGTCACAATTTCTGCTTGCGGGAGTTTTTCGGCCATTGGATTTGGCGACTGTCCGTTGTTTTTAGTCGAGCTCCGAATTGTTTCGGGAAAAATATTTTTTTTCTTCACTTCAGACCGGCTGATCCAGATGATCACCAATGCAGCAGACAGAATAAGCAAAAACCCGACTAGAGTTTTTTTACTCACTTTTTTAACTTTTAATTAATTTATTGATCACATTCTCGTCTTGGCAAGAATAAGCGTTGTCAGCGGAATAGAATCTTTTCTTCGGACCCCGACAGCCGCCATTACTGGGATCTAAAACCCCGAAAATCGGCAGCAAAAAACCCATGTTTTTGGTGGTGAAGCGGGCGTATAAATTTTGGAGTGTTTCAGCTCTTTTGACCTGGCTCATCCGAGCGAAAATATCCAGATCGTCATAAGCTACGCCGGTCCAATCCAGATGGAGCAAAACGTTTTTGGCCTTGCCGGAAAAATTTTCGTGCCAAAGCAGCGCCCAGCAGCTACCTTTGCTGGAAAGACATGGTCCGGACTCGGTCCGGCCTTCACTGTCGATCCCTACTCCGCCTTCAATATAGTCAAAGAGTCCCAAATAATCCGGATCAGTAATGGCACCGGTTTGCGCGCCAATGACTACATTTATTTTTTTCTTCTTGGCATAATCGCGAATGTCTTTGACAATTTTTGGAATATATTTTCGCCCGCCGCCTTCCTGCCGGTAGATCTGGCCAAAAGTAAAACTCTGGATACCCAAATCGATCGCCCGCCTAGTTATATAACTGAGATATTCCCGGTATTCGCCGCTGCCAAAATCCGCTTGGCAAGTGTGCGGTCCCCAAACATCGCGAGTGCCCTCCTGGCACATTTTACTGAAATCAAATTTGCGTTTTTCCAGGCTAGTATAATATTGGGCCCCCGGATGGAGTGCTTCCGCCAAAAACATCCCATACACCACGTCCTTTTTGGTGATTTGTCCCATCTGAAAC
>PFVP01000037.1 GCA_002790675.1 Candidatus Moranbacteria bacterium CG_4_9_14_3_um_filter_45_14 | reverse complement strand
GGAGTTGTTACCTGGCTGAAAGCGCAGGATCATATAGGAGAGAACATAGGTGACACAGACACACACGTGTTGTTGGTGGAACTCAAAGAACCAGGTAACAATGACCAACAAAATCAGGGTGCTTTGGGTCCTGAAAAAGCCGCGTAATTAAGAAAGTTGATTTGATGAGTAAATAGATCTAACATTATATAGATATGAAAGGCTACATAACAAATATTGAAAAAGATTCCTTGGAGAACGAAAACTTTCGTAAAGTTTTATACACTGCTAAAAACAATCAGCTGGTGCTGATGAGTATTAAACCGGGCGAGGATATCGGTGAGGAAATTCATCAGCTGGATCAGTTTATTCGTTGTGAAGCCGGAGTGGGCACAGCCATCCTAGATGATGTTAAGCACAATATTAGTGACGGATTTTCCGTTGTGGTGCCAGCGGGAACAAAACACAATATCATAAACACCTCACCGGATAAGGAATTAAAATTATACACGCTCTACTCGCCGCCAGAGCATATTGATGGCACAATCCACAAGACGAAAGCCGACGCCATAGCCGACGAAGCTCATGACCACTTTGACGGTAAAACAACCGAGTAATATGGCAGGATATTCAAAAACACCACTAGCCAAAAACTGGGCATCAAAGAAGGCATGCACTGGATTTTTCTGCACGTCCCAAAAGAAGTTCGAAAATTCTTTGCCGACATGCCTACCCAGTCTTTTCTAGTGCAAATGAAAGAAAAACTTGAAATCGTCCTTTCCGCTCCGGTTCCCGCCTATCGGTCGGGCAGGCGAGGTGGGCGGAAGGGGAGTGTAAGGGGAATTCCTCTTCCGCAACAAAAAATAGAGTCTGACGAGACTCTATTTTTATTGTGCAAAAAATTCAAGGGCAAACCGCTACAATCCTGGGTAGGTTCCGGCTGGGATTTTGTCTTTTATCCCTTCCATAGCTTTCGTGGATGCCTTCATCATCTCGCACTGATCGATGAAATTCACATCCGTAGGGAGAGAGAAATCTTCATTCGATGGCTCACATTTCACTCCCTGTGCATCACCGAAAGATTTTTCGAAATCCTGCGGAGTTTCCGGAGTGGCGAGGGCATTGCTGTTTCCGTTCGAGGGAACTGATTGACTCAATCCTTCGATGCAGGACTTGGTCATTTTCAAACCCTGTTTTGTCTTGTCCGACCACATATACTGCGTCTCACCATCGAAAATGCCGTACGACTTTTCTCCATTCACTTCAGCGATAAATTTATATTTCTGACCATCGACAACAATCGTGGATAAACCCTGATTCCTATTGCCATCAGGTGCCGTATATGTACACTTCATTTTCTGACCAAGTCCCATAGCATCCTTGATCGAACTCACTATGCCACCTTTCTCATTCGTAGAAGGCGTTATCTGAGGAAGAACAGTGCTATTCCCCTGCTTCTCCGGAGCCTGCGCTGTTTGCTCTCCGCGAATAAAGAGTCCCACCCCGATAAGAATGATGAGTACGAGCACGATTGGAAGAAATTTCTTCATACAATAATAGTTAAAAAAATTAATCTCCTTACAATGAGAGTATATCACTCTCCACTCTTTTTTCATACACTTTTCATTTTATTGTCAAGCAATATGATTGAATACTTTCTGAGTCTCTCCTGCACACCCTTGACTCGATATAATGGGTTTACCCCCACGCCAAAGGATAGGAGTATGGTAGGTTTACCCCCACACCAATGCATTGGTGTGGGGGTTTACTCTAAGCCAAAATCGTGATATTGTAAGCGGGAAGTTGTAATGAAGTTGTATGTTGGCTTTTATTCAGGGATTTTCCTCACCTATCGTTTATGGGGGTATCGGAGTGCTCATCCTTGGTGAGCTCCTCATTTTTTGCTTTATTATAGGCCTATTCATCCAGAATAAGCGCCTCAAACAGAAACTCCATATATTCTTTTCCGGAAAAGAAGGGAAAGATCTCGAAAAAATCCTTCTCGAGCAACTCGGGGAGACCAAAGCACTCGATCAAGAGATCCAAGAATTGTTCGAGATTTCCAATCGCCTGCGCGATCTCGGGATGAAAAGCATTCACAAAACCGCCCTGCTCCGCTTCAACCCATTCAAGGAAGTCGGTAGCAATCAGAGTTTTTGTATCGCACTCCTCGATGGAAAAAATTCCGGTGCCGTTCTTTCATCGCTTCACACGAGAGAAGGCACACGCGTCTACGCCAAACCGGTGATCGCCGGACTCGCCGACAATTTCCCTCTCACCGAAGAAGAGAAAGCAACTATCACCCAGGCCATTCACGGCAAAACCCCCTCCATCTCATAACCCTCTCTCATTCATTCGCTCTCACATTATGGCTGGAATAGAAACCACAGAAAAAACATTACCAAGGGTAGTCGTCTCCCTCCCCTCTTCCGTCACGGTCAAGAAATTGAGCGAACTTTTGCATTTGTCAGTAGCCGTGGTCATCACTGAGCTGATGAAAAACAACATCCTCGCGACCATCAACGAAGAGATCGATTTCGATACGGCGAGCATCATCGCCTCTGATCTCGGTTTCGAGACAGAACCTGCCGAAGAGAAAATAGAAGTCGGTCGCCTCACTATTGAAGGTCTGAACAAAATTCTCGATGAAGAAAAAAATTCCGGAAAAAATCTTTCCCCTCGTCCACCGATTGTAACCATCTTGGGGCACGTCGACCACGGTAAAACAACTCTCCTCGATACTATCAGAAAGACCAATGTCGCCGCAGGTGAAGCCGGCGGTATTACCCAACACATCAGCGCCTACCAAGTCAAAAAACACAAACAGCTCATCACGTTCGTCGATACGCCGGGACACGAAGCCTTCTCTGCGATGCGTAAACGCGGACTTTCTATCGCCGATATCGCCATTCTCGTCGTTGCAGCCGATGATGGTGTCCGTCCACAAACCAAAGAAGTCATCGAATATTTGAAGGAACACAAACTCCCGGTCATCGTCGCTATCAACAAAATAGACAAGCCTGATGCCAAACCAGATCGCGTCAAACAAGAACTCGCCGAGCACGGTATCCTCTTCGAAGAATGGGGCGGTGATACGATGTGTACCGAAATTAGCGCCAAAGGCAACATCAATATCGACAAATTGCTCGATAATATCCTCCTCTTAGCTGAGGTAGAAGATTTCCGTGCTGATCAGAAACACGATGGATATGCCATTGTCCTCGAGTCCAATCTCGATCCACAGAAAGGGCCTGTTGCTACCGTACTCGTCCGCACAGGAACGCTCAAGGTCGGTCAGGATATCGTCGCTGGTGATGCCTTTGGTCGCATCCGTCGTATCGAAGATTTCACAGGGAAGAGCATCGAAAACGCTGTTCCGTCCGTACCGGCAACGATTTATGGATTCAACGTCCCTCCACAGGTCAACGATGTCGTTCAAGTCGTTATCGGCAAGGGTCTTGGCCGTGCCAAATCCACAGAAGCCGGATCCAAAAAAATGAATAAAATTCAAGAAGACGACAGCGAAAAGAAAAAAATTGTTTTCATTCTGAAAGCCGATGTCCAAGGGTCGCTCGAAGCCATTGAACAGATCCTCGGTGCTATCAAATCCGATGAAGTCGCCCTCGAACTTATTTTCTCCGGTGTGGGTGCTATCACCGAATCAGATATTCGTATGGCTGAAAGTGTACACGCTCTTGTCATCGGGTTCAACAGCGAACCGACGCCTGTCGCCAAAAGAATGGCTGAGGGAAGCAAAATCACCATCGAAACCTTCAGCATCATCTACAAACTCGTCGAAGCTATCAAAGACAAATTGGCCGCCCTCCTCCCTCCGGAAATCGTCCGCACTGATTCTGGTCGTCTCTCTGTCTTGGCTATCTTCAAAACCGGCAAGCACGATATGATCGTCGGCGGACGTGTGAGCGAAGGTAAGATGCTCCGCGGATCACTTCTCGAAATCAAGCGTGATGATGAAATTATCGGGGCTGGCAAGATGCAAAACCTCCAATACAACAAACAAAATACCGATGAAGTTAATCAAGGCAATGAATGTGGAGTCGTCTTCGAAGGCAATGTCAAAATTGCCGTCGGCGACACTCTCATTTGCTACAAAGAAGAATCCAAAAAACGCACCCTGCAATAAATCTACCATCATCACTACTCTGTCATTCCTGCGCCCGCCCGCATCGACATTCTAAGCATTTCTGGCAGGAAGGTGGGAATCCAACTTCCATATAAAAACAGCAGATAATCTGCTGTTTTTAACTACTCGCTACAATATTTTTTTA
>PFVP01000015.1 GCA_002790675.1 Candidatus Moranbacteria bacterium CG_4_9_14_3_um_filter_45_14 | reverse complement strand
TGACCTGATCCGACGAAACCGCTTGGCCGAAGAAAACCCTACGCGCCTCACTTTGCTCGAGATCGGTCAGTATGCCCAGGCTCACAACACCGAATTGCCCCAAAGAGACAAACACCATCGATGATGCTCCGCAGTCCGTACAGGAGAGATGAAGTGTCGTACGCTTTTCGTCTTCATCAAGCACGAGCATCTTGGCTGGCCGGTATTTCTTGTTACACACCGGACAACGAATGATCGCTTGCAAATTCTCGAGTGGCATTTTCATAGAACGAGTATACCTCTTTATATCTCCCGAAAGCAACAATCTTTCGAAAAAACATCAGCTCGATTCTCTCTTGAGTGTTGGTAGCTTACCATAGAGAGAGGTCTCGGTCAACCCCCACACCAATTGAGCTTGAGTGCGAAAAAAAACAATGTACTCAATCCCTACTTAAAGGACTTTTACTGAGAACAACATATCTCTCTGAAGATGAAGCTCAATTGGTGTGGGGGTCAAGCACGAATCAAAGCATCAAGGTTGACCCCGTTAGAGAAAAGTACTGCAAGCCCCATTAGAATAGATATTCTAACAGGGTTGATAATTTCTCTGAAGCGTGTATACTACAAGAAGCAGTAACTCGTTAATAGACATATTTTATGGCTGACGAAATCGTAGCAGAGACAGGACATTGTATGAAGTGCAAGGAAAAAAGAGAAATGAAGGATATAGAAGAGGTAGAGATGAAGAATGGTCGCAAGGCAATGAAAGGCATCTGCACCGTCTGTGGCACGAAAATGTTCAAGATTCTTGGTAACAAGAAATAGTATCAGTTTTCAAAAGTAAAAACGCCCTATCCGATCCGATCGACGGGGCGTTTTTTGTTCCTCATTTCTCTCTTCTCCCCTCTTCCGTCACGTATCCTGCGTCAAGCATCTTCTACTTAGATATCCAAATTCTTCACTGTTTTGGCATACGTTTGGATGAAGTGACGACGCGGTTCGACTTCGCTTCCCATCAGAATATCAAATAATTCATCAGCAGCTTCGGCATCTTCGATGGTCACCTTGAGCATAACACGATTGTCAGGGTTCATCGTCGTTTCCCACAGCTGTTCCGGATTCATTTCTCCAAGACCTTTGTAACGCTGAAGGGCTATACCTCCCGTATTTTCGGCCTCTCCTTCGTTTTCTACCACTACCACGTCTGCCTCTTCATTTGCCGGCTCTTCTTTCTTCCCCTTCCTCTCTTTTTTGGCAGTAGATTTCGCCAGAGCATTTTTTTTCATTTCTTCCACGATCAACAATTTCTCTTCTTCGGTATAGGCATAACGGACGTCTTTCCCTTTTTGGAGACGGTACAGCGGTGGCTGAGCGATGTAGATGTGCCCATCACGAATGAGTGATTCGTAATATCGATAAAAGAATGTCAGAAGGAGCGTCCGAATATGTGAACCATCAACATCGGCATCAGCCATAATGATCACTTTTCCATAGCGCAGTTTCGCGATATCAAACGTTTCTCCGATACCCACTCCGAGGGCGATGATGATTGGTTTGAGCGTATCAGACTTCACCACTTTATCGAGACTCGTCTTTTCGACGTTCACCAATTTACCGCGCAACGGCAGAATAGCCTGAAACTCGCGATTGCGTCCTTGTTTAGCACTACCACCTGCCGAATCTCCTTCGACGATGTACACTTCGGAACGTTCGGCATCGCGTGTCGTACAGTCAGCTAGTTTCCCCGGAAGGGTCATCCCTTCGAGTGCACCTTTACGGAGGACAGCGTCCTTGGCCGCCCGTGCGGCGATACGAGCACGCACGGTGAGTAGACACTTGTCGATCATCGCCCGAGCATCAGCAGGATGAGTCTCGAGAAATTCACCGAGTCCTTCAGATGTCACTTGCGATACTGCTCCACGCACTTCATTATTATTGAGCTTGTCTTTGGTCTGTCCCTCGAATTGCGGATTAGCGAGTTTGACAGAAATGACAGCTGTCAAACCCTCACTCAAATCTTCCGAAGTGAATGCTCCTTCTTTTTCCTTGATCAGATTATTTTTCTTGGCGTACTCATTCATCGCACGCGTGAGCGCCATCTTGAAACCGGTGACGTGCGTCCCTCCGCCTGGATTCAGGATATTGTTGGCGAAAGCAAACAAGTGTTCTTTGAAACCTTCGGTAAACTGAAACGACACTTCCACATAGACATCATTCATCGTTTTTTCGATGTATACCGGTATTTGATTCTTCACCTCTTTCTTACGATTGAGAAACTTCACAAATGAAACGATGCCGGAATCGAAATAAAAACTGTGCCGATTCACCTTGTATTCCTCTCCTTTTTCTTTCACTTCACGCCAATCCTCCGCCTCGATCCGGATCCCCTTCGTCAGAAATGCCTGATAACGGATATATTCGAGAATCTTCAACCAGGAGTAATTTATTTCGGGAAAAATTTCCGGATCAGCCTGAAAAGCGACCGTCGTACCCGTCGTATCGGACTTACCAATAGCTTTGACATCGGCGACTGGCTTGCCACGTTTGTACTCCTGCATCCACATCTTCCCCTGACGCTCCACCGTCACTCTCGTAACGACAGAAAGGGCATTCACGACAGAAACACCGACTCCGTGCAGACCTCCTGAAATCTTGTACCCTCCTTCACCGCCGAACTTTCCTCCAGCGTGAAGAACAGTCATCACAGTTTCCAATGTCGATTTCTTCGTCTGCGGATGTATCTCAACAGGAATACCACGACCGTTATCCCTCACCTCTACCCAATTGTCCGGCAAGAGACGGAGAACAATATCCGTACAGTGACCAGCCATAGCTTCATCGATGGAGTTGTTCACGACTTCCCAGACGAGGTGATGCAATCCTTCGAGAGATGTACCTCCGATATACATACCTGGGCGCTTGCGTACCGGATCAAGCCCCTCGAGAACCTGGATGGATTTTGCACCATAACTCGCTTGTTCTATTTTCTTTGCCATAAGTATCAATTCAATTGATGGAAAATTAAACTTCCTATTTATCTGTATGATTCGAAAAACGTCTCAGCGAAAGCTCTACGAGGAGTACCGCTCCGAAAAGAAGCAACGCATCCCACCATATCAAAATTTGTGCATACTGAAAAAAAACGATGAGGAGTACGTATAAGGCAAGAAGGCTTGCTTGGCGAAAAGCTCCACCGAGATGGTGTCCTACTTCTTTGTCTCCAAGTCCCTTACGGTAAACCCACGTAACCAAAAGCGTGAAACTTCCCGTCAGTAATGCGAGGAGGCTCACAAAAAAAATAATTATTCCCACTATTCCTGTCTGCTCAGGATTGAGAAGAATGATCACACCGAGCCACGCCAAGAGAGCCGAAAATGTAAAGAGACGGATACCCCACAAGTAAGCGAGAAATGACATATTCTGGAATTATTTAATACTTTTTATAGGAACAAAAAATGACTCTTTATAAAAACCTCGCCAACCAATAGGCAAGATTCACCTCTCTATTTTACCTGTTTCTCTGAAAAAAAGCAACTCCCGAAGTCAGTATAATTTTGCTTTACTAGAAGCTTTTTCTGGAACAATCAACCCAAAGAAAAAACACTCTCTCATACGATGAGTGTTTCTCTATTCCATGATATCTACGCTCTCGATACGTATGTACCTTTCTCCGTATTCACGATGACACGATCATCTACCTTGATGAAAAGCGGAGCCGTTATCTGAAGACCGGTTTCAAGCGTCACTACCTTGCCACCGCCTGATGCGGTATCGCCTTTGATACCAGGAGGAGCATCTGTCACGGTGAGGGTCACTTTCACCGGCGGATCAACATTGATCGGTCGTCCATTCCAATTGAGAACTGATATTTCCGTTCCCTCCACGAGATACATCGTCGTATCACCCAGGACTTCTTTCGAGAGAGAGAATTGATCAAACGAAACAGTGTCCATAAAGTGATAATCATCCCCCTCGTGATACAAATACTGCGCGTGCGATTTCGAGATTTCTGTCTCTTCCACTTTTTCCGCGCCCTGAAAAGTATAATCGATGATCACACCAGAAAGAAGATTCTTCAATTTCGTACGCATAACCGCGCCACCTCGTCCAATCTTGGAATGCAGATATTCCAAAACAACGTATGGTTCGTTATTCCAAATGATTTTCTTTCCTGTTTTGATATCAGTCATATTCAACATAGAGGCACATCGATGTTATTTGATCACATAAGGAATAAGTGCCATAAAACGGGCTCGTTTAACGGCCACAGCCAGTTCTCGCTGTTCTTTGGCAGAGAGTCCGTGTTTCTTCGGCGGATACATCTTGCCTTGTGAGTTGAGGAAACGACGCAAAAAATAGGCATCCTTGTAATCAAGATTGGCAAGCTTCTTGCTCATTGCTGCTTCCATAGTGTTTGTGATAAATGATAATAGATAAGAGAAATTGATAAAAGAAATATGATACTCAAAAATACTGCATCTCGTATTATTTATCAGACATCCTCCATCTTCTTAAAATGGGACATCTTCGATTCGAATTTCATCTTTTTCATCATCGAGATTGATGGTAGGGATTTCTTCTTCGACCGGTGCGGAAACATTCGCATTCGTCTGGCCTCCGCTCCGCCTCTCTGTACTGGCGGTACTCCGTGGCGCTCCAGTACCCTGAGAAGATCCTTGGGCACGATTACCCAGTTGCATCGTTTCTCCAACGATTTCGGTTATTTTTTTCAGAGAACCATCTTTGGCCGTATATTCTCGTGTCTGCAAACGACCTTCGACGAAACATTCCTGTCCTTTGGTGAGATATTGCCCGGCGATTTCTGCCAAACGTCCCCACAGAACGACGTTGTGAAATTCTGTCTTCTCTTGCTTGGTACCGCTCTTGTCGGTCCAAAAATTATTAGTTGCCATACTGAGTGTCGCTACCGATTGACCATTCGGTGTCGTTCTCACATCAGGGTCTCGTGTGAGACGTCCAACTAGAATAGCTTTGTTTACGTTCATACTCTTTTGGTTAATGATTTATTAAGAATCGTATTATTTTTTCGTTTGCTATTATTTGTTCTCTGTTGGCTATTCTATATATCAAGTTTCGCTTTCAGCTGTTCATCGATCTGTTGATTGCTTACCGGCTTCATATCTTCTTTCGGGGCGACAGGCGCTTGAGGCATAGGACGCACAGCACCACGTTTTTCATACCGACCGCCACGGCTCTCTACTTTCGGACGTTCCACCCGTGGAATCGCCTTCAACTCTGGGAGGTCTTTCGCCAGAACGATGAGAAAACGCAGAACATCCTTGGAAAGTTGGAGAGAGCGATTGATGACGCTGAGTGGATGAATAGCCGCCTCTTCTTTCCCGCTCGCTTCGAATTCGTCCTTGTCTGGCAACGTGAAACGACGGGCGATATAGATGCCACGATTTTCCTTCTTCACTTGGTACGCCATTTTGCGCTTCTCTTCCGTTGCCGGAGCAAGGAATGAACCACCTTCGGAGACAACGGTCTTCTCGACAGCTTCCTTGATACGTGGCAACTCGCTTTCCTTCGATTCACCGACGAGATAATACAACTCGTATTCAATCATACATTTGATAGTTAGCAATTAGCGGTTAGTTAACAAAAAAATTCCCCAGCAAAGAAAGTCTACCTTTTGGGGAGTTACCTCTCCTAATCCACTTGATAAGACTCAGGGCGGGAGAAGCATCGGACTTTCTCAGTTGTTTTCACAGCTTACCAGACATCTCTTGTTTTAGCAAGAGCACATTTATGATAGAGCGGGTAGGGGGAGTCGAACCCCCGTCCTCAGCTTGGAAGCCTGCCTGTCGGCAGACAGGGCTGATATAATGAGCCGTTCTTATTTCTTAATGAGCGGGTAGGGGGAGTCGAACCCCCGTCCTCAGCTTGGAAGGCTGATATAATGAACCGTTATACGACACCCGCTTGTTTTATCAAACCTCTCAAAAACTCTTTCCCAGAAGCATTTTTTAAAGACTTTTCTTTTTTACGTCCATCTACATAATTTGCAAATTCCTCCGAATAAATCAAATGAAAATCCTTGAATCTTTTCGTATAGAAACTTTGACCCCTCTTATGTTCACTTATCCTTCTTTCTAAATCATTTGTCATTCCTACATAAATCTGTTCAGATATTCTATCATAAAGAGCATAAACAGTAATCATACGCCGTCCTCAGCTTGGAAGCCTGCCTGTCGGCAGACAGGGCTGATATAATGAGCCATTACCTGCCTACGGCAGGCGAGTCCGACACCCGCTTGTTTTATCAAACCTCTCAAAAATTCTTTCCCAGAAGCATTTTTTAGAGACTTCTCTTTTTTGCATCGACTGCCCGTAAACCGGTAAAGGGATCTATATGGCGATTCTCTTTCGGCACACCCAGATCGATTAGTATTTTTTCTATCGCATCACTGAACTGCGGTGATCCGACGATATAATACAGACAGCCTGTGATATTGTGACAGTATTTCTTGATCATCTCGGTACAGATATATCCTCGTTCATCATTATCAGGAGCACACGGATCATCAGATTTGCTCAGTACAGTGATATGACGCAGATGAGGAAGGGTTATGTTTTCTATTTCTTCTTCAAAAGCGACATCCTTGATGAAACGATTGGCATACAAAAGCGTGAAGCTTCGAGTACTCTTCTCATATTCCGCTTGTTTCAAAATACTCCGCACAGGAGTGATACCGATACCTCCGGCCACGAAGACGATCGGCCGGGTATCTTCCTCAGCTGGCACAACGAAGAAACCTACCGCTTTGGTGATAACAACCGTAGCACCTGAAGTCAGTTTCCAGCATACCTGCTTGAAAGAACTCTCGCCTTTGCGCATCGCGAAGTATAGATCCGATTCAAAAGGAGCGGAAGCGATAGAAAGAGAACGAGTTAATCCACGAGAATCTATCTCTATCCCTTCCATTTTTGGCACTTCCAGAGCAACGTACTGTCCTGCCTTGAACGTATATCCTATCGGTTTTTCAAAAACAAAAAGACGTGTCCCATCGGCCACATCACGCGTTTCTTTGAGTGTTATCGTCAAACCCTGCATAATCTAGAAAATTTATATTTCTCACCCATCATACCCTCTTTCTTCCCCTCTGTCAAAACTCATTTCTTCCATTTTCAAACGATATCGTGGAAGATATTCTCATATTCTGAAAGTTCGAGGAGCATCATCAAGACCTTGCCGAGCTTTTCCGTGTCGTGGCGAATGAATGAACGGATATGCGCGATTGTATCTCCACGAGAAAAATGAACCTCCTCTGAACTGAGTACGTCAGTCTGTATGACTCGATAATGTCGCTTACGGCGCGCATCCCTATCAAAAGTTACGAGTTCGCTCTCGTGTTCATATTTCTTCAAGAGTGTTCTGCTCGGTTTTCGTGTGTTATACGTCACGAAATCAACCCGCCCAGTGCCGATGTACTTTTCAATCGCATCGATATAGTCATCGAGGGTGAACCCTTCCGTCTGACCCTTCTTGTTCACCAGGTTGCAGTTGTAAACTACCTTGGCTTTCGATGTACGTATCGCCTTTGCAATACCGGTGACCAAAAGATTCGGCACGATAGAACAGTAATGATTTCCCGGTCCGATGACAATCAGGTCTGCGGAAGAAATTTTTTCTATGGCTCGCGGATTGGCCTTGGCTTTCGGCGAGAGATACATTTTTTCCATACCACGTTTCTGGATTTCGAAATTGTGGTTGATCTCATTTTCTCCCTCAAGCAAGCCGTCATTTTTTAATTTAAGAAAAAGTTTGGTGTCTGCGTTCGTAACAGGGATGACTTCGCCTTTGACATTCAATATCTTCGCGGCCTCTGCTACCCCCAAACTGAAACTCCCCGTCACTTTCTCGAGTGCTGAGAGGAAAAGGTTACCGAAACTATGTCCGGAAAGACCACCTCCTTCGAAACGATAATTCATCAGTGCTCGCAACATCTCAGATGATTGAGAGAGAGCGACCAGACACTGCCTAACATCTCCTGGAGGGAGGACACCCAGTTCATCGCGGAGTACGCCTGTCGATCCGCCATCATCAGCCATCGACACGATGGCCGATAATTCAATCGGATACTTCTTCAAACCAGAAAGGAGCGTAAAGCTCCCTGTTCCCCCGCCGATTGTCACTACTTTTTTCATGTCGGAGCACTCGGAATCGAACCGAGACTACGTGCGCCCAAGGCACGCGTACTACCACTATACTATGCTCCGAATCGTACAAAAAAACTTTACTCGGAATCCCTGCCCGCCTCTGGAGGGGAACCGAGACTACGTGCGCGCTCAAAAGATATATGTACTACTGCTCCGAAAATACCTTTCTCCTCTGAATGAAAAGCGACAACCCGCCCACCCAATCGGCAGACGGGTTACAGCCCTATCTTTTCTTCATCAGAGATTACTTCGTTTTTGACGATGCCTCTCTGATACGAAACTATCTTACAGCTTCTTTCAATGTCTTACCAGCAGTAAATTTCGGAACAGTCATAGCCGGAATCATAATCTTAGCCTTGGTCTGAGGGTTGATACCTTCACGAGCGGCACGATTCGAAACCTTAAAGGTACCGAAACCAGTGAGAGTAACTTTATTCCCCTTGGAAAGTTCTGCAGTCACTTCATCGAGCATACATTCGAGCATCGCTTCGACATCTTTTTTTGAGAGCTCGGTTTTTTCCATAATTGCATGGACGAGCATATCTTTGTTTACGTTTTTCATATTCTCACCTGCCTTTCTAGTTTAGGCCAATTGCCTCTCAGCATATCTTCAAAAGATATGGAAAAGAGGCAAAGGCACTGATTGTCGAACTCCTATCCTTTATTCTAAGCCATTTTTTTGAAGAACGCAATAGGCAAGCCCCGTTATATATCCTAGAGACACCTTACCTAAAGGAACGATGTAAGATATAATCGCCTTATGGCTTCTACTAGCCATTATATCAGATTTCCTCCTGATATGTAACTGGGGCAAGCCATTCTTTCAAAATAAACTGTATCTAAGCCTTTTTTCATCTATCTGGCATATTCTATCGCTCTGGTCTCGCGGAACACGTTGACCTTGATCTCACCGGGATATTTTAATTCTTCTTCGATACGTTTGGCAATATCACGTGCCAATTTCATCGCACTCAAGTCATCTGTCTTTTCCGGATTGACGAAGATACGTACTTCGCGTCCTGCTTGAATGGCATACGATTTTTCTACCTCGGAGAAAGAATTGACGAGAGCCTCCAATTCTTCAAGACGCTTGATATATTTTTCTGCCGTTTCTTTGCGAGCACCGGGACGAGCAGCTGATATGGCATCTGCCGCGGTTACGATAAACGATTCCGTCGTCTGATGAGGATATTCATCATGATGACACTTCATAGCATCGATGACATTCTGTCCGATACCGAACTTTTCGAGAATACGCATACCGATTTTGACATGTGTCCCTTCGATTTCATGATCGACTGCTTTGCCGATATCGTGAAGCAATCCGGCTTTCTTAGCGCAAGCGACATCTGATCCCAGCTCAGCAGCCAAAGCGCCTGCCAAATACGAAACCTCCAAAGAATGAAGAAGAACATTCTGTTTATAACTGTAACGGTAGCGCAAACGTCCCAATATGTAGAGAAGTTTCGGATGCAGGCCGGCGATACCAGCATCGTACGCAGCCGCTTCACCGGCTTCCTTGATTTTCGTATCGAGTTCTTTCTTGGCCTCCTCCACCGCTTCTTCGATGCGAGCCGGGTGGATACGTCCATCAGAGATGAGTTTTTCAAGAGCGATACGGGCGATCTCACGACGCACCGGATCGAAACCGGAAATGATAACCGTTTCCGGCGTATCATCGACGATCAATTCCACTCCAGTCTCTTTTTCAAGCGCTCGGATATTGCGTCCTTCTTTGCCGATGATCTTTCCTTTCACTTCATCAGAAGGGATAGCGACCGTCGTCGTTGTAAATTCAGAGACGTGTGAACGTGCGTACTTCTGAATGATGGTCGCCATAATATTAAGCGACTGCTTCTCCAATTCTTCGTGACTTTCGTTTTCGAGTTTCGACATACGCTTCACCAACGCGTCCTTGCTCTCCTCTTCTACTAATGTGAAAATTTTCTTCTCAGCCTCTTCCTTGGAAAGCTGGGCAAGTTTTTCGAGTCGCATCAATTCTTCCTGATGCAACTTCTCTGTCTCCTCACGAATAGCCTTGATCTCCTCCGCTTTCTGCATCAGACGGCGTTTCTCCGCGTCGATTTCCTCCACACCTTTTTCCGCCTGTATCTCACGCTTCTCTATGCGTTCTTCCTGAATGAGAAACTTGGCTTCTCGCGCTTGTTCATTCTTCTTGGCTTCTTCGAGAATTTCGATAGCCTTATTTTTCGCTTCGACGGTAATCTCTTTCACCAACGTTTCGGCTTCCGCCAGCATCTTCGCTGCCTGGCCTTCTGCTGTTGAAAGCTGTCGTTTAGCGAGATTCTGCCTAACAAGATATCCTGCAATCACGCCGGCTATAAGAAGCACGACGGAGAGAATAAAATACATCAAACTGAATGTCATATATGTACGCTGCACACAACTGATAGTCCGAGAAGAGTGCGAAAACTGCCTTCTGCACGAAAAGAAGAACTTTATTCAAAGATAAACACTGTGTCGAAAAAGTCTCTAACATAATGCTGAATGTCTTATCATTTTTCACTCTTTTTTGCCATTACTATCAGGCTGAGGCAATAAATCAACTATTTATAATACTGTATATCTATCATAATCGTGTGAGAGGCTTTTGTCAAAAGGAGAAGAGTGTTATGCTGTATATGATAGGGTCTAACGAATACACACTAAACAAACACACAATGTACAAGCCTATCGTACTAATCGTTCTCGATGGTTGGGGTATTAGCAACAACGTCACCGGCAACCCTATCAGGGAGGCTTCTTTACCGACGTTCGACAAACTGAATCGTTTTTATCCGATGACTACTCTCCAGGCTTCAGGAATTTCTGTCGGTCTCCCTTGGAACACCGCCGGGAATAGCGAGGTCGGCCATATGACGATGGGAGCAGGTCGGGTACTCTACCAGAATTTGCCCCGTATTTCCCTTGCCATCCAGGATGGCAGTTTCTTCAAAAATGAAGTTCTCCTCAAGGCTGTCCACTCCGCAAAAGAGAAAAAAGGCAAACTCCACCTGATGGGACTCCTCAGCTCCGGATCGGTACACTCACACAAAGATCACATCCTCGCTCTCCTGCGCCTCGCTAAGAATGAGAATATAGACGAGGTATACATCCATATCTTCACCGATGGTCGTGACTCTGCTCCGACAGACGGCGTGCAACAGATTAAGGAGCTCACTAGGACGATGCGTCTCGTCGGAATCGGAAAGATCGCTAGTCTCTCCGGACGAAATTTTTCTATGGATCGCAACAACAACTGGGATCGGATTGAAAAGACATATCATATGCTCACGGAGGGTGCCGGGATGACAGCCGTAGATCCCATCCTCGTCCTCGAACAAGCATACGGTAAAAATATCTCAGATGAATACATCGAACCGACCATCCTGACTGAAAATAACAAACCGATAGCACTCATCGAAGACAAAGATTCCGTGATATTCTTCAACTTCCGTGAAGATCGTGCCCGTGAACTTACTAAAGCGTTCACAGCACCGAACTTTGATGGTTTCGAGCGGAAAATCCTCGATATCTCCTTCACTACCCTGATAGAATATGAGCGCGGACTCCCAGTCGGTGTCGCTTTCCCGCCGGAAAAAGTCAGTCACTGCCTCGGCGAAGAACTGAGTCTTCATAATAAAAAACAGCTCCGTCTCGCCGAAACAGAAAAATACGCTCACGTCACTTATTTTTTCAATGGCGGTACGGAGAAAGCCTTCTCTGGTGAAGACCGCCTGCTCGTCCCATCTCCGGCAGTATCGCATTTCGATGAAATGCCTGAAATGAGCTCTCCGAAAATCACCGAGACGCTCATCACTGCTCTCGAGAAAAATGAATACGATTTCATCCTTGTCAATTACGCGAACCCGGATATGGTGGCTCACACCGGCAACGAGCAAGCTTCCATCCATGCAGTCGAGGCCACCGATAAGAGCCTCTCTATCCTCGTACCAGCCATACTGAAGGCTGGTGGCGCTATTATCATCACTTCCGATCACGGCAACGTGGAAGAATTGAAGAGGGCAAGTACGGGAGAAATGGATACGGAACATTCCACCAATCCGGTACCACTGTGGTATATCACTCCTGACAATCATCGCGAAAAAAATGCGGAAGAAATGATGCGTGAGCAGAATGAAGTCAACGGACTCCTCTCAGATGTAGTTCCAACCATTCTGAATATTATGGAGATAGAGAAACCGACCGAAATGAATGGCACAAGCCTGCTTCCTCTGCTCAAGTAACAAGACCCACATTCTCCTTCAAAATACAATTGATTTCTTTTGGCTGTTGAGTCATTGCACTTCAAACAAGAATTCAAGAGATGTCGATTGATAAATAACAAAAAACTAAAAAACGAGCCTAAAACAGGCTCGTTTTTATCATCCGTTCCACTTCATCTCTACTGTATCACTTTATCGACGATTCCATATTTCAAGGCTTCTTCCGCACTCATAAAATAATCGCGCTCGGTATCCTGTTCGATTTTCTGCAATTTCTGTCCGGTATGTTTGGCGAGAATCTTATTGAGACGCTCGCGAGTCTTCAAAATATGCCGGGCGTGGATATCGATATCGGTTGCCTGACCCGATGTACCACCCAATACTTGATGAATCATCACCTCGCTATTGGGAAGCACCATACGTTTTCCCTTCTTTCCCGAAGCAAGCAGAAGCGCTGCCGCCGAAGCAGCCATTCCGATACAAATCGTTTGGATATCCGATTTGACGTACTGCATCGTGTCATAAATAGCGAGAGCTGATGTCACCGATCCTCCTGGAGAATTGATATACATCTTGATATCCTCTTTGGCGTTCTGCGATTCGAGGAACAAAAGCTGTGCGATCACTGTGTTGGCAACGCCGTCATCAATCGGCGAGCCGATGAAAATAATCCGATCCTTCAAGAGACGCGAGTAGATATCATACGCACGCTCACCGAAACTTGTCTTCTCTACCACCATCGGGATGAGGTATTGATTCTTCATAAATATGACGTTAACGTATTACTTGCCCACCCTAGAGCTTTTCGAGAAAATCAAAGACTTTCTCATTTCGGAGCTGTCCGCGTGTCGCACTATAGAGACGCCCCATATCGATATTCTTCTCGATATCCTTGATGTTTTTATACCCCTGCAATGTTTTGTTCATCTCCGCTTCGACTTCCTCCGTATCCACATCGATCTCCTCTGTATCCGCGAGCATATTCAATATGAGATGAGCAGCCAATCGTTTTTTCGCTTGCGGTTTCCATTCTGTCTTTATTTCTTCTTCCGTTTTTTTCATCTGAGTAAGATAATCAGGAAAATTGAGACCCATCGATTGAATCTGTGCCTCAAACTCACGCACCATACGTGTCTGTTCTTCTTCCACAAGTATTTCCGGATAATCGATTGTTGCCTTCTCGACGAGACTATCAAGCAGTCTGGTCCGATGGATTTCCTTGCTCTTGATTTTTTTCTCTTCCAACATCCCACTGCGCATATTCTCTTTCAATTTCTCCAATGATTCGAAATTCCCCAATCCTTTGGCGAAAGCATCATCGAGAATCGGAATCTCCCGTTCCTGCACCACTCCCAATTTCACCTGAAAAGTAGCTGGCTTTCCTGCCAGATGTTTCACATGATATTCCGTCGGAAAATTGAGTTCAAATGTTTTCTCTTCTCCTTCTTTCATACCGAGGAGCTGTTCCTCGAAACCAGGGATGAAAACACCTTTCCCCAAAACGATCGGGTGTTTCTCACTCTTCCCGTTTTCGATAAGCACGCCATCTTGCAGTACAGAAAAATCTACCAATACATTATCGCCCGTTTTCGCTTCACGATTCACGGTCACCAGCTTCGCGTGCATATCGGCCAATTTCTCGAGTTCAGTATTGATTTCTGCTTCGGGAATGACATCCTCCTGTTTTGAAAAATCGACATTTATTTTTTTCACGTCACCTTTCCAGGATGCAAGCGTCACTTCCGGCATAACCACGGTCACAACACTATATTCGAACGTTTCACCCAAAGCGACTTTTCCCACTTTCACTTCCGGACGACCGATGGCATCGATTTTATGCTCTTTCAATACCTTGGGGTATGAATGATCAATGACGTGTTCGGTAGCTTCCAAAAGCAAAGCCTTTTTGCCGAAACGCTTTTCAAGAACATCACGTGGCACTTTCCCGGGACGAAATCCGGCCACCTTGACCTCTTTCCCGAGGTGTTTTGCCACATGATCCATTTCCCCCTGCCATTCCTCCCACGACAGAGCGACAGAAATCTCAACCTTCGATTCTGGTAATTTTTTGACAGTCACTTCCATAACAACACTGGTGATAAAATATATTAAGCTCGTTTTCCGAATGTATCATTATACATCTTCAGTCCCTTCTTGATAGCTGTGAGCGCTCCTTGCTTGTTCCTAAAACCTTTCACAACAACTTTTTTGCCCTCGATGGATTTGTAGGTTTCGAAAAAATGTTGCATTTCTTTGAGCGTGTGTTTGTTCACATCGCTCAGATTGAGAATTTCATCGAAACGCGGATCGTTTTTCGGTACGGCGATGATCTTGTCATCACTGTCACCGCAATCGATCATCGTCATAATCCCTACCGGACGGGCTTCGACGAGGATGCCAGGCGCCAGCGGATATGTCGTCAGAAGCACGACATCGAGAGCGTCTCCGTCATCCCACAAACTCTGTGGAACGAATCCATAATCGAATGGGTAGTCTTGGGCACTCTTCATAGCACGATCGAGCTTGATGAGACCGGTTTCCTTGTCGATTTCATACTTATTCTTCGTACCCTTGGGACATTCGATGATCATATTGATGATATTGGGAACATCCTTGCCTGCGCTGATTTCATGCCAGAGATTCATAGTTTTTTTTAAATGAATTATGTTTAAAATATATTATACTTTCGCTTCTTCAGTTTCTACAGGAGGAATTTCCTCAGGGGCGATATCTCCAGGAATTTCTTCCTTGGCTTCAGGCTCTTTCACACCCAGCGTCTCATCGCTAGCTACATCGATTTTCCAACCGGTAAGCTTGGCTGCGAGACGTACATTTTGACCGCGTTTGCCGATAGCGAGCGATAACTGATCATTGGGAACTTTCACAAGAGCTCTCTTCTCCTCCTCAAACAACTCCACGGAAAGCACTTTTGCCGGTGATAATGCCGCACTGATAAACCTCTTCTCATCTTCGTTCCATTCAATAATATCGATTTTTTCTCCACCCAGTTCATCGATGATGGCCTGTACGCGCGTCCCTTTTTGTCCGACACAGGAACCGATCGGATCGACACCCTCTTCGGCAGAAAAAACAGCGATCTTGGTACGGGAACCAGCTTCACGAGAGATGGCTTTGATTTCTACCGTGCCCGTAAAGATTTCCGGCACTTCGAGAGAAAACAAATGACGCACCATTTCCGGATGAGCCCGTGACAAAAGCAACCCCGGTCCTTTGGTATCCGATTCTACTCTGGCGAGAAAAACTTTCAAATGTTGTCCCACTCGATACGTCTCTCCCTCGATCTGTTCCGATGGGAACAATATACCGATTGATTTTCCGAGATCGACGAAAACATTACGTCCTTCGACACGCTGTATGACACCGCTCACCACTTGGCCTTCTTTTTCTTTATACTCAGCGAACATCGATTCACGCTCTGCTTCACGGATACGCTGAATGATGACTTGCTTGGCGGTTTGAGCCGCCACACGACCAAATTCATCGTGGCTCTCGAGAGGTAATTCGAGCGTTTCTCCCAGTTTGATACCCTTTTTCAGTTTCTTGGCTTCCGAGAGAAGCATATCGCGTTCAGGATTGAATCGTTGCAAACGATCCTCCTCTGCCAAAGCTCCAGCGGACAGATCATTTTTCTCTAAAATCCGATCAGTCTGTTTTTCATTCTTTCCTTGCTTCTCAACGATCTTTCCTTCGTCCGTTGCATCTTCAGTATCGACGACGCTTTCTTCGACGAATTCACGCGTCGTTTCATCGACAGCTTCTTTCACAAGGAAGAATTTCGCTTCTTTCTGCACTTCATCGAATGTCGCGCGTATCACTTGGCCTCTTTTTCCATAGTCTTTCTTGTACGCAGCCGCCAGTGCCGCCTCAACAACCTCGAGTACCCGTTCTTTGGAAATACCTTTCTCCTCGGCGATCTGCATCACCGCACTCCCAAACTCACCCAGGCGTCCTGAAAGACTCCCTTCGGTAGCGGCCTCCTTCTCTTCTTCGATCTGTTTCTTCTTTGCCATAAGTGTGTATAAAAATTATAATACTCAATAAAATATTTCGAATAATCGGCTTTTGAACGAAAAAAGCTCGCCACAAGCGAACCTCCATACCCATCCATTCCTACGTCCAGAATAGCGTATAAACCCATTTTTGTCAATCCCGGACGTCCTCTATTCTCCCTCAAATTTACAGTCTCTACTGCTTTGTAAAGCGACCAAAAGAATTTTTCGGTGGTTGCTCTACTTGTCTGAAGAAGGGCTCTCAGTTCAGAAAAAGAGCTTCTCCGCTGTTGATTGGGGGCGACTTTTTTCGGTAACCGAGAGCACTGATGAGCCTGCCTGTCATGCCTACGGCAGATAAATCGGCAGACAGGTCTAGAGCAAAGACAAAAGATTACTTTTGGTTGTTCTACAACGGGTGTTCAAAAGAGAACATTCAACCGTTTGCAAACAAAGTGGTCAAGCCTTCTTTCCTTTCTTTTTTCGGTACAGAACATAATATATGCCAGCGATAAACAGAACACCAATACTATCGATAAAAACATCGCTCATTTTTGCCCCCCGATATGGTACGAAAAACTGATGCAATTCATCGGATGCCCCGTAGGTGATTGAAAAAACGGTCGCCAAAAGAAGAACCTTGGAAAAAGTTTCACGAAGAAAAATCGCATAGAGGAACCGTACTGCAAGCACTGTCAGCACGGCGTATTCGACCAAATGGGCGCTCTTGCGTTCCACATAGTATGCCAGTGTCGGATCGAAAGGATAAGCACTCCCGTGAAGAGATGAAAAAGAGAAAATAACCCCCATCCACAACAGAAGCGGAAATCCACGCAGAACAAAAAGAGGAGTATGCGTCATCATTTTTTTCTCTTGGTCGCTCGTTCTCCCAACTCTTTGATGAGTTCGAAAAAAGCATAAAACGGCAACCACAACCACAGTGTCTTTTTTATGAAATTGTCGAGAGAGGCGTTGAGATTCATACGATTGAATTCTTAAAACATTCTTTATTCACCTCATAGACGACATCTTTCTTCTCTACGACTATTTTCCAATCTTCCTTCTCCGCCGTCGCTTTCAAATTCTTATTCGGATTGAAGGCGATAGGACTTTCTACGAGTTTCAAAAAACTGCTATCTGATTCCGTATCGCCTATGCCGTATGAGCCTTCAAACGTCAGCTTGTGTTCATATACATACTGTTCTACCAGATGACCCTTGTTCCTCGATGGTTCGAATTCCGCCTCACCCGTATATTTCCCGCCATCATCGAGCGCATAGATACTCCCGAAAACATTGTCAAATTTCAGATACTGCTGATTATACTCCTCTACGACCTCTTTAGGAGAACCGGATACGGCGATCAAATGATATCCGTCCTTACGCAACTTCTTAATTAATTTTTCCGCAAAAATATAGGTACGTTTGGCGTGGAAAGGAATGAGTATCTGGCAAGCCTTCAGCACATCTTTCTGTGTACATCCCTTGATATGTTCAGCATACAATGCCACAAGGGCTTTGCGATAATCCTCATACGTTCCTTCGTGTTCCAACCAGCCGGTATATATTTTTATGAGCATATTGCGTGCTTCCGCGGGGAAAATCTTCATCCACGAAAGTTCATTGATGAGTTCGAAATGAAGATTTTTGCGAAAAATCGTCCCATCGATATCGAATATGGCTATTTTATTTTTCTTTGTCGTCATTCTTCTATTGTACTCATTATTTGATAAAGGGCAATGCCGGTAGCCACTGCTACATTGAGAGAATTCTTCTTGCCACGCATCGGAATTTCTATAACAGTATCACATTGTTCCAAGATTTTCGCATCGACTCCCAAAACTTCGTTTCCTACGATGAGCGCTATGCCATTCTTTTTTACAGGATGATACTTCCGATAATCGATGCTTCCGGTATTCTGTTCCAAAGCAATAACCGTGTACCCGTTTTTCTTCAATCGATCCAAAACACGAGTGAGCGAAACGTATTTCTTCCAATGAATATACGCTTCTGCGCCGAGAGCCGTCTTCTTGAGCGCTTTGTCTGCATCGGTCAGATACAAGGCATCGCTCTTCGCCGGCACAGGCGTATAACCGGAAAGGATAATCTCACCCACTCCGGCACCGTCTGCTGTCCGGAACATCGAACCGACATTATGCGCGCTTCGGATGTT
>PFVP01000060.1 GCA_002790675.1 Candidatus Moranbacteria bacterium CG_4_9_14_3_um_filter_45_14 | reverse complement strand
AATATCGCAAAGAAATCTTCCTCCTTCTTCTTGGCTGCGAAAAAACTGAGAGACGGAAAGACTGCTACGGAAAATGCGATGCCGAACAATCCCAGAGGTACGCTCTGTATATTATTCGCCAGCGTGAATACCGCCAAGCTCCCCGAAGCAAGGGTGGAAGCGAATATCGTCACTGCAAGAAGACTAATTTGATTGACTGCCAGACCGAGCGAACGAGGGATCATCAGCCTGATGACTTTGCGTACGGTAGTATCTTTCCAGATATCTATGGAATGAAGCTTGAAATGAAATCCTGAACGACGGAGTGATGGATACTGAGTCATCATATGCAAGAATGAACCGAGCACGACGCCCCATGCTAAACCTACCGGTCCGATGAACGGAACGAAGAAAAGCGCGCCACAGATGATACCTACATTGTAGAAAATAGGAGCCAATGAATAGGCGGCGAATTGTTTGAAAGAAATGAGTACACCCCCGAATACGGCGCTGACGGCAAGAAAAATCGGTGAAAGAAGCATCACTCGTGTGAGCATCGCGACGGTATCCATTTTCTCCGGAGAAAATCCGGGAGCGATAAGAGCGGTCAGCCACGGAGCAAACACTATACCGAGCAAGGAAAGACCTCCAAGAAAGAGGAGGAGGAGATACAACGTCCCCGAAGTCAATTTCCAGGCTTCTTCTTCTTTCTTCTCGGCCAGGAATTCGGTGAAGATCGGAACAAAAGCGGCACTGAGCGCTCCCAAGACCAAAAGGCTATATAATAAGTCAGGGATACGGAAAGCGGCATAATAGGCATCCAACGTATCACCGGCACCGAACTGGGAAGCAAGAATGCGATCACGCAAGAATCCGAGAAAACGACTGGCTATGGAAGCGATAGCGATAAGAAGAGCGGCACTCCCGACTGTTTTGCTCGGAGTACTCGTCCACGAAGAAAAATTGTTGAACCATCGTTTTACCATACTTTTTTGATCACTATATTCCCGTCTGTGCGAGAATGATGAAATGATATGTATCTCGTGTATCGTATATTACTTGGCAGTACCGAAAACCATTCCGGCGAATACGTCGGTTTTCAAATCAGTTTCAAGTTTCCACTGTCGACTGTACGGTATCAGATTTCCGCTCGTCTGCCAAACTGGCTCGATTCCATCCGGAAATAATACCGACGAAAACAGCTTGCTTCCCAATGATCCTGATTGTTTTTGATAGAGTATCGCGTAGGAATCAGCTCCACCTTGATGAATCTGATTCATATCGATAGTAAACGGCAATCGGTAGCGATATTCGACCGTTACAGATTCTTGCGGACTGACATACACCCAGGCTCCGAATACGGTCTTCCCGGAATCCTGATACACGCGTGTTCCGCTCTTTTCATCGATAGAGAGAGAATTTTCCTCACGCTCCACGTCGACATCCCGCTTAAAACCGAGCGCTTGATAATCGAGTGGTGCTTCCGGAAATTCCCACGTCGCTCCCTGCGCCGATAAAAGCTTCGAGCCCTCTGGAACATACACACGCATATAATCGGCATTCACTTTGTTCCACCATATATAAGGAGTATTGCCACCGCGATGCGTACGCGTGATAAAAACCGTGTCTACGATAGAACCATCCGTGCTGATTTCGGCCGTATGTTTGATCGTCTCATCTATCACGCCATCCGTCTTGTATCCGTTGATATTAGTATGGATGACAGAGAGATAATCCTTGGACGTAGGGAGCACCCGTCCCGACCAACCCGCTCCATCGATCAATGCCTCTGTTTGTGGGTGACGCATATAGAGAAGCATCTGTTTTTCGTTCAGCCCTTTCACAAGCGCATTCGCGATTCTGTACAGAGTCATCTTATCTTGTGATGCGAAAACTTTCTCGATCAGAAGAGCCGTCAGATCAGCGAGCACTTTCTTCGGTTGATTCTCTTCCTTATCATATTTCGTCTCCACCTGCTCTTGGATGATCGGAATGAAATTATCGGCATCCACCGTAAGGCCATACTGAGGAAGCGTAATCGGTCCGGTCACAGAAAGCAGTTGTTGCATCACCGTCGGCGTCAATGTGATCACGCCATCGACTGTCGATCCCCCCGTCTTCTCATAGAAGAAGATCGCTTTTTCGGCAGACATCGGGAAATCCGGAAACCAATTGCTATCATGTAGACTCCAGGCAGCGCTCACTTTCTGTATGGCTTTCGGAGGAACAATGTTTTCTCTCAGTTGACCGTCAGGATTGAAAATCCCGTCGACGAAAAAACGGCGGACAACACCGTCATTCACATCCATCAGCGCATACGTACCGATGAAACCTCCTGTGGCGCGCATTTCCTGATTATTCTGCAGGAGGAAAAGATACTTTCGAGGACCATTGCCACCCAAGAGTTCTTCAAAGAGTGCCTTATGCTGATCGAAATTCTTGATGAGACCGATGAGCGTAGGGAGGCTTTTGCGAACCAGCAGAAACTTCTCCTGCTTGTCTTTCGGAACACTCTTTATATCGACTCCTTTCAATGCCTGATTCCCCGCTTCAAGTTCGGTAAGCGTCTCTTCCAAAGGTATTTTGACTCGAGACAAAAAATCAAGAAACGAAATTGTATTTCCTTGCATATATGTTTCTTTGGAGAGCGCGAAATCCGCCGTGATCTTGTTGAGAGAGATTCCCGCCGAAGCGAAATGTTTCCCTGCTTCCAAAGCGGATTTTCCTGAAGCTATCTTGGAGAGTCCCGGTACGAATCGTGTCAAAGTAAACAACGACCCTCCCCAGGAAGAAAGGCTTTCTGTTCCGTGTGAAAACGATCGGTAGGCATCATCGAATCGAGACGACGATTCGCCCCATTGCTCGGATTGGATGTCCTCTACGGCCGAGGCAAGGTATCCATACCCACGCTCACCATCTGCAAGCACCATATTCTTCACATTCTCTGCTCTGTATATCACGAATGATATGCCTATCCCCGCACAGAGAAAGAGAATAAACGCGAAAAGAATACGCTTTTGCTTCCTCAGAAGAAATGATTGCTTTTGCATCAAATCCTCTCTAGACCATTTCAAATGATCCGGTTCAAATCGTGACACAGGTGCTTCAAAGAAAAGAGGTGTATACCCCCCATCCGTCTGTCCGTATTCCATTTTTGGTCGCTTCAAAACCTCCGGACGAGAAACGGGTCGAATATCAGAAAGTTGTGATGGTTGCTGCCTAAAAGGAGAAGACATATTATTTTTTACTCTTTGTTTTTGATGCTCTGCGTATAAATTTTCAATGTTTTCTCTGCCATACGTTCGAAACTATACATACGGATCCGGACATACCCACGCCGTATGCATTCCTGACGCGCTGTTTCTGAACAAAGCATTTCAGTCAGTTTCTCTTCCAACGATTCTTCTTTGTGGGGATCAAAATAGAGAGTAGCTTGACCGAGGATTTCCGGCAATGAGCCACAGGAAGAAGCCAATACGGGAATCCCTCGCGTCATCGCTTCGAGCGGTGGCAACCCGAATCCCTCATAGAACGATGGGAAGATATAGCATACGGCAAAACGATAAAGGGAACTCAATTCGGAATCGTCGACAAACCCCGTAAAAATGATATTCTGTATCTTCTGTTCCTCCGCCATTTTCTTCAAACGGGTATAGAAATAGTCTTCTTTGCCAACCAAGACGAATTCATAAAGAGGAAACTTCGGGGCTATTTTCAAAAGAGCTTCCAAATTCTTGTGCGGATATGCATTGCCGACATAGAGGAGATACGGCTTCAGTATATCACGCACTCCTTCTTTCTCTGTATCGGGCGACGGCGCTTGCAGTAATCTGAATCTATCAAAAAGTACCTTCTCTTTCTCCGGAGACAAAAACTGACACCAGGGATCGGCCGCCTCGTATGTCACTGATATTTTCCCTCGGGCGCGAGGATATTCCGCGAGGATATCCTCTGCCGTAAAATAAGAGACGGTGATGATATGTTCGGCATGATGAATAGCGCAAGCGATGATGAAACGATAGGCGAAAAATTTCATTCTGTAGAAAATCCCTGAGTGCGTGGTATTTTGAAGCGTCGGATAATGGAGCAATATCAAATCGTGGATGGTAACCACAAATTTTTTCGGATACAGAAACGGGACATTGAAGTGAGGAAAGTGAACGAGATCCAATCGAAAGGAGAGAAGTTGGAGCGGAAAAAAAATCTGTTCCGAGAAACTGTACCACGGATATTCTGCCAAGGCTTTCTTGAAATGTCTGTTCCTCGGTACATAATCATCGAAATTCTCCCGTAATAAAAAAATGATATACTCATTCTCCGTATCCAGAGTTTCCAGACGCTCGATAAGTTTCTCGGTATAACGACCGAGTCCCTTGCCGATCGAACCATAAAATCGAGCATCGATACCTATTCGCATATTCAAGTGAATATCAATTATATCCCTTCTCTTCCAAAAGGATGAGGTCTCTCATCTGAAGCCTCTCAAGCGACACAGTATAAAAGAAGTGCCTGTGAAGCGAGGATTTTGAACATTTCCACATCCTCTATCTGATTCGTCGCTTTTGGAAAAATAATATACACAACTTTGTTCTTTGCTTCTCGTGGAGAACGAACGACCGCACAATCAGGATTTTCCCAAAACACTTTTCCAGATGCCAGGAGTTTTTTCGCGTTGAAAAAAGCGAACTTTTCGGGAGGCCCTCTTTCTATTATTTTTTCCAATTGCCCTGTTTTTGTATTGACAAAACGCAGTGAAACGGATTCTCCTTTGGAAAGAAGCTGTATCGCTTGAATGATCGATTGGAACGTTTCCGGATGCTCCTTGGCCAACGCATCTGAAGTGTCCTCAGGAAGATGAAAGATGAGATTTTTCACGATATCGAACTTACGATTCATCCCACCAATATACGAATACGAATCCGATAGATCTTTCGTGATGTCATTGGTTTTTCTCTGAAGATGAAGTTTTTCCCGAAAAACTTTCAGCAATTCCTTTTCTTTCGCCAAATAAAGGACGAAAGCGAGAACACCAAAACAAAGTATGATGAGTGATTCAATGTCTTCTTCACGAAGGAAAAAAAATCCATCCTGAATGATTTTCGGTGTGAAGATGATAAAAATGAAAAGAAAAAGATAGATCCAATACATAACATCTTTTATCAAAGAGTGAGAAAATGATCGAACAAAAAATTTTTCAACGAACCTCTCAGATCAAAGCGAGAGACCTTTCAGATACGCACGGAATCTCTCCCCTATTTCTGGGTGTTTCAACCCGAAATGAATCGTTGTCTTCAGAAAATTGAACTTGTCTCCGGTATCGAGCCATTCTCCTTCCAACATTCGTCCGTGTATCGGCAATCCTTTTTCGAGCATACTGTCAAAGGCGTCCGCCAGACGAATTTCACCGGATTTTCCTGATTCAATTCCGGCAAGTGCTTTGAACACATCATTGGTGATGATGTATTTTCCAACCGCGACTAATCGGCTCGGAGCATCTTCCGGTTTCGGCTTCTCCACTATGTGCGTCACCTTCCAATCATTCTCATCTACCTTCTCACCAGCCACGACACCGAATTTCGATACATCTTCCAGAGCCACTTCAGAAAGTCCGATAATCGGCGTCTGGTATTCCTCATACGTCTCGATCAGCTGACGGGAAGCAGGAACTTCGCTATCATAGATGCAGTCACCGAAAATCACCAACACGGACTCATCATCATCAATCAAGTGCGCTGCCTGCAGGAGTGCATGTCCGTCACCCAGAGGAATAGGCTGACGCACATAAGAAAACTTCGCGAGCATCGATATTTTTTGGACAACCTCGAGGAGATCCTGCTTATTCTTTTCTACCAATGTCTCTTCCAATTCATACGAAACATCAAAATGATCTTCTATCGCCCGCTTGCCACGACCCGTCACGAAGATAATTTCTTCAATCCCTGATGCCACAGCCTCTTCTACAAGATACTGCACTACTGGTTTGTCTACCACTGGCAACATTTCTTTTGGTTGTGCTTTGGTTGCAGGAAGGAAACGTGTTCCAAAACCAGCAACAGGGAGAATAGCTTTCTTGATTTTTCTCGGTTGATTGTTCTGCATAAGTACGCGTATAGGAAATTACATCATATCGACTATTTTTTCAGAGAAACTATTCCTTTGTATTCGGCATTGAACTCTCGTATGGCCTCGTTGATCATCGGATGGGATCGATCTCCAAGTTTTTTTTCACGTGCAAATACACTCGCTTCGAACAAAGATTCGAATGTCCCCGTATCGAACCAAGCCCCTTCTATAAGTCGTACATCAAGCATATGCTTGCTCAAATAGTATCTCTGCAAATCAGTGATTTCCAGCTCACCTCGTTCTGATGGAGTGAGTGTTTTCGCCCTTTCCACGACATCTTTATCAAAAATATAGATTCCAGGAATAGCAAACTGACTTCTTGGTGCAATCGGTTTCTCTTCGATAGAGATTACTTCATGGTTTTCATCGAACTCCACCACGCCGAAACGTTCTGGGTCTGATACCTCCTTGGCGAAAATACGTCCGCCTTTCTCGAAAGTTCGAATCGCTTCAGTGAAATCATCTTCGAAGATATTATCTCCGAGCACCAGAGTTGATGATTCGCCATCCAAAAAATCTTCCGCCAGAATGTAGGCCTCTGCCAAACCGCGAGGTGATTTTTGTACTATGAAAGAAAGATTCACTCCGAATTTTCGAAACATCGAGCCGAGTAAATTGAGGAAATTTCCAGAATGTCCTGGGGAAACGATGATAAGAATATCCTTGACACTAGCTCTGATGAGCGTATTCAGAGGATAGAAAATCATCGGCCGATCATATACCGGTAGAAGTTGTTTCGAAGTAAGAGCGGTCAAAGGAAGAAGTCTCGTTCCTGTTCCGCCTGCGAGAATGATACCTTTCATAAGAATGGGTAAGAAGAAAGAATTATTTTTTATACGCAGGGAAAGCACGACAAAGTTTTCTTACGACAATCTTCACGGTCTTCAATATCTTGATATCACCACCCGAAGAAAGCGTCATATGAATACAATCAGCTATCACCTTGACCTCTTTCTCCCGAAGTCCTCGTGTCGTAAGAGCCGGCACACCGATACGCACACCACTTGGATCCATCGGTCCTCGCGGATCATCCGGAATGACGTTCTTATTCACGGTAATACTGACATCATCCAGTAATTTCTCCGCTTTTTTACCTGAAATCCCATAATTCTTCACAACATCGAGCATAATCATATGATTATCTGTACCGCCGAAAAGTGGTACTACTCCATATTTGCACATTTCCTTTTCGAGCGTTTTCGCATTCTTCAAGACTTGTTTGGCATACTTTTTGAATTCCGGTCGTAGCGCCTCGCCAAAAGCTACTGCTTTAGCCGTAATCGTATTCATTAACGGTCCACCCTGAAGCCCTGGGAAAACGGCTCTATCTACCACTTTGGCGAGTGATGCTTTACAAAGAATCATACCCCCACGAGGACCACGAAGTGTCTTGTGCGTCGTCGTCGTGATGATATCGAAGTACGGGACGGGACTAGGCACGACTTTCCCGGCCACCAGTCCTGCAATATGTGCCATATCCATCATCGAATAAGCACCGACCTTTTTTGCAATGGCCGAGAATTTCGCATAATCGAGTTGTCGAGTATATGAGGAGAATCCGGCCAAAATCAATTGCGGTTTCTCTTTCAATGCCTGCGCTTCCAATTTTTTGTAATCAATGGTTCCATCCGGTTCTGTTTTGTATCCGACGAAATGATAAATCTGCGCCGGCAAAGTGAGTGGATGACCGTGTGTCAGATGTCCTCCGTGAGAGAGATCCATACCGAGGATCGTATCACCTGGTTTGAGTATGGCAGAATACGCCGCAAGGTTGGCAGGTGCCCCGGCGTGTGGTTGCACATTCGCGTGTTCTGCTCCGAACAATTTCTTAGCTCGGTCTATAGCCAGTGTCTCTACGACATCGGTAAACTCCTGTCCGCCATAATAACGCCGACCAGGATAGCCTTCGGAATATTTATTAGTGAAAACAGTCCCGAGCGCCTCGAGAACCGCCTCTGAAACATAATTTTCTGAAGCAATCATTTCAAATCCTTCTTCTTGTCTTTTCATTTCTCCCCGCAAAGCATCATACGCACGCGTATCTTGTTTTTTTATCACGTTGTATTTCATCATACTATTTGAGTATCATTCCCAATTTATACATCAAGATTCCGGATGGCAGAAAATTTTATTCCATAGAAGTAAGATAGTCTTTAAGGGCTTCGGCATACGGACGAATCGGCGTACGCTTCGTATTGAGAAGCTTCGAATAATGAGGACGTTTAGCAGGACGAGGAAAAGCCTCGCTACCTACAGGTTGTATTGTAACTCCAATTTTGGCCTGTGTATAGAGCTCCTGCACAGCCGTATACCAAGTAACATCCCCACTATTCGGTAAATGATAGATACCGAAAATCGCTTTATCTTCTATCAAAGACTTCGTTTCTCGTGCTAGATCCGGTGCATAAGTAAAACAACTCTTCTCATCATCAACAGCCTGTATCACATCTTTTGTTTTCCCGAGAGTGAGCATAATATCAAAGAAACTCTTTTTCGCTATACTACTCACGGCTGGTTTTCCAAACAGTTTCGAGAGACGAATAATATAATATTTTCCCTCTTCCTTTATCACATTTTCTTCTCCGGCTCTTTTGCTTATCCCATACCGAGAAATCGGATTCGTTTCCGCATCCTCTCTGTATCCTGATTCATCGGAACCGTCAAAAACATAATCTGTCGAATAATGCACAAAAAGAATATCCATTTGTTTCGCAAGATGTGCAAGAAATCTAGGGACTTCGGCATTGAGCATCATCGCTTTCTGATATTCCTCATCGCTCTCTTCACACATATCAACAGCGTTATAAGCCACAGCATTGATGAGGATATCGGGAGCATACAATCTCACTTTTTCTTCTGTCTTGACGAAATCAGTCACGTCAATATCTCCGAAATCCCATCCGGCAACCATATATTTTTCATCACCCGAAAAGATGCTGACCAGCTCTTGTCCAAGCATCCCTTTTGCTCCGAGTATCAATACTTTACTTACCATACTGTTTTCCATACTATTCTTTATATGTTCCTGATTCAATATTTTTCCACCAAGCTTCATTTTCTCGAAACCACTCCACTGTTTTTGTGAGACCGTCTTCCAACGTCACTTCCGGATGCCAACCGAGCTCGCGTTCGATCTTGGAAAAATTGATAGCATAGCGACGATCGTGTCCGGCTCGGTCTTTCACATATTCGATCATACTTTCATCTTTTTCAAGAAGTTCAAGGAGTTTTTTCACAATCCAAATGTTTTCCCGCTCGCTCGCTCCCCCGATGCAGTACGTCTCTCCGATGATACCCTGATGAATGATCAAATCAATGGCTTTACAATGATCTTCCACATACAGCCAGTCGCGTACATTAAACCCATCACCATACACTGGCACTGTTTTCCCCTCAAGGAGATTGGTAATAGCGAGCGGGATAAGTTTTTCAGGAAAATGATACGGACCATAATTGTTCGAACAATTGGAAATCGTCACCGGAAGATCGTAGGTATGAAAATATGAACGAACGAGATGATCAGAGGATGCCTTGGAAGCGCTGTACGGGCTCCGAGGGTCATACTTGGTATTTTCATCGAATGGAGCATCTTCCGGCCCTAAAGCACCGAATACCTCGTCCGTAGAGATATGATGGAAACGTTTGTTGTATTTGCGAGCTGATTCGAGAAGCACGAACGTACCCTTGATGTTCGTATCGATGAAAGCGTATGGATCTACAATAGAACGATCAACGTGCGATTCTGCGGCAAAATGCACCACGACATCAGACTCTGCCACGAGAGGATCAACGACATTCGCATCGGTCACATTCCCTTTGACGAAACGATATCGTTCATCATTTTCCCATACTTTCAAATTCTCCAGATTCCCAGCGTATGTCAGAATATCCACATTGATTATTCGGTACTCCGGATACTTTTTCAGAATATGATGGATGAAATTCGATCCTATGAATCCGGCTCCTCCGGTAACGAGTATTTTCATATAAATAAAGAAAAAATTAAAAAATATATTCCTCTGGAATATCTTTCAGCAACGAATGTTCTCGATCTTTACCGGAAACAATCGGGCTCTCGATTCCCCACTTGATTTTCAGTGCCGGGTCGTTCCATACGATTCCACGCTCGTGTACTTTGGAATACACATTAGTACATTTATATTGGAAAAGCGTATCATCTTCGAGTGCAATAAATCCATGAGCAAAACCTTCAGGAATAAAAAATTGCTTATGATTTTCTCCCGAAAGTTCTACCATTACAAACTGTCCGAACGTCGGTGATCCGAAGCGGATATCGAGAGCGACATCAAGCACCTTCCCTTTCAAAACTTGCACCAGTTTTGCCTGACCAAATGGCGGTGCCTGATAATGCAGTCCGCGAAGCACGCCTTTCTTGGAAGAGGAGAAATTATCCTGCACAAAATGTATGTCCGTACCAAAAATCTCCTGATAACGTTCTTCCTGAAATGTTTCGATAAAAAAACCTCGATCATCCGAAAAGACGTCAGGTTCAATAATCACTACCCCTGCCAATATGGTTTTTTCCGTCTTCATATTTCCTATTATAACGGGTTTCGTTTCAAAGTAAAAGCCCACGATCTCTCCGAGATTATCCAAAAAAAACAGTCGAACCCATCCACGGATCCGACTGCGTCTTTACAAATATTTCAAACAGAAACGCTCTGCTTGAAGATAGATCGGGGCAAGCGCCCTGATGATTAGATTTGGATATCATTCATCACATCGTCCAGAGTCTTCTTTTCTTCTGCAGGCTTCGGCGCTTCGGTAGCTACAGGAGATGCGAAAGAAGTGTTCTCACGCGCTTCGCGAGGTTCTCTCGACGGTCGTTCAGATCCCTCCGGTTCATTGATTTTCAAATTCACACGAGCATTGTTACGAGCCCCGATCACACGGAGGAGTGTTCGTAATGCTTTGGCAGTCATACCTTCACGACCGATAACCATCCCCATATCTTTCGGATTGACGTCGAGTGTTATAAGTACTCCCATTTCATCGATCTTCCTTTCCACCTTCACATCATCTGGATTATCCACGAGCATCTTCACAGCATACTCGATAAAATCCTTGTCCTTCACATTATCTGTCATAAGACTTGATAGTACGGATTAAACATTACCGAAGAAGATTCATCATCTGCTTCACGGATATACTATAACTTTTTTTCCTCAAGCGTGCAAGCCCACACACCAATTGAGCTTAAGTATAATAAAGAGAATATCTCACTAAATTCCTTCCTAAAAAATGATTATCAAAAATACCGATATATTTCCAAAAATTGAAATTCACTTGGTGTGCGGGCAAGTCACATCATACATTCTCCCACTCCGACGGCTCGATGAACGGACGGCGACGCCACTCTTCTGATTGACAGCAAAGAAGCGTCACACGCGCACCGGGATCGATCAGGAGCGCTTCGGTGATTTTCTCCATCCGCATACCCCTCGAGCCCTTGATGAGGATCAGATCTTCGGAACGAATGATACCTGACAGATTCTCAAGTATCGAAGACGGATAAGGAAACCAGTGTGCTTGACGACTCGGGAAACCTGACGAAAGGAGTGCTTCATACAAGGATCGCATATGCTTCCCGACAGTCACGACGATCTGCGCACCTGAAGCCACGACATCTGTTGCAAGCATCGCGTGTTCCTCTACAGCATCTGAACCAAGTTCCAGCATATCACCCAGAATCACTACTTTTCGTGGCGCCATAAATTCTCCCAGTGTCTCCAGTGCCGCTCTCGTCGAAACTGGTGAAGCATTGTATGTATCATCCAAAAGAGTCATCCCATTCTTCCCCGGAAGAATACGAAGTCGTCCAGGCAAGGGTTCAAAGTTTTCGAGAGCTTCTGCGATTTCCACTAAATTCATTTTCAACGCCACTCCAACGGCTACTCCTGCCAAAGCTCCCGAGATATGATGTCTAGCGATGATTTTCGGCAAACGCACAGGAATCGTCTTCCCCTCGTAGTTCAGTTTGAAACTGAATCCCTCCACTCGTTTCACATCACGATGAAACAAAAGATTATCGGCACGGAGCATCGCATCAAGACCAAAACCATAGGTGAGAGTCTTGGCCCTCGTTTTCTCTTGCATTCGTATCACATTCTTATTATCGGAATTAAGGATGGCAAAACCATCCGGAGGGAGAGATGCAAGTAATTTGCCTTTCTCTTTCGCGATATTCCCAAGCGATCCGAAAAAAGCGATATGGCTGGAAGAAATCTGCGTCACTACTCCGATCTTCACCGAAACGAAACTGAGGAGATATTCCATATCCAAAGGACGATCAATCCCCATTTCAAGCACGAGCACCTCCGGATAACGTATAGGAAAGATCACCATCCATAGCCACTTGCAGATTATCTTTCCCCAAGCAAAAATCGATGCCCCACCGCTCTTCGCACCTATGATGGTGAGCGGTATGCCGATTTCGTTATTATAATTTCCTTCCGCTTTGCGTACGAAATATGCCCGTGACACGATCAGCGCTACTGCCTCCTTAGTCGAGCTTTTGCCTACTGATCCGGTGATACCGATGATAATCGGGTGGTATTTCTCTAGTACCACACGCGCCATAAAACGTAGAATCTTTTCAAGCAGTTTCTTTTTGTTCACATTCATAAAAGGATATTACTTCTTTACCGGTACTTCTTCCGTCGGTTTAATCTTGGCATACTCTAACAAAAATTTCATAATCTGACTAAATGTCGGCGCAGCGCTTGATTCCGCCCATTCCACTTTTTTCGGATTATCCAATTTCACCAATACGACGAAGCGCGGGTCATCAAGCGGCGCATATCCGACGAAGGAACCGATGCTCAAACCGTCTTCATACCCTTTCGCATCGCTCTTCGCTACTTGAGCGGTACCCGTTTTCCCGACGACCTGGTAGCCAGGAACGTCCGCTCGTTTCCCGTGTCCATTGACGACAACACTCCGCAACATCATGCCGATAGTGTGACTTGTCTCTTCACTCAAAACTTGACGGACTATTTCTGGTTGTATCTTTTCTTCTCGACCGTCGGAATGGATGATACGATCGATGATGTTCGGTCTGATGAGTTTGCCCCCGTTGGCAAACACCACATACGCATCAAGCATCTGAAGCGGTGTCGTCGTCACTCCCTGACCGAACGATGCTGTGAAAAAGCTGATGTTGGAACGCGTATTCTCCAAATTCCTGATACTCCCCGCAAGTTCTGCCGGCAAACCTATATTCGTCTTTTTACCGAAACCAAATCGTGTAAAATAATCACCGAACGTTTGATTCCCGATAAGTTTTTCGACATAGATCACGCCCGTATTGATAGACTGATCCAACACTTTCGTCATCGTGCTTCTCCCGTATACTTTATTCTCCGAATTATGAATCACATAACCAGCAACGCTTTCCGATCCGGTGTCGACGAATTCCGTCGTCGGCGATACTTTCCCTTCCTCGATGCCCATAGCCATAACGATAGGCTTCATCACCGATCCCGGTTCGTAGGTCATACTGACAACCGGATTGAGAAATACCGAATAATCTTCTTCCTCGGAATAATTATTCGGATCGAATTGCGGAAACGAAGCCATAGAGAGGATGTTTCCCGTTTTCGGATCCATCACGATCGCACTGGCGCTATCCGCCTCGTATCGCTCGACGGAATCCTTAAGGATCTTCTCAGTCTCATACTGGATGACACGATCGATAGTGAGGAGCAGACTCTCACCGTTCTTCGGAGATACGATCAATCGATCGGAGAGAGGAAGCCATCTGCCGGCGGCATCTTTCTCCTGAGAGACCGTGCCTGTCTCGCCCCGCAAGATACCATCTTTCGATGATTCTATGCCATAACCACCTACTCTGCCATTCTCCCTCAGACTCGCAAATCCGATTACCTGCGAAGCCAATTCTCCCGCCGGATAATAACGATATTTTTCCGGAAGAAAGGCTATCCCTTTGAGACCCAATTCATTGATACGCGCTATCTCCTCATCATTCAAACGTTTTTTAATGATCTCAAAAGGATCGTTCGGACGATCAAGTTTGTTCTTGATCACCCCTGCATCCAATCCCAAAATACGCGCGAGTTCCAAAGCGGCTCGATCTTTTTCTACGACATCTTTCGGCGATGCATAGACCATCTGATACTCACGATTCACCGCCAAAGGATAACGATCTTCACCATCATGAATATATATTTCTCCGCGATCAGCGGAGAGTTCCTGGAAAGCATTGTGCTGATTCTCCGCGATTGCTACCCATTTATCATGACTGACGACCTGAATGAAATAGAGGCGTACTATCAAAAACACACCGACAAGAAAGATGCCTCCAACAATAATACCGACACGACCATACTTTTCTGAAGTACCGACTTCTTTTTTCGTTCTTTTTAATTGCGCATTTCCGGGACGTTGCATATGGCTTTTCTTCTACGAATCATAGATTTTCAGAAAGTCCCCGCGGTTATTTCAGAGCAACCGACCCTCGTTCTTCAAAATAGACAGCGGTATCCACTTTCTCCATCTGGAGATCTCCCTCTACGCTCTCGATGCGATAGAGCGATCGCAAATCCGCTTCGGCAATCTTGAGGTTTGCATTGTCTTGTTTGAGTTTTCCTATTTCTTTTTCCAACGTTCTCATATGATACCCTTGTACCGCGCTCTGATTCACCGAATAAAGGTATCCGCCACCGATAACGAAAACAACCAGAAGCACACCGAGCATCGCTCTATGTACCGAGCCAGGAAGTTCGCGCTGGAACCTTCCATTTCTTGCACGGGTTGTCTCATGGCAATATATCTGCATACAATTTTTATTTTTATTTTTACCTACCTGCCGGCAGGCAGGTTTTTTTTCTGACACCAGGGAAAGAATTTTATTCCCCTGATCAAAGCTTTTCCGCTATTCTCAATTTGGCGCTACGCGATCGCGGATTATCTTTCACTTCTTTATCTGTCGGTATGATCGGTTTTTTGGTGAGTATCCTTATCTTCGGTTCATTCCCACAACGACAGACAGGGAACCCTGGAGGACAAACACATCCCATCGCTTGCTTTTTGAAGAACTGTTTCACGATCCGATCCTCTCCGGAATGAAACGTAATCACAGCAATCCGCCCGCCGACTTTCAATCGTTCTATCGCTTGTTTCAGGAACTTCTCCAAATGCTCTGATTCTTGATTGACTGCTATGCGAAGAGCCTGAAACGTCTGCGTAGCCGGATGAATCTTCATCCTCTGCCTCTTCCCTCTGGGGTAAGCCTTCTCGATAACGTCTCGCAATTCATCAGTCGTCGTGAATGATTTTTCTCCTCTCGCAACAATAATTGCCGATGCGATACGCCTGCTCTCGCTCTCATCTCCACACCCACGAAGGATGCTTTCGATTTTCTCAAGAGAAAATGTATTGACGATCTCTCCTGCCGTGAGTTCTGTTTCCTGGTTCAATCGCATATCAAGCGGTCCGCTCTGTGAAAAACTGAATCCCCGATCACCCGTCTCGATCTGATCCGAAGAGAAACCCAGATCCGCAAGAATCGCATCGACGGTCTCAATACCTTCTCGATCGAGCACTTCTTCCAAAGAAGAATAATTATCGTGCACGAGTATGAGCGAATTTTTTTTCAGTGCCTGTCGAAAAAAATCATCTTCTGCTACCCGAACACGAAAGGCATCAAGAGCAGAAAGATCGGCATCAATGGCAATCACTTTCCCTCCAGGAAGAATATGCTTCAATATCTCCCGCGTATGACCGCCACCACCGAGCGTCGCATCTACGACGATAGCTCCTTTCTTAAGGTACAAACCCTCTCTCGTCTCCTCAAGCAATACCGGAATATGTTTCGTCATACCATTCTTTTCAACCATCAAATATAAAAACTTCGCTCTTGTAAATTTTTATATTTGATATTTGAATTCTTCTCGTGAACCGATCATTCGTTTTTTGTTGACTGTCTAATAGATTCCCAATTTCCCCAGATCTTCTGCGATCTTGCCGGTATTCTTCTCTGCCTGACCCTTATACTTATTCCATCTCGCCGTGTCCCAAATTTCCAATCGGTTGAACAACCCGACAATTGTCACGTCCTTTCTTAGTCCGCCATCTTTTTTCAAATATTCAGGGAGGAGAATTCTCCCCTGGCTATCGAGCTCTACGTCAGTCGCCCCAGCGAGCATCACACGAATGAAACTCCGCGTGCCTGCTTCACCGACCGGTAACGTACCAAGTTTCGATGCCAATTCCTCCCACACTTTCATCGGGTACACGAATAAACAACTATCGAGTCCGCGCGTCACGACTACCTTGCTCCCGAGTTCCAAACGAAACTTCGAAGGAAGCGCCAGGCGTTTCTTGGGATCTATGGTATGTGAATATTCCCCGATGAACATAAAACATTCTGATGTTATACCGGATCTGATCCAGTGTCTCTTCCAATTATCAGATCCCAAATCAAGTTTGGGACGATTACGTCGTTTCCCCACTTCAACCCACTTTGATTCAACATATCCCCATTCTACGCCACCCTATGGGAACCGTCAACAGAAAAGTTATGCACCAAAAAAACAGCCTTTTCAAGCCGTTTCTTAGTATACTTATGCAATGGAGAAAAATCTGTTTATTTCATTACTATCATAATCAGAATTTTTCAAGGAGTTTTACAAGAAGACGCACTGGTGCGCCAGCCGAACCCTTGGCGAGGAATTCATCAGGAAGTGTCGTCATACGAGGAGCAATATCGAGGTGCACCCACGGATAGGATTTGTCAACAAATTGCTTGAGAAAAATAGCAGCGGTAATTGCTCCGCCATAGCGTGTCTTTCCGAGATTGGCAACATCACCGAACGTTCCTTTTATTTCTTCATCGTATTCATCCCAGAGCGGAAGTGGCCAGACATAATCCCCGCTCTCTTCACCGAGATGACGGAAAAGTGTTTCAAGTTTTTCATCCTGTGTGAACAACGCAGACGCACGTTCACCAAGTGCCACGAGCGCAGCGCCAGTAAGCGTCGCCACATCAACGACGAGTGATGGGTGGTACTTTTTTGCATAAATGAGCGCATCAGCCAGAATGATTCTTCCTTCGGCATCTGTATTCAAAACTTCGATAGTTTTCCCTGACATTGAACGCAGAATATCTCCAGGACGATAACTCGATCCTGATGCCATATTTTCCACAGCCGGAATCAGTGCTACGATATTCTTCTTCATCTTGAGTCGTACCGCTGAAGTGAGCGCGTGAATCACCGATGCTCCACCAGACATATCCATATTCATTCCGAGAATACTATCACTCGGTTTGAGATTGATACCGCCTGTATCAAACGTCACGCCCTTGCCTACGAGTACTATGGGAGCTTTTTTCCTATCCGTCCCAAAATATTCAAGTACTATGAAACAGGACTTCTCTCTCGAACCCTCACCCACTCCGATGATACCACCCATCTTCAGTTTCTTCATTTCTTTCTCACTCAGAACAGAAAGTTTGATCGGCAAACCCTTGATAGACTGCTTCGCATACGAAGCGAGAGACGACGGGGTCATTTCCCTTCCAGGCATCGTGGCAATATAGCGTGACCGATTCACTTCTTCACCGATGATGATACCTTTTTTCAGTCCCTTGGATATTCATGATTGAATAGCACTCTCAAAAAATATTTTCTCTACCTTCCGAAAACCATCTTTCGGTTTCGTTTTGAATATATCAAAAGAGAAATCTGCCATAAGGGCATTCGTAGCGAATATCTCTGCCATTTCTGATTCATCGATCATAAGATGTGGGAACTGCCATTCTTCCCAATACAGGGCACATTCCTTAACCTGATGTTCTTTGGCAGACATCACCACCCGCCTGACCAAAAGCATCAATTTCCGTCTGGTCATTTTCTCACGAACACCAATACCAAAAGAAAGGATTTTCACGCCTCCTTCTCGTATCATTTCATCAGCCTCCGTATCCACAAGATGAACACGGGTGACTGTTTCAGAAAAATTTTTTGTAAAAAGAAATTGCATAGAAAATATGTAAATGATAAGCATCTCAGTATATCATTTTTTTGATGAAAATAAAAAATCGGTAACCCCATCTTCAACAATCAATTGCAACGCTATTGTATAATTAAGAAAATTAATTAGAAAATAGCTTATGCAAAAAAAGAGAGAATTTAAGCAATTGACCCTGGATGACAGAATAAATATACAGATAAAATACCTAGAAGGGTTGTCATTTGAGAAGATTGCTAATTATCTAGGAGGCGGAAGAAACAAGGGAACCATCTCCAGGGAAATAGCTGGAAAACCAGCCCGAGGAATGGGCAAATATCAGGCACACATTGCTCATGAAAAAGCCTTGAAAAAAAGAATGGGAAAGAAAACGGAAAGAATGAATTACCCCGGAGCAGAGCTCCGAGGTATCAGTGATACTTACAGGTCTGCGAATAAATT
>PFVP01000033.1 GCA_002790675.1 Candidatus Moranbacteria bacterium CG_4_9_14_3_um_filter_45_14 | reverse complement strand
CGAGGCCTCGGAGAGCCAGGCCAATAGCTGTTGAATATTGCACGGAATGATTGCGATCGATAAGCGGTAATTGTTTGCCCAACCTGATATTCACCCACGGATTGCCGAATTCAACCGGGCGACCGAGTCTCCGTGCGAGAAAAGGTAAAAGTCCTTGCATATTCGATCCTCCACCGCAGAGAACAATAGCATCGATATTCTTGGAATAATGCAGATTATTCAGATAAAAATCTATGGATTTCTCGATTTCTACGGTAAAGTTTTCGAGTACCGGCATAGCCGCTTTCAAAACCGGACTCTGCAGGGCGAGTGAGCCCAATCCCTGTTTAATTTTTATCTCTTCCGCTTCTTCGAAAGGAATATGCAGTGATTTAGAAATGGCATCCGTAATCATCTGTGAAGAAAGCGGTACGCTGGATGTGAAACAGGGTGTACTGCCGATGGCAATAAGAAAACTCGAACGACGATCGCCAATATCGACGATAAATGTCGTCCGTCCTTCATTTTCTTCAGCAAGCAAACTGCGTGCCTGAGCGATGGATTCTGTTTCGAGTCCGACGACTTCCAATCCAGCTGCACTGAGAACCGTCTGAAATTGATCGACAACACTGCGAGCCACCGCGACTACGAGAACACTCATTTTCCCCTTTTCTTGCGTAAAGTTCTTATCGAGAATCTGCCAATCATAATATACCTGATCGAGCATCAATGGAATATTGGCCTCAATTTCCCATTTGATAGCTTCTCGTACTTCCTTTTCCTCCATTTCTGGAAGCGAGATGATACGAAGGAAGGCCTTTGTCTCAGGCAACGAGCAGATCACTTTTCGTGTTTTGAGTTTCTTTGGCCCGACTATTTGAAGCAAGCTTCTGATAGCTCTCTCGACGGCCTCTCTGTCTATGATTTCACCATCAACCACACTACCGATAGGAAGAGCCACTGAACCGAAACTGACAATGGAATCCAAATCCCCTGTCCGATTGAGCCACAAAGCCTTTATGGAAAGATCGCTCAAATCAAGCCCGAACGCACTCGGGAAAAGATCGAAGATTTTTTCTTGCAAAATACGCATGTGTTTTTTTATTTTTTTCCCTCTTTTACTATTATAACACAACCATCGATTCATCGTTCGTTTTTTGTCACAGACGTCACTTTTCTTCCCAGAGATCCATCTGATACTGCGTCCCTGTCGGAAAATATGGTGGTGGATGATAGAGAAGGTTATTATCATAATAGAGATTACGCGTGGTGTATCCCGTACCATTAGTATAAGCGAACCCGTAACGAAGATTGGTCGCCATCGCACCATAGATGGTAATGGTTGATTTCACTATGCCATTATAATATTCCCGACCAATACGTCCCTGTTGTGCGAGGAGTGCTCCATCGATACGCAGAATGTTACTACTATTACGTGGGATTTCAATATTTTTTTGTCCGATGATACCGATGATATCGTCTCCATTATAATTCGTATAGGTAACACTATTCGGGATATACACAGAAGGTGCAGGACCATTTGCGAGATCAGCAGCAACAACGGAAATTCTCTTCGTATTGATTTGACCACTCAACCACACATTGTCTTCGACAAAGATAACTCCATTGTTCACGATAGGGTAGTTCGATTTACTTACACATTTCCCTTTATTATGATTATTCGATTGAACCCAAGCACAGGTTGCAGATGTACAACATGCTATCGTAACGCACGCCGCACCATTGTAAGGAGCCGATCCTCCAGAAACAATTCCTTGATAATTTAAAATGGCATTGGTATGCATACCATCATAATAACCCGTATAGGCACTATAGGTATTTGCCGTACAGACATCAAACGTCCCGTCGGTAAGAAGCGTAATCTGTCGTCCGACACCGCTATTATCGAAATATGTCCCTCTCCCTGCCTGTGCCTCTGATTTCATAAAACTCAAATCGCCGAGTACTCCATTGAAATCAATCGACGCTACAGGAAACGATCGTCCAGCCTCAAAAACATCCGTCCGTGCGGGTACGGTAGCTGGTGGCAAAGGATCAACTGGTGCCACGTGAGTGTGCACACCGAATTCATTGCCTCCACCATGATCAGGATCATCATATGTGGCAACAGCGCTTGAAACCACATTGTGAGCCAATCCATCGAAACGAATGCCTTTGTTAGATATTATTTTCCCAAACACCTCTGTTCCCGCGCCAAAACGCATATTATCATTTGCCAGTACGGCATTCTCACTCCACGATGGACGTCGAAGACGCACGGTAAGTGTTCTGATGTCTGTCGAATGACGATAGGTCCATCCTTCTGATTTTACTGTGATACTTGTCGAACCATCCTCCGGTGGTGTCACTGTCAGTTTGTATTTTCCTATACCGACACCTCCATCGGTGTATTCCATTTCATACGGTATTCCGACACCATAGGGACTACCACTCGTCCAGAAAGTCGCCACCTGCTGTGCGGTTCTGCCTTCCACCTGGTGAGCGAGATACCACCGATAGAAATCGATACCGGATTCCGCAATCTGGAAAGCCTGCTCACGCGAATGAATCTGCAGGGCATATTTCGTCTGTGAGGTGATAAACACCAGGATAGACGTGAGTACGATCGCTACCGCTGTCATTATGATGAGCCCGTACACAAGAGCCGATCCGTGAAATTTTCTTCCGAACATTCTATTCATATACTTTCAGGTTACGCAGATCGACGAATGATTCGATATTGACATTGTTCGGAGCATGTACGGGATCGATATTCACAAGCAGATGCACTCGTATCAGCCGGACATCAGAGAGCGTGAACGGGCTCGTCAGAGGATTATTCACAGCATCTCCAGGATAATTCTTATTATAATAGTAGAAAACTGGATTGGCATTTTCATTGACGATATAATTCGCCAAAATGGAAACGGTATCATCGCTGGCGGGATACGAGACAGGATCCGATCCCGTCGGTTTAGTCACCCCCATTTTCAACTGATCATTTAGCAAATCGAGGAAATAATGCACTCGTTCCGTTATGCCATCTTTATCAATATCGACATATACTTTGAGATCGAAATCCGATCCCGATTCAATAGGAAAATCACCATTATCCGCCTGACGTATACTGCGTAATACCTTGATGATCTTGCTCGTCGAATGCGAAGCTGATGATGAGGCTATGCCTTCTTCAAGAATGAATTTGTTCGTATCCCAACTTTTCAGAAAAAGAAGGGTGAAGCCTTCCATCGCGATAAGCATAATACTGATGGCTACCATTAGTTCCACAAGCGTCAATCCTTTGTATGATATTTTCGGCATAGTGTTAATTCGGAGTAAGTAATGTGGTGCGTGTTACAAGCACTCCGGCAACAGGAACGGTGTCGGACACATCCGCAAACCCTGTCATAGTCGTTTCCATAGTATAATCCCCTGCAACCAATCCGGTGGCACTCGTCGGAAAATAAACAAACCCGTATTGATCAGTCGTCTGTGTCGCATCATAACCGAGAGTGACATTCGTCAAGTGAACGCTCGCCCCGACGAGAGGCGTACCATCTGTCTGATCCTGCACGATAGCCTTTATCGAACCGATCTGCGTATCAATCAGGATGACATCGACATTCTTCGTTCCTCCTGCAGTAGCGTCTATCACATTTCCTACGGTTTCTTCCGGATTTAATTTCAGAAATTCATAACGAGCATCGCTTGTCGTAAGCGTATATTGTCCAGCGCTTTCTCCTGCAAATGTTTTCGTCCCTGACCCATCCGTACTCGTACTGACCTGATCGAGCGTATACTTCATTACAGGACTGATGCTTAGTACTTTACCACCCGTTATAGTAAATCCAATATTCGGTATTGCTGTACCGAAAGGATCTTGTGTTTGAAGAGTCAGATCGAGAGACTTCGTCAGAACGATAGTAATAGAATTGAGCACACCCTCCAGTACCGATAAATGTTCATCAATCGGATCAAAAGTAGACGGTGGAGAAGGTGGATACGTAGTGGCGGTATAATAACCTGCTTTCGAAAGAGAAAAGGTGTAGTCTTGTGTGCCTGCAGGAACACTCGAGGGAGTCCCAGGAAGCGTAATGTTTCCCGTAGCATCTGTCGGCGGTGTGATGCTATAAGCAGTCGAAGTATTGGCGATATGCACATCTACCCCGGGAATTCCCGCTCCCCCCGCATCAAGAACATTCACAATGAGGAGTCCTCCGCCAACAGGTGTTTCTACTCCATTAGGAGAAATATTGGAAAAAAGAATGACTTTTTGATTTTCTCCTCCCAATCCCCACGACACTTCGAGACGGACGCGTTTGTAATCATTCGGCAGAGCGTCTGTGCCAGCGACGGACGTACCATCGAAAGGATCATCAATATATTGGATGATAGTATGGATATGATAGAGAGTCGTATTCACGCTGACGTCTTCAAATTCAGGAATATCTCCGCCCGGAGAACTGGTTGTGAGACCAACGGTATCGTAATTCAAACTGCGAATAATCTCCATTTTCTGATTCGCCAGAGCGGTCGCACCGAGGCGATTCTTGGATTCGATGATCAAATGAGTGCCGACAGCATACGTCTGCAGGAAAGTGACAG
>PFVP01000021.1 GCA_002790675.1 Candidatus Moranbacteria bacterium CG_4_9_14_3_um_filter_45_14 | reverse complement strand
GACATCTTCAGAAATAAGTGCTTTCGCAATCAAATCAGTGTCAGGCAGTCTTTGGAAAACTGAAGATAGCGGGAAAACGTTTATGGTGAAGTCACAGGTTGATGCGAAGTCAAGTATCACCAAAGCAGACATCCTTTCTATTGCGTATCATCCACAAAAATCAGGGATGATATATGTCGGCACGGTTGATAGCGGAATTTTCAAAACAGAAAACGGAGGTGATCAATGGACGCCGATTGCTTTCCCTCCGAAGCGGATTTACAGTTTTATCCTTGACAAGAACGATCCGGATAATCGTATGTTCGCCTCCGGTATGGTAGGCGAGTGGGGAAAGATATTCCGTACTGATGATGGGGGCACGACTTGGAGGGATGTGTATACGGAACCAGGGCAGAAGATACCCATTACGGCACTTTCACAACATTTTCGAGAAAGGAATATCATTTTCGCAGGGACGGCTGCAGGGACAGTTGTGAAGAGTGTTGATAGCGGAGAGACTTGGGCGAATGTCGGTAATGAAATCAATGGTACCGTATCGGATATCGCTTTCGATTCTACGAAGAGCCTTGTGACGTATCTGCTCGTATTTGGTCAGAAGGTATACTATTCTTCGGATGGTGGGGTGCAATGGATCGATTGGGAAGTGGAGAAACAGAAAGAGATGGCCGATCTCCAAGATAGAGCATCTCGGGCATCTTCCAAAGGAAATAGGAGTGAAGGAGATAGTATTCGAAATCAAGTGACCAATCTGAGTAAACGGAATCAGGAGAATGAGATGCCTCGAGGCATAGTGTCTATCGCAAGCGATCCGACTCAGTCAGGTGTCCTCTATGCAGGAACGAACGTCGGGCTTTTTCGCAGTACGGACTTCGGGAAATATTGGGAGGAGATAAACATCATTGAAAGCGCGAAGGCATTCCCTATCCGTTCGATAGCCGTCAATCCGCAAGACTCGGAGGAGATAGTATTTGTCGCAGGGAAAGCGTTCTATAAATCGATTGATGGTGGAGTCACATGGATGACGACGGGACTGAATGTCGATCGTGGGGTATCGTTCATCACCTATGATCCATTCGATCCGAAGTACCTGTTCATCGGATTGAGGAATTTCAAATAGAATGTTTGGAAGCAAGGCTTCCAAATAACTCAAATAATTTCCCCTCGTAATATCATTAGTTGCAAATATATGATGAAAGCATTGATTGCTGAAAAGATACCGAGTTTCGAGAATGTCGTAGAGCATTTCGCTTCTGAAGCGGCGAAGATTCGGACAGGGAGAGCGAATCCGGGGTTGGTAGAGGGATTGATGGTGGATTATTACGGTACCAAAACGCCACTTCGACAGATAGCTAATATTATGATACCGGAAGCACGACAGATTCTCATTCAGCCATGGGACAAGGGGAGTCTCGTCTCGATTGAAGCGGCTCTCCGTGAATCTGATCTGGGTTTGAATCCCGGGAATGATGGTTTGGCTTTGCGGATCACACTCCCAGCACTCACAGAAGACCGTCGTCATGATCTGGTGAAGACTCTCAATAGCAAGGCTGAAGAGGGTCGTATCGCTATCCGTACGGTTCGAGAAGTCCTCTGGAAAGATATCCAGGAGAAGGAGCACGCTGGTGAGATTTCAGAAGATGACAAATTTCAAGGCAAGGATGAACTGCAGAAAGTAGTGGACGAATATAATAAAAAGCTTGAAATAATACGCGAGAAGAAAGAAACCGAGATACTCACCGTATAGAAGAAGATGCATGATGCAATGACTGGTTTTCATTTATCTTTTATCCATTATCTCTTATCCTCTAAAATACTATGTTGACAGTTCTTATTTTTTTAGTTCTTCTTGGATTACTTGTCCTCGTTCACGAATTGGGGCATTTTTTGGTAGCTCGTCGGAATGGCATCAAGGTGGATGAGTTTGGTTTCGGTTTTCCGCCGCGGATATTTGGTGTAGTGAAAGATGACGCTACGGGGCGTTACAAGATTATCTGGGGAAGCAAAGAAGCCAAGAGTTCGAAGACAGTGTATTCTTTCAATTGGTTACCTCTTGGTGGTTTTGTAAAGATCAAAGGTGAGGATGGTCAGAATCAGGAGTCGGATAGTTTTGGCGGGAAATCAGCCTGGATCCGTGTGAAGGTACTCGGGGCTGGGGTGTTTATGAATTTTGTTTTGGCATGGGTACTCATTTCGATTGTGTTTACTCTGGGATTGCCACAACCGATCGATCCGGAACAGCGGGCACAGTATCCGAACGCTAAAATTCAGATTCTTGAAGTGAAGAAGGGGACTCCGGCAGAAACGATGGGCCTTCAATTGGGAGATGAAGTGCTCTCGATAGCCGGGGAGAAAATTACTTCACTCAAACAAGTGACGGATATCATCCTCGCTCATAAAGGACAGAATCTTGAGATGAAAATAGATCGTCTCGGCAAAGAGATGACGTTTTCAGGAACACCGCGCACAGAGTATCCTCTGACCGAAGGGAGTCTAGGTATTTCTTTTTCTGAAACAGCCATCGTTTCCTATCCGTGGTACTCGGCGATCTATTATGGTGCCGAAGCGACATACAATATCACTCTCGCCATTCTCCATGCTTTCGGGAAGATGATTGCCGGACTTTTCGGAGAGAAGGCAGGCGCTCCTGTCGATGTCACCGGACCGGTGGGCATTGTCATCCTGACCAAGCAGATGAGTGATCTCGGCATCGCTTATCTCCTCCAGTTCGCGGCACTTCTCTCCATCAATCTCGGCATCATCAATATCCTTCCGATTCCTGCTCTCGATGGCGGACGAATATTGTTTGTTCTTATTGAAAAATTGAAGGGTTCTCCTGTCAGCCGGAGGACAGAAGGAATGATTCATCAAATCGGATTCATCCTCCTCTTGCTTCTGATGCTCTTCATTACCGTGCGTGATTTCTCCAATTTTCACATTTTTCAGAAAATCGGTGGATTTCTTTCATAAAATGATAATGTTTGGGAAATAGAAGAAGTACAAGAGATAAATAAACCCTTTATTTAAGGGTTTATTTGTTTTTACCACTTGACATTTCTCTCTTTTTTTGGTACAGTGGCGTGTTAATAGTTGATAAAACCATATTTCATTGTATATGAATTTCTCTCAAAAAAAAGGATTCTGGAGCGTCGCCAAGGAGAGCTTATCTCGTGGTTTGTTCTTTGGTGTTGTTGTTGCTATTATCGGTATTGTAGGAGCTTTCACTTTGCAAGCACCATACAGAGCGAATGCCGATTTTATGATTTTGTCTATACAAGAAGGGCAAGATTATTACACAGCGACACGATCGGCTGAATATAGGAGTCGTGTGTTGAGCGAGATTCTGTATAGTGAGAGTTTCATCAATGCTCTGGTTGATACAGGAAGTGTTGATGCAAATTTTCTCCCACGTGATAAGAAGAATCGTCTTGAGAAATGGTCCAAAATGCTGGAAGTGAAAAAAAATCCAGAGCTTGGATTTATAACTGTGGCCGTATCTGGCGAGAGCGAGCGTGAAGTATCAAAAATTTCTCAAGCAGTGAGTACCGTACTCAGCGAGAAAAGTGGTACATTGTTTGGTAATGGTGGCGATAAAGTCAGTGTTCGATTGTTGTCCGGTCCGATCATTGAGGCCAACCCATCCGCTACGAAACTTTCTTTTATTGTTCTTGCGTCTTTGCTTTTTGGATTTTTCTTGAATTTTACTTTTCGTCTTTTACAGGAAGAATTCCGTTCTGATACCTTTCTTTCATAAATGGGATATCTCGTTTTGCTCTTGAGATGAAAAATCAAGAGTAATCGAGATAGTCTATTTTGGATTATCAGTTTCTTAACAACAAGGAGGGTTACTGTGAGTAAGCTCAAGTTGGGTCGCCACACGGTGACCTATTTTTCAACCAACCAGAGAAGGAGAAGGTCATGAAAAAACTTATGACTGCAACCTTGATGGTGGTAATGGTCCTGTGTACATTCTTCGGAATGGCAAATGTACAGGCGGAGGTGTACACGGTGAAAGCCGGTGATACGCTAAGCAAGATCGCTGGCAAGGATTGGAAGGCAGTATGTCGGGCGAATAACCTGAAAGACTGCGCGAAGATTTTTGTCAGACAGCGGATTGAGCTTGGTATCGTCACCCGTAGCAGTGTTACAACTGTTAAGGGAGCGAAGTCAGGTGAGTTCCGTTGGACACGTGTCGGTGGTGCACCACTCACGGATTGTGGTGGCAGGTCTGAAAGCTCACTAAGCGAAGAGGCTTGGGCAAAACTTGGCCTTATGGACAGTGAGAAGGAGGAACTCCGTGTGATGATGATGTCAAAAAGTCATCAAAACACATTCCTTCAGCCCGGAGAGTACTATCCAGCAGTGGCATTTTGTGAGAAGGGACGAGTATCCTTCAAGCACAATGTGGTCACTGCCTGGATCAAGGATTCGGTAGTTGTCTTGGCTCGGACGTATGTTCTCACCACAGGGAGGAAACTCCACTGGGTGCGGAATTGCGGTAACTGGGTGCTTGATAACCCTGTTCCGATGTCCGTGTCTCAGCCTGAACCGTCTGAGCCGGTCGTTCCTCGGGAGGAGGAGGAACTTGTACAGCCATCACCGCCACCCGCAGTTGAGCCAGAGCCAGAAACTTCTCTTTCGCCGTTTCATATGACGGAAGAGGAAAAGTCAGGCAAGCCTCGCTGTGAAGCGCAGGCTGGTGCTGGGGTATACACTAATCGTGTGTATCAAGGCAACTGGCTCTATGGTGAAAACATTTGCTATGTCTGGAAAGACGGTGAATGGCAAGCCGGTCCTGGTCTCTACGGTATGTACGGTTCGGGGCATTCGCTTGCATCTGACTACCGTGGTAAGGAAGTAGGTGTCGGTGTCCAAGTGGGTGTCCAACGCAACTGGATCAATGACCGGAATAATCGGGCGTCGGCTGACTTGAAACTCAGGTGGCTCTCGGATCGGTCGTGGGGATCGAACCCTGAATCTGGCTATAGCTTTACCCAGAAAGGTCAGAAAATCGGCCTCTATGGTGGCTATACCGAACGGCTGAATAAAGAGGGTGACCTCGCTGGCCTCATCGGTGAATACTGGAAGTCCTTCGGACAGACAGTACACTCGACATGGGCTGGACAACCCGTCCAGGATCGTGGATCGTTCAGCCTCTCGGGGTTTTACGAGACGAAACTCTCGCAGGACAACAAATGGCGTCAGCGGTTCATCGGCGGAGTAGCACATACCAATTGGGATCAGCAAAACTGGCTCCGTGGAACGTACGAAGTCCGTTACGATAATTGGCTGATGTTCGGTCCACAGATTACCCTGCCGATTGGCGTCAGTCAGCTGAACCAACCGTTGTCTGCTCGGGACCTGACTACCATTGGCGCATTCGTTCGTGTCGAGTTTGGTAATAAGGTTCGCGAAGCTGATGCTGATGACAGGGGAGCTCAACTCGAGTTCATCCCCGCCACAGAAGCGACCAAGCCACCTGACTAGGGTGGTTTGGTGAGGACTGACTTTCTGATCCAAGGTGTATAAAAAGGGTATCGCGTTGACGATACCGGCCTGGCAGAGAAGAAGTACTTGCTTCGAAATCTTAAGAAGGGACGTCTGTGCAATTGCATAGCCGTCCCTTTCGCTTTTTATAAAGAATTTTTATAAAGAACATTTGAAGTTAATACTTTTTAAGCAAAGAAATGGGTGGCTTTCCTTGTTAGAAATCTTTCATATTTTATAATGTAAAAAAAATATTTTTCATCTTCTCAACAAGAGAGCATTCAATTTGTGGCTTACAGTAAGGGTTTCTAACAGGGTTGACAAAAAGTATTTTTTGGTGTAGCATACAAGGTCTACAAAATTCCTTTGTGGGCCATTGAGTGTCCACACTCAATGAATCGAAACGTGCAACCATAGGAGGTTATATGCACAAAGTTCTTTCCATCTCCCTCGCAACCGCCTTGGTTGCCATTTCTGCTGTTGCTTCTGCGGAGACATTCGCAGTCGCAGGTGGCAGTATCACGGCCACCAAAGCTGGCGATGATGTGACCATCACGACCGTGGGAATCCCGGCGGTTACCCTGGTGCATTTCCAGCACCAAGGAATTCGTTCGACCCCCATGAGCAACGGTATCGGCGTCCTCAGTAAGGTGTCCGAGAACGGCGCACGCTTCCAAGTCAAGGACGCCAGTGGCCGTTGGTTGCTGATCACCCCGGTTGGCAACAGCTTCGAGATGACCGGGGTCACGCAGGAGTGCCGCAAATCCAAGGCCGGTTGTGCTCTTGAAGTCAAGAGCTGATAAACGGCCAGCTGCTGTGGCAAAACCCAGGCGATGAATAATCGCCAAAAAAAAGAGCCCACATTTTCCAAACGGAATCTGTGGGCTCTTGACTTTTATGCGAAAATGGAGTATAATACAAAGTTACATATAAAAGTATTTTATCGGTATTTTATGGTATGGCGAGCGGAAGAAGGGTGATCTCTTCTTTTGCTCGCGGTATCAGAAATGATGCCACGAGGTCTGTTCTTTTCAATTTTTTAGGAGGTGTTATCATGATGCGAATCATACTTTTCCTGTCAGCAATTTTGCTCTCAGGTTGTGCGACGCTTGGTGGTAACACCATGGCAGTCGCGAACGATGGAGGGACGAAGACGGAAGTCTCCCTCGACCCGATAAGTTTTATCGGAATCAAGGAGACGGAAGCTATCCGTTCTGGACAGTTCTCTGCAGTGCTCGGGAATTTCCCTGACGCACTGTTTGGAGAGATGCATCCACTGCGGATGCGTTACAACGCGATGGCATTTGGGAAAATAACAGGAAAGGAATATCCTGCCCAAGCACTGTACACCGGTTATGCCGAGTGTGCTCTTAGGCTCGTGTTCATCGTTGAAGGAAATATCGATGAGCCAGTCGTGGGCGCGTTCGCAGATACGCGGATGAATCGAGTGTTCAATCTTTACGGTGACGAAATCACCTTGGAGACACCCGAGAAACTCGCATCTGATAGCACCTACCGGAAATCGGTGGTGCTCTCGGGTGGCATGGATCTGGCGCGATTGAAGCAAGTTGCGACAGGTGGCAAGAACGGCCTCTCGGCAGTGTTCGCAGGGTGGAATACGGTGCGTACGAAAGCACTGCCGTATGACATCCGGACACCGCTTGCGGAGAAATTCGTTCGTAGTGTCGCTCGGGAGAATCCAGAGCTTTCGTTCTCCGAGAAATTGGTCGGCAACGGCCATTTCGGGATAACGCTCAGCTGGTTCTCGACAGCGATGGGTGCAGCTTCTGATGTGCTCGTGTCTGCCAATGCCTCTGATAAAGGTTGGGATGAACAGTCCGAACTGAAGCGGGGGTATCAGGGCATGATTGCCCGTATCGTGAAGGCACAGTACGAAGGGGCAATCAAAAACGGAATGTTCTGTGGTAAAAAGCAGAGCGTTCTGTACTAACGAAGTCGGCGGATTTTCCTGGAAATAATGACAGGAGAATCCGCCACACTTTTTTCATCGAAAAGAGAGAAAATATTTTGAAAGTTTTTTAGGAAACTATTTGTCAAAACTACTTTGGCAGGGTTTGTCTCAAAACTTTTTAAATTTTTTCTAAACATTCTTGTAGAAGAATAAATCAGATTACACCATACTTCTTTTATGGATTTGAATATCATCTTTCAGAAAATCAAGGAAAAAATGGCAACTGATGATAAGGCGTTTGTCCTTATCGTTTTTTGTTTCTTCATCGTTGCTTTGGCGAAAGTATTTTTTGGTTTTGTACCATGGTATTTCCTGATTGTGATGATGCCGATGTTTTTCGCTTCGCTTCTCCATCCGAAGGCGGGATTATTCGGACTTATTTTTCTGACGGTTCTCTTCGAACGTTTCTTCACACTGGAAGCACTTCAATTTGGGAGAGATATCGTGAAGCTCTATCCTCTCGATATCGTCCTCTTCGGTGTGTATGGGGGAGCGCTGATGAAGATGATCTCTACGAAAGTCCATTTGACGTTGGATATAATACGTGTCTTTTTCTTTCTCTTTCTTATTTTAGTATCAGTATATTTAGGAGCGAGCTTTGTAGGTTTTGGGAGTCAAGATATTTCTGTGGCTGTGAGTACGTGGAAGAACTATGTGTTTTATGGAATGCTTTTTTTTGTGATGCCACTTATTCTTGAGGACGAATCAGATGTAAAACGACTCGTGAATTATTTTCTTTCTGCGGTTATCGTGGGTATTATTTTTCTCTTTATCGGTATCGTCCGTGGCGAAGGATTATGGACAGAATTTACTCCGCTATCGACAGGAGGTATTCGTCTCCTTGCTTTTCCGCACGCATTTTATTTCTCACTGGCATTCCTCGGACTGTTTGTTACAGAAACTTTCTGGGCGAAAGGTAGGTATCGTGCTTTCCTTTGGATGATGCTCGCCACTTTTATGTTTGGTATCCTGGGATCACTTATGCGTCATATATGGATTGGAATGTTTAGCGCGCTCTGCTTTTCGTACGCGTTTCTTCTGAGTACACCTCTTCGACAAGGGGCAAAAAGAATGTTCTCTATCGGATTGACTTTTGTTTTGATTCTTTTTTCTTTAGCGTTTTTTTTGACACTGACTTTTCCAACGAGTACTGTCGGTCATTTCACGTATTCTCTTGTGGAAACAGTATCAATTCGCTTTTCTTCTATCGGAAGTAATACCGATACCAGTATTTCGTGGCGTGGATCGACGTGGGATAGTGCCTTTTTTACTCTGTCAGAAAATCCAGTTTTTGGTCTTGGATTCGGTGTCCGGATACCAATAGAATCTGGTGATTATCGTGATTTTGTGGAGATACGTAACATTCACAATTCTTGGCTTTCACTTCTCGTGCAAATGGGTATACTTGGTTTCATAACGTTTCTTTCTTTTTTTGGTGTTCTTGTATGGAGAGTATGGAAAGCGTTTTCTGTATTTCCGTTTCTCTCTGCACTTCGTATTGCTCTTCTTACCATTGTTTTCTATCAAAGTATTGTCTTTTTCGCGCAACCATATTTGGAAACAAATTTGTTGGGTATTTTCTTTTGGTTTACGCTCGGTCTTATGTATACGCTTCTCTCCCTCGTAAAGAAAAATAGTGTTGGTACAAGGAAGTTATGAAAATTCTTGAAGTGAATAAATACGCGTATTTGCGTCGTGGTGCTGAACGGCATTTTCTTGATGTGATCTCGCTTTTGAAACGTAATGGTCATACAGTCTCTGTCTTTTCGATGGATTATAAGCAGGGAAGCGTTTCAGAAGACACGAAGTATCAGGTGAGTTATGTCGGTTATAATAAAAATGATTCGACATTACTTCAGAGATGTATAGGATTGGGGAGGCTGTTTTGGTCTTTCGAAGCACGAAGAAAAATGAAGGCGATTCTCTGTGATTGCACTCCAGATATCGTACATCTTCACAATATCTATCATCAACTTTCTCCTTCGATTTTAGGCCCGATCAAGTCTGCCGGTATTCCGATGATGATGACAGTGCACGATTATAATCTCGTTTCTCCGGATAGAGATGTTTACTATCCTGAAGTAGGGAAACAGTATTATAAATTTCTTTTTATGAAGAAGTATGGTTTTGGGAAACGACTCTTGCTCGTGCTCAGGAAATACTGGGAAGAGTGGATGGGGTTTTATGAAAAAAATATCGATAGGTATGTCGTACCGAGTCTCTATGTGAAAAATGTTCTGGTGCAGGCAGGTTTGGAGGAAACGAAAATGGTTGTCATACCACATTTCATCGCAAAACAATCAGGGGAGATTTCCCCAGTGATGAAAGAAACAAAGAGGTATGCTTTTTATGGAGGGAGTATTTCGGAGGAAAAAGGCGTGGATACTTTGATACGTATGTTTGAAATTTTACGTATCCCATTGGTGCTCGCTGGTGAGTGTGAGAATAACTTTACAGTATCAGAAAGTGAGTATGTGACGTTCCTAGGGAAACAAACAAAAGAGCAAATGGAAGTGCTGATGCGACATACTTCTTGCGTCGTGAGCGGTTCGACGCTTCCGGAAACTTTCGGACTCCTCGCACTCGAAGCAGGGAGTTTCGGAAAGCCATTCTTTGGGTTCATTACAGGAGCATTTCGTGAAATTATTACTGATGGGGAGAATGGCTATCTCGCGTCTGATGAAAAAATGTTACAGCAGTATCTTCAGGATTTCTTCGAAGGAAAATATATTTTTTCAGCTTCCTTGATACAAAAGCAAACTGATGATATGTTCGGAGAAAGGGCTTATTTGGAGCACTTAGAAGAGTTATCTCATTTCCTGATAGACCGAAAATGAGATAAGGCCTTTACAAGAATAATTTTTTGTGGTATAAAGCAGAGTCATTTTTTGGAGATTCTTTTTTCCAGAAAAGACAAGGGTAAAGTCTTTTAACAAAAAGGAGCAGGAAATGAAAAAAGTGTTTGGGGTTGTCGGGGTTGTAATGGGTTGTGTATTGGTGTTTGGTCAGACTCAAGCCCAGACTAAGCTCGGTCAGGGTGTCGATGATGGACTGGCCGTCACGTTCTATCCTGTGATGGTCAAGTCACAGAAATTGGTGGCAGTAGAACTCATTACATCGGATAAATATCATGGTCGGTACATCGCACTTGAACAAAGTGTGATGAGAAACGACTGGCGTCCAATCCTGTCGATGGACGGTAATGTATCAAACCCGGGGAAATGTACCGTCAGGGTACGTGAGGATGGGTACGGTGTCGACTGTTGGCTCGTACTCGAATCGGGGGTGTTCGCACGATATGCCAATGTGCAGACTATCAAAGAAGTTATCGCGACCATCAATGATTTCTCAAAGAATCGATCAAAAAAATAAACGGAGAATATCATGAACCGAGAAGAAAAGTTTCTGATTGGCGTCGTGATAGTAGTGTTGCTCATGTTGGCGCTTATGCCCTGATCTGTCCTGCAATCTATGTAGAAAAAAAGGGCGTACAAGAAAAATTTCTTGTGCGCCCGTTAAATTTTTTGAGAAATATCAAGCAACATTTTTTTCGAGACGGATACGGGCATCGAGCACGCGAAAATCATTTCCTTTCGGAAAAGCGAGAAGCGGATTGATATCGAGTTCTGCTATTTCTGGAAAATCGAGAGCGAACTTTGCAAGACGCATCAGGAGTTCTTTCAGATACAAAACATCGATGCCTGTTTCACCGCGTATTCCCGAGAGGAGCGCGAAACTTTTTATTTCACGCACCATCTCATCGATATCTGATTCGGAGAGGGGGATGAAACGCATCGTGATATCTTTCAGTGTTTCGACATAAATACCGCCCAGTCCAAAAACGAGAAGCGTCCCGAGTCCAGGTTCTTTCTTCAGTCCGAGGAGAAGCTCCTTCCCGCCTTTTCCTGCCATTTCAACCACGAGTGCGCCATCGATTTTTGCATCAGGTGCGTTTTTTTTCACCGTTGCTATCAGTCGATCGTACGCTTCACCCGCATTGTTTGGATCGACACCAAGCATAACACCACCGGCATCAGATTTGTGTATGATGTCGGGTGAAACAATTTTGAGAGCGACATTTGTACCGATTTTTTGTGCCACTTCCAGTGCTTCTTCTTTGCTTCGTACTTCGTATGTAGCGAAGAAGGGGAATCCGTAGGTCTGGAGTACTCCGCTTGTTTCTTTTTCAGTCAAAGCTGTTCGGCTCTCGTTTTTCACTTTCGCGATAATTATCTCAGCTTTTTTTTGGTCGATATTCGTGAGCTTGATCGGAGGGATAGCAATTTGTTTCCGCCAATGAGTGACACGAGCCAAGGATCCTAGAACCATCATACTGGATTCGGGGTAGGCGAATGTCGCGACATTATTTTTTCGTAAGAGCTCAATACCAGCACTGAATGATTTTTTTCCGGCGAAAACAGCGACAATCGGTTTATCGTAATGTTTTTTAATAGAGATGATAGCTTCGGCCGTCTTGATATCTTCTGTCATTGTTTGCGGAGTGACGATCACGAGGATCATATCTGTTTCTTCATCGACAGCGATGATCTCGAGAGCATTCTGATAGCGGAGAGCGAGAGCATCTCCCAGGACGTCGACTGGATTGTTTACGCTGGCTGAAGGAGGAAGAACCGCTCGCAATTTCTTTTTCGTTTCTTCTCCAAGCGATGCAATACGAAGACCGCTATCGATTGCCGAATCAGTCGCGAGGACACCGAGTCCGCCAGCATTCGTGATGATGGCGACACGATTATTTTCAGGTAAGTGATTGTTGGAGAAAACAGAAAGGAGGTCGAGTAAATTTTCGAGACTGGTTGCCCGGATGATGCGGGCTTGTTTGAACAATGCTTCATAAGCATCATCACTTCCTGCCAATGCTCCTGTATGCGAGCTTGAAGCTTGTGTTCCTGCGGGTGTCGTTCCTGATTTGAGGGCAATGATTGGTTTGGCATCCGACTGGGAAAGTACAGCGCGACCTGTTTCTATGATTTTGGCACTGTCTATCAGTCCTTCAGTATAGAAACTTATTACATCAATATTCTTATCAGATGCGAAGAAACGAAGGAGTTCGTTCTCATTTATCACTGCTTTGTTTCCGATACTGACGAAGTGAGAAAATGCCAGAGCGTCGTGAGTTATATCGAGGATAGCGGTACAGAGTGCGCCACTCTGAGAGAAGAAAGCGATTTTTCCATCCTCTGGAAGGATTTTGGCGAAAGAGGCATTGAGTCCAAGTGATGGACGGAGAAATCCGAGACAGTTGGGACCGAGAAGAGCGATGTTGTATTCTTTCGAGATCAGAGTGATTTCGTCTTCAAGTTTTTTTCCTGCCTCTCCTGTTTCTTTGAATCCGGAAGAAATGATAATGGCGCTCGGAACGCCTTTCTCTCCGACTTCGCGCAGGACGAGGGGGACAATATTGGCCGGAACGATGATAATGGCGAGGTCTATTTCGTGCGGGATGAGGAAAATATTTGCATAGCAGGGGAGACCGAATAAGTTGTCAGTTTTCGGATTGATGGGGTAGATGCTCCCGGCATAGCCGTTTTTGAGGAGGTTTTCGGTGAGTGTATAGCCGACGCTACCGATTTTGGTCGACGCACCGATAACAGCAATGGATCGTGGTGAAAAAAGCGTTTTAAGTTGCATAATTTTTGTTTTAAACAAGGCTTGATGTCATCTATTATAGCGGAACATCAGACTCTTGACAAAAAGCGGAAATTTTGCTAGTATATAACGTTTAAGAACTAGTAATATATTTTTATGAACAGTCGTAGTTTTTGGCTTTCGAAAGAGGTTTTTATCGGTTTGGCGGTTGCGTTTATCATCGCAGTCCCTGTTTTTGTTTTTGGCAGTGCCAAGGTCATCTTTGTCGATAAAGATGCCAATGGTACTGAGGATGGTACTTCCAATCATCCATACCAGAGTATTTCCAAAGCGCTTGATCACGCCAAAGGTGGTACGGAAGTGCGTATCAAGAATGGTAAGTATAAAGAAAATATCACCATTCCGAAAGATGTGAAAGTCGTCGGAGAGAGTGAAGAACGCGACAAGGTGATTATCAAAGCCAAGAATGAAAACAAGCCTGCTGTTGAAATGAAAGATGAATCTAAATTGAGCTATGTTACTATCAAGGGCGGACGGCACGGAATACGTATTATGGAAGATGCCAAGGCACATTTGTATAATGTAGTAGTCAAAGACAGCAATCGGGATGGTATCCATATCGATGCTGCGAAGACTGACAAACGACACCGTATATTGCTTGATACGGTAGAAATCACCCGCAATGACCGAGCCGGTATTTTTGCAGAAAAGCGTTTCATCGTACTGATCAATAGTTATATTACTCTCAATAAAAGCGATGGTGTGGATTTCGCTATGGGAACGGAAGCTTGGCTTGAAAATAATAGTTTCAGTGGGAACAAAGGAAGTGGACTGAAGCTTGTTTTGGATGGTTCCGAAATCTGGAGCAAGAAAAATAATATCCGCAATAACAGTCGTGAGGGAGTGGAAGTGAGTACTTACGGTGCTATTGGAAATATCGGTTTCAAGAAAGCCACTATCGTCAAAAACGGTCGCTATGGCATTGCTCGTGTCGCCCGTACCGTAGCTGGGGTGAGTGCATTCGGAGGTTTGCAACAAGGGACAGGCGTGAATGTGAATCGCATCGATCAAAACGGTATCGGTTCTGTCTCCTCGGTCATTCGCGGTTTCTAATCACGCAGATAATCTTCCATCATGTTAATTTCTCTTCTATGAAAATCGCTTTCATCGGACAAAAAGGGATCCCCAGTCTTTCTGGTGGTGTTGAAAAACATGTCGAGAAGTTGGCGGTGCAATTGGCATCCTTCGGACATGATGTGACCGTGTATACGAGGCCGTCCTACACGGATAAATCTCTGAAAGAATTTCAGGGCGTGAAGCTTGTTTCGCTTCCGAGTATCAGAACGAAGCACCTCGATGCTATCACGCATACGTTCGTAGCGACGCTCCACGCATTGTTTCAGAATTATGATGTCCTGCATTATCACTCCATCGGGCCGAGCGTGCTGTCTGTCATCCCGATCATTTTCCGTCCGAGTATGCGGGTAATAGCGACATTTCATAGCCGTGACTATATGCATCAGAAGTGGGGGAGCGTAGCACGATTTTGTCTTCATATCGCTGAAAAAATTATCTGTACCATTCCGGAAAGGACGATTGTCATCAGTGAGACATTGAAACAATACGCAGAAAAGAAGTATCATCGTTCATTCACGCTGGTTCCCAATGGTGCCGATGTCAATCTTGAACCTGATACGGAATTGTTGAATGTATGGGGACTGCGTTCCAAGCGTTATATCTTGTCTGTTAGTCGTTTGATAGCGCACAAAGGCATCCATTATCTCATCAAGGCATTCAATGAACTGGAAGATACGAATAAGATTCCGAATAATTTCAAATTAGTCATCGTCGGTTCGTCTGCGTACACGGAAGAATACGAAAAATTCCTGAAGGTACTCGCTTATGGCCGGAGCAATATCATCTTCACGGGCGAACAGACCGGTAAGTCTCTCGAAGAATTATTTTCACACGCGTATCTTTTCGTGCAACCATCAGAAGATGAAGGATTGTCTTTGGCTCTTCTTGAAGCGATGGGGTACGGTCTTTTGCCACTCGTTAGCGATATTCCCGCCAATCGTGAGGCTATCGCCCACACAGGAGTATTCTTTCCGAACAAAGATGTAGAGAGCCTGAAGAAAGAACTCGCCTATTTTATCAATCGTCCCGATGAAGTGGCAGAGTTCGGGAAAATGGCCGAAGAGCGTGTGCGCACATATTACAGCTGGGAAGCCATAGCACGAAAGACACTTGGAGTGTATGAGGATGCCTTGGATCAATACAATAATGCAAAAGAACACTATGCTCCGTATCGTACGAAATAAATTGATCGCATCCTCCCTCGGTCGTGCTTTTATCGTAACATTTTTTTTCGTTACGCTGGCATCCGGTCTTTTTTGGCTCGATTTCTTTCGCAGTTACAGCGCGGAAGTGACTGTTCTTGTTATTCCGAAATCCGGCACGACGCAGACTTTCGAAGGTGTGGCGGACAATATGGCAGAGCTGACGAGTACGCTCTCGTTTTATGATCGAGTATTGAGAGAGAACGATTTCATAGATGACGATTTCGCAGGCTATGCTCCGGATAAGCGTAAAGAGCAATGGAACAACATCGTGTCGGTAACGAAACAGAATACGAGTGGTGTCCTCGTTATTCGAGCGATTGGAGAGACACAGGAGAGAGCGAAGTGGCTGGCTTCACAGACGGCACAAACGATGTTTTCATTCGCTGGTTTATACTACAATATAAAAACGGATGTTGATATGCGCATCGTCGATGGACCGCTTGTTTCCTACGTCATGGAGAGGCCGCTTTTTTATGGAGGAGTCAGTCTCCTGACAAGTTTTTCTTTGACGGCTCTTTTTTTCTTTCTTTTGCGTATAGTACCAGAATTGATCGGGAGAAAGAAAAAGAATATGCCCCTTCCTGATACGTATCCTCTGCCGGTACAATCGAATTTCGATGAAACTCTCACGAGACGTGCTTACCCGGAATTCGGCGTGGGAGAGTCTGTTCCCTGGATCGATCCGAAGAAATTCATTCCTGAAAAACCGCACGTGCTTTCATTCGAGAACCAGTCTTATGAGGGAGTGAATACTTCTTCGGCATACGGATCTCGCACCGTGAAACATGCGGAGGCTCCGGTGAATCTGCCCACGGCGTATGATGAGATGGATCTGCCTGTGGCTGATGAATCATCCCTTCCGTTTGAATTTGAAGCGTTACCGGATGAAACGGATATCCCAGAACCGCAGGAAGAAAGGGTGATGATGACTCTGCAAGAAGAGTCGGTAGTATCAGCCCCATCTGTAGAACCCGTACGAGGTGAACCGACGCAAGAGGAATACAGACGACGTTTGAACGCATTACTCGCTCACGAAGAAAAATAATGAAAAAATACTCGACAAAATTTTGGACAACGTTCATCATCGGATCGATTTTCTTTCTGTCTATTTGGTTTGCTTATTGGGAAGTGAAAAATCAGGGATTTGAGAATCTGCAACGTCTTCTTGTCTTGGCACCTGTTCCGCAAGAAACAAAAACTGATCTGGAAACGGTGATGTATTTGGCTGATGCGGTGCTCCATACTGATGGGAAAGAAAAAATATTTTTGATTCTCTTCCAGAATAATTTGGAACTGCGTCCGGGAGGCGGGTTCATCGGATCATTCGGCATTTTGAAAGTTCGCGATGGAAACATCATTGATTTTTCCGTACACGATACCGGAAATTTTGATGGACGTATCCCGAGCACGGTCGCTCCACTATACCCGATGCAGGAAACGCTTCATATCGATTCGTGGAAATTGCGTGATTCGAATTATACTCCCGATTTTGCTGAGAACGCCAAATGGGCGGAAACGTTCTATCAGATGGGACAGGGACAAGAAACATTTGATGGTGTCGTCGCAGTGACGACCAATGTGTTGACATCGTTTCTTCATGTGACAGGACCGGTTACTATCGATGGTTATCCCGGTACCTATGGTGAAGAGAATGCCATCCTGGATCTCGAATACCAAGTGGAACAAGGATATCTCAAACAGAATATCGATTTCGGTGAACGAAAATCGGTTATAACCGTACTCGGATCTGAAATTCTTCACCGAGTAAAAGCATTGTCACTTGCGAAGAAATACGATCTGTTCAAGATCGTGCTGGATGATCTGCATAAGAAAGACATCCAATTGCTGTTCAAGGATGAGATACTTCAGGAACAGGTCTCCCGTTCCGGCTTTGATGGTCGTATGGACGATGGTTGGAAGAATGATTACCTGTTTCTGGTGGACGCGAATCTCGGTTCTTTCAAGACTGACTATTTTATGAAACGTTCCTATGCCTATACCATTGACCTCTCTTTGACTGAGGCGCCTAAGGCGACGCTTGCGGTAACGTACGAGAATACGACTCCAGTACAGGATTGGTTCGCGAAGGATTATCAGACATTCCTTCGTGTGTATGTTCCGCAAGGGAGTTATCTGACGACGGTGACCGGGGTTGTCAAGGATCCGGTGTATGGGACGTTCCTGAACAAGAAGTATTTCGGGGTGCTTGTTCATATACCTATTTTGACGGAGAAAACAGTCACCTTTGAATACACATTATCGCAGGATTTCAAACGTGAGTGGTATGATCTGAAAATACAAAAACAGCCGGGGCTGAATGACGTTCCCGTCACAGTCACGGTTATCACGAAAGACGGATCAAGAGAAGAGAAGCATTTCATACTCAATCGTGATATTATATTGAGTGAGATCGCGAACTGAAGATGTTGTTTTCTGCATGTGCACTGCTCGTAAAAATGCCTGAATCGGGCATTTTTGCTTTTGATAAGAGTTTTTATGGTATACTGGAAGAAACGATACAAGAATATTCGTTTCTTACCTTGTATCACTCAACCTACATCTAGTATCGTTCATCACCTATCCTCTTTCTATAATGAATTTTGACATCATTTCACTTTTTCCAGAGAGTTTCACATCCTATTTCGGGGTATCTATTCTGAAGCGAGCGCAGGAGGATGGTTTGATTGCTATTGCTACGCATAATCTGCGTGATTTTGCTCACGATAAACACAAGACGGTCGATGACACGCCATACGGCGGTGGAGCGGGAATGCTTCTCAAGGTGGAACCATTGGCCGAAGCCATCGAAAATGTAGTAAGCAGTAAGCAAAAAGGAGAAAGTGAAGAAAAAATAAGGACAATACTTTTCTCTGCCAAAGGAAAACCGTTTACACAGACAGATGCACGGCGATTGGTTTTATATGATCGACTGATTTTGGTTTGTGGACGCTATGAGGGTGTCGATGAACGTGTGACGGAACATTTCATCGATGAGGAATTTTCTGTCGGCGAGTACGTACTGACAGGAGGGGAATTGCCGGCGATGATCGTCGTCGATGCGGTGGCACGGCTCATTCCAGGTGTGCTCGGCAATAGAGAGAGCGTAGAGGGAGAATCACATACCGAAGAAGGTATCGTCGAATATCCACAGTATACGAAACCGGAAGAATTCCGCGGATATCAGGTGCCGGAGGTACTCCTTTCGGGACACCATAGCAATATTCTGAAATGGCGGAAAGAAGCGTCGAAAAAAGAGACGAAGAAACGTGCGAAAAAATTTCCGCTCAATGAAGAAATATCTGTATGAATAATAAGGGTAATAACATTGATCGATCTCTCCTTGTCGTCATTCTGATTCTTCTTTGTATCGGACTTTTGATGGTTGCGAGCGCAGGGGTATTGTATGGTCGTACGCGTTTTGGCGATGCTTATTATTTTTTCAAACAACAACTTGTCGGACTGAGTGTCGGGCTGGTATTGCTCTATATCTTCTCGCGTATCGACTATCGAGTATGGAAGCGGTTTGTAACACCGATATTTTTTGTAGCTCTCGGATTGCTTGTTCTCGTGTTCGTTCCTGGTTTCGGTACGACTGTATATGGGGCGGCACGCTGGGTGCAGTTTGGCCCTTTTTCCTTCCAGCCATCTGAAGTGATGAAGCTCGCTATCATTCTTTATTTGGCAGCATGGCTCTCGAACAAAGGGAAGAGAAAGACAGCTGATTTTTTTGAAGGGCTCGTTCCTTTTCTCGCAATTCTTTCCATCGTCGGGTTTCTCATCATTAAACAACCGGATACTGGTACTTTGGGACTCATATTTCTTATTTCTCTCTCCATTTTTTTCGCATCAGGAGCCAATATAAAGCATATGATGTATCTTTTCCTTGGTGGTCTTGCATCCCTTTTCATTCTCATCAAGATGGCTCCGTATCGGATGCAACGTTTTTTGGTGTATATGAATCCTGAACACGATCCGCAGGGATTCGGATATCAGATGACCCAGGTATTACTCGCCATCGGATCCGGCGGAATCTTCGGTGCGGGTCTGGGACAGAGCCGGCAGAAATTCAATTATCTTCCTGAACCTGTGACAGATTCTATTTTTGCTGTTCTCGGTGAAGAACTTGGTCTCGTCGGCACAACAGTCATCGTCACCCTGTTTCTTTTTGTAGCATACAGGGGACTGCGTATCGCGCGTTTCGCGCCGGATGAATTCGGCAAGTTTGTGGCGGTCGGTATCGTATCATGGATCGTTTTTCAGGCATTCATTAATATGGCAGCCATCAGTGGACTCATACCTCTGACCGGTATTCCTCTGCCGTTTATCAGTTATGGAGGCACATCGCTTGCGGTATTGCTCGCGTCGATTGGAATCTTGCTTAATATAAGCAAATATTCTACACTCAATACAAGATGATACGTCTCGTATCGTTTATCATCCATCCATTTTTTTATCTTTATTATGTCTGACATTACTCGTATAGTACTCACTGGCGGTATTTCGGGAGGGCATACCTTCCCTCTTGTGGCAGTGGCTCGCGCACTCCGGAAAAAACTTTCCAATAATGTGGAATTTCTTTTTATAGGTTCAGAAGGCAGTTTCGAGAATGATGCGATGATACAGGAAAATATTCTGACGAAATATGTTCTGACCGGAAAATGGCGGCGTTATTTTTCGTTGTGGAATATCATCGATCCGTTTAAAATACCGATCGGTTTCATTCAGGCGTTGTGGCATCTCCTTATTTTTATGCCGGATGCTGTTTTCTCGAAAGGCGGATCAGCATCGGTTCCGGTCGTGCTTGCGGCCTGGGTATATCGCATACCGGTGTTCATACACGATTCCGATGCGGTGGCCGGGCGCGCCAATCGCTTTCTCGCACGCTTCGCGTCACGTGTAGCCATCGCTTATCCGGGCGCTTACAATTTTTTCCCCGTAAGGAAAACAGTGCTGACAGGCAATCCGATTCGCGAGGAGCTTCTCTTGGGTGAGGGCGATCGATTCGTGAAACAGTTCGGACTTTCTCTCGAAAAACCGATTCTTCTCGTCTTGGGAGGTAGTCAGGGAGCACAGACTCTGAATGCGGCTATTCTGCGTATTCTTCCTCAATTGCTCGAAAAAAATATCCAAGTAGTACATCAAACCGGTAACAAAAATTATGAAAATATCGTTTCATCTGTGGAGACATACGGTTTGAAAATCGGTGAGAGCGGATATGTGCCACGGGCATTTTTGTCTGTTTTCGAATTGGCTGATGCGCTCAAAGTAGCGACGTTAGTCCTCTCTCGGGCAGGAGCCGGTTCGATAGCGGAATTGGCAGCGACGAAAAAGGCTTCGATTCTTGTTCCTCTTCTCGGTGCCGCGAATGATGAGCAGAGGATGAATGCCTATGATGTAGCCGCTCTTGGTGGAGCGCTCGTTTTGGAAGATACGAACTTGGGTGAACATATTCTATTGGAAAAAATACAAGAGCTCCTCTCTCAGCCGGAATTGATGCGATCTATGGGGGAAAAACTCTCTCCTTTCTATCATCCTGATGCGGCGGATGTCATAGCCAGAGGCGTGTACGACCTCATCGAGAATAATGGACAGTCAATGTAATTAACAGCTAACGATAAAAAATAGACAACACATAGACTTTTCTTTCTTTCTGTTGATTGTTTATCGCTTATTGTTTATTGATGTATGACTGAATCACGCCTGTCTCATTTCAAAAGCGTTCATATGATTGGCATCAAGGGTGCAGGGATGACTGCGCTTGCTGAACTTTTGACCAAACAAGGGATCGTCGTAACTGGATCTGATACCGAGGAAATTTTCTTTACGGACAGTATTTTGAAGAAACTCAATATCAGATATCAGGAGGGTTTTGATGCGAAGAATATTCCGGATGGAGTGCAGGCGATTATTTATTCAACTGCCTATTCGAAAGAAAAAAATTCTGAATTAGCCGTAGCCTATACACGAGGTATTCCAGTGTTGAGTTATCCTCAAGCACTCGGGATGTTTACCCGTGAGAAATTGACACTGGCCGTGTGTGGTACTCATGGCAAGACGACCACGAGTGCCCTTCTGGCAGAAACACTCAAGTTCACCGGTATCGACCCGTCTGCCATCGTCGGGAGTCGCATTATGAATTGGGAGGGGAACGCGTTATTCGGTAGCGGAAGTTATCTCGTTCTCGAAGCGGATGAATATCAGAACAAGCTCGCGGAGTACATACCCTTTGGTGTCATTTTGACGAGTGTCGATTTTGATCACCCTGACTTTTTCCCGGATAGGGAGAGTTATGAACAAGTGTTCAGAGATTTCGTTTCACGTATTCCCAAGCATGGCGTGCTCGTCTATTGCAGTGATCAATCGTCTGTCGTGAAAATTGCCGAATCGGCGACGTGTCAGAAAATCTCCTATGGATTTCTCGCGGGAGCAGATTTTCGGATAAGTGATTATACTCCTGCGGAGATGGGATTCGTTTTCGATGCGGACGTCCCTAGGCAGACATTTCAGGTATCACATAATGAGCAATTACTTGGGACGTTTCGGTTGAAACTCGCAGGCACTCACAACGCACTGAACGCAACAGCGGTGCTTGCACTCTGTATTTATCTGAAGCAGGATATCGAACGGGTTCGCAAAGCATTCGAGAAGTTTTCCGGTACCGAACGACGTTTTGAATATATCGGTGAACGTTATGGTGCGCTCATTTATGATGATTATGCCCATCATCCGGAAGAAATACGTGCGACACTGAAAGCCTTCCGAGAACTTTACCCGAAACGGCGTCTGCGTGTCATCTTTCATCCACATACGTTCAGTCGAACGAGAGCTTTTTTAACAGACTTCGCACAAAGTTTCGATGAGGCAGATGAAGTGTCTGTACTCGATATCTATGGGAGCGCACGAGAAACACAAGGGGGGGTCTCTTCCCTTGATCTCGTCAATCTCATCAATCGATTCATACCGGACAAGGCTTTCTATACCCCATCAGAGAAAGAGCTCATTTCTCATTTCGAGGAGACAATAGGACGACAAGATGTTATCATTACATTGGGTGCTGGCAACGTATGGGAAATTTCTCATCATTTGGCAAAGAAAATCGAACAAAGCGTATAAAACAAAAATATGTTCACTCTACGAAGAAATGTTTCGCTCGCGCCATTGACGACTTTTCATATAGGTGGGAAAGCAAGTTATTTTACGAAAACGGCCGGTGCTCTCGAACTCGCATCGGCTATCGAATATGCCGAGAAAAATAACCTCCCCATATTTATTTTTAGCGGAGGGAGCAATATTCTTTTTTCGGACAAAGGATTTGCGGGTATGGTGATCCAGATGATGGACGGCGGAATAAAAGTATCAGGAGAGAAGCTTCTCTGTGGTGCCGGAGTGGTGCTTTTGACTGTCGTGAAAACTGCCTGCAATGGGGGATTGGCTGGTATAGAGCGGTTGGCCGGTATCCCAGGGTCTCTCGGTGGAGCAGTCCGCGGGAATGCCGGAGCTTTTGGAGTAGAGATCGGCAACGTGGTACATTCTGTCAAAGTGTACAATACGGATAGCGGGATGGTGAAAGAATACAGTCAGAAAGAATGCGCATTCAAATATCGCACCAGTATTTTCAAGAAGCATCCTGAACTCATCATTCTTTCCGCGGAAATACAATTGGTGTCTGGCGACAAAGATCTGCTTCTCAAAACAGTCGATGAGACGATTGCAATGCGTGAAGCAAAACATCCACAGACACTGTGTTGCGCAGGATCATTCTTTATGAATCCGATCGTGAAGGACGAGAAGCTCCGTCAAGAATTCAAGAAAGATACCGGTGTCGATGCAAAAGATGACAAACTGCCGGCAGGATGGCTCATCGATCACGTGGGATTGCGCGGGAAGAAAATCGGCGGGGCGATGATAAGCGACAAACACCCGAATTATCTTGTGAATGTGGGCAATGCCACAGCAGAAGACGTCGTGATGCTCGCAAGCCTGGTGAAGACACGCATCCGTGATGAACTCGGTGTGCGACTGAAAGAAGAAGTGCAGTATGTCGGTATGTGACATTCTTATGTCATTCCAATGTAAATGAGAATCTCTTTTCAATAAAAATATGGATCAGGAAATACAGCAGAAGTTCAAAGAACAAGATGAGAAACTCGATCGTATTTATATCTCAGTCGAGAAGACGCGGAAATATTTTTTGTGGACGCTTGTCGCCACGATAGTCGCTTTCGTTCTGCCCCTTATTGGTCTGGCTTTTGCCATACCATTTTTTCTCAACTCGCTTTCCAGCGCGTATGGTTTGTAGATTCACCTCATGAGATTGCGTAGCATCGACGAAGTCGTATTTTATAGGGGGTCGAGTGCCCTGTGAAATACGATTTTTTAATTCAAAAAATCGTACGACACCACGTACGTGTCGTAATTTCACTGGGTAAATGCTATAATGGATACATAATCCGATAAGATACAAAGATATGACTATGCGTTTTTTATTTCGAGGAATAGAGATTGATGAGAAAACGAGAGATTATATATTGAAGCGGATCGGGAGAATAGAGAAGCTCGTGGACAAAGTAACGATTTTCGAAGTTGAAGTTAGTCAGGACAAAAAAGGGAAATTCCGAGTGGAGGTGATGGTGAAGACACCTTACGATACCTATCGAGCGGAAGAAATCACCGAAAGCATCGAGGGATCGACTGATATTGCGATCGATGCACTGGAGATCCAAATTGCGAAGAAAAAAACGAAGAGTCACGATTTGAAACTCCGTGGCAAACGTTCTATCAAGAAGAAACTCGTGGTGGATAAAGCTGCTCGGTTCTGATTGATTTGAGAAGGGTATTGTTTGAAAATGAGTATAAAAAAGAACTCTGATTTTTTTTGTTTGTACTTGTGGATATCTTTGACGGTGCGATGAATTTCTGTTAGAATACAGGGGTAAATTTCCCCTTTTTAAGGCCATAAATTATGTCATTTTTCGAAAAAATATTCGGTTCGAATGAGCGTGAAGTGAATAAATTCCGTCCTCTGGTAGAGGCGATAAATACTTTCGAACCTGCTATCCAAGGACTCTCGGATGATGCGCTCAAAAGCAAGGCACAGGAATTCAGAGATCGCCTGACGAAAGGGGAGACACTTGATGATCTTTTGCCTGAGGCGTTTGCCGTGGTGCGCGAAGTGGCGAAACGTGTGATCGGCGAACGTCATTATGATGTGCAGTTGCTCGGAGGTATTGCCCTCCATCATGGGAAGATTGCAGAAATGAAAACGGGAGAAGGAAAAACGCTGACTTCGACGCTTCCGATTTATCTCAATGCTCTCGCCGGCAGAGGCGTCCACGTCGTGACGGTCAATGATTATCTCGCCAAACGCGATTGCAATTGGATGGGACAGGTGTATGAAGCACTCGGCCTCTCGACTGCCTGTATCGTGGGGCAGAACACTTCTTATCGGTATGTTTCTACCGTTGCCGATACGGATGCAGTGAGTGTCGAAATGGAAAACCTCATTCCTGTCACACGTCGCGAGGCGTATGCATTTGACATCACCTACGGCACGAACAATGAGTTCGGCTTTGATTATTTGCGTGACAATATGGTGTCGTCGCTCGAGGAGATGACACAACGAGAGCTTTTCTACGCTGTTGTCGATGAAGTGGACTCCATCTTGATTGATGAGGCTCGTACCCCGCTCATCATTTCCGCGCCGGACAGCGAATCGACGAAACTCTATGAGAAATTCGCTCGAATCGTGCCACAGCTCAAGGAGGCAAAGCCGAAGCCTGTCCAAAATCCTTTGGATACGTCTTTGCATAGCAATATGAGCGGAGATTATATCGTGGATGAAAAAATGAAAGTTGTGACATTGACCGACGAAGGGATGAATCATATCGAGAAGCTTTTGGGTATGGGGAATATCTATGCTTCCGGTAATGTGGAATATGTTCATCATCTGGAACAGTCACTCAAAGCGCAGGTTATCTTCAGTCTGGATCGGGATTATGTCGTGAAAGATGGACAGGTGATCATCGTCGATGATTTCACGGGACGATTGATGCCAGGGCGGAGGTATAGCGAAGGACTGCATCAGGCCATCGAGGCCAAAGAAGGTGTAGCCGTACAACGCGAATCACGTACGCTTGCCACTATCACGTTTCAGAATTATTTCCGTCTCTATGACAAGCTTTCCGGAATGACCGGTACCGCCATCACATCTGCGGAAGAATTGGCCAAGGTATACAAGCTCGATGTGGTGGAAATTCCGACGAACAAAGTATTGATACGGAAAGATCTGCCGGACATTGTCTATAAGACTGAAGAAGCGAAATATCGCGCCATTGCCAATCGGGTGAAAGAAATTCATCAAACAGGACAGCCGGTTCTCATCGGAACGGTGGCTATCGAAAAATCTGAATACTTGAGTACACTTCTGACACACGAGGGGGTACCGCACGAAGTACTGAATGCCAAGAATCACGAGCGTGAAGCAACTATTATCGCTAATGCCGGACAGAAAAATTCCGTTACTATCGCAACCAATATGGCTGGTCGTGGTACTGATATCAAACTGGGAATCGGCGTGCGTGAAGTCGGTGGGCTCTTCATCATCGGTACCGAACGTCACGAAGCGCGTCGTATCGACAACCAGCTCC
>PFVP01000035.1 GCA_002790675.1 Candidatus Moranbacteria bacterium CG_4_9_14_3_um_filter_45_14 | reverse complement strand
GGTTCGCATGATTTCACCCTTGATGAGTATGGCATCAAAGAAATAACTCCTTTGGACAAGGAAGTCGTTATTGAATTTGTCGCTGACAAAGCCGGTGAATTCACCTATTACTGTTCTGTGCCTGGACATCGTCAGGCCGGGCAATTCGGGAAGCTGATTGTAAAAGAATAATTCTTTTGAATTTCTCTTTTTCGAGAAGGCCATCCGGAGAGGATGGTTTTCTTTTTGTCCGAAAAGAGCCCGCTTGAAGGATTGATGATATACTGGAGGTATGTTCGGATTATCAAAAAAGGAGTTAGCCATTTTGAAAAAGCTCTCGACACCGGAAAAAATCCAGGATTTTCTTGATAGACTGCCCATCAATCACGAAAAAAATGGCGATACTTGTCTGTCGCCACGCCAGGTACTTCGCGAGAAAAAGGCGCATTGTATCGAGGGGGTGATGCTTGTTGCTACCGCACTGTGGCTTCACGGCGAAGAGAGCTGCCAATTTCAGTCCGATGGAGGCTCTGCGGTATGAATAACGACTGAACCACCAGAGTGAGTGCGTAAGATTTTTTCATTTTGTGCGTCTTAATGAGAGCAGGTATGGAAGAAAATGAGAGGAAATATGTTATAATAGAGGGTATTCAGAATAAAATGAACATATCAAAATAAAAAAGTATATGAATAAAATTGTTTTACGAATGATTCTTGTATCGTTTTTTCTTTTGCTTTCGATAGGCTCTTTTTTTGTTGTGTTGGCAGTTGAGGCAGATAAACGTATCGCCAAGACAAAAGATGAACAGGCACAATTTCTGAGTAATGCCCGTGCTATTGAGCAGGCTCGTAAGGCGTACCTCGAAAGTATTGCACAGAGTCGTGACGCTTCCAAACAGGCAATGACAACAGCAAAAGCTCAGTACGAGGCTTTACTCAAAGATCAGGCTTCACTCATAGAGCAGAATAAGAAACAGACAATCACAACGGTACCAGTGAAGCAGTTGGTGCCCGTAGCGACTTCGAGTAATGTTACCAGTACGCAAACATCCAAGCCAAAAGCTACCCGTACAACAAAAACTTCTTAACAGATCATTATGAAAAAAGTATTCAAGAAAGCAATTTCTTTCTTCTCGATAAGTATTCTTTTCTTAGCAGTATCTGCCTTTTGGAGCACAGCTTTTCCTTCGATAGATGAGAAAGGAAGGATGATTTCAATCGCCTCTGCTGATGATGAAAAAGATGAAGAAGATGAAGAAGATGATCGCGGTGGAAATGATAATTATTCCACATCAACTGCAAAACAAAAGGAAGAGAAGGTGAAACCTGTATACCGGACTGTTATGGTGCAAAAAATCATTACCGTACTCGATCCTATCTTCACTGTTGATACCGACACAGATGGCGTTGTCGATGGTCTTGATCCGCACCCGACCATTCCAGAGAAAGAATTTTTTACGGACGATGACAACGATGGTATCGCCAATGCTTTCGATGCACACGTTGGAGAAGATGATTTTGCCTATTATGAACAAGAAAATGATGAGAACGGAAATGGTATCCTCGACTCCTATGAAGCGGTGGCGGGCAACTGAATATGAAGAGAAGGGAAGGATTATGAAAACAGATGTTTTCATAAAACTTTTTTCTAATCAATATTCTGAGAAAGAAATGCAAGGTGATATCGCTACAGCCTTTCAGATGTTTCGTAACTTCGAGGCGAGGTTTAGTCGCTTCAGAGAGGAGAGTGAACTCTCGACTTTCAATGTGGGAGAGGGGGGCTCTGTTTCAGAGGAGTTCTTTTTGCTTTTCAAAAAATGTAGAGAGTTTCATACTGTGACGAATGGAATTTTTGATCCGAGTATTCTTGCTGTTCTGGAAAAGATCGGTTACAAAGGAAGCCGTTTGCCGGCAATATCTGAAGCGAAGGGACTTTTTTTACAGATGATTTTTGATGAAAAAAAGAAAACCATACAAAAACCGAAAGATTTGTTTATCGATCTGGGTGGCATCGGTAAGGGTTATATCGTCGATAAAGTGGCTGACTTTCTTTTCAAAAAATATACCAATGGTATAGTGGATGCAGGCGGTGATATGCGGGTTTTTGGCGGTGATAAAGACCAGCATCTCGATTATTTTGCGATTGATGTAGAAAATGCGGTCACAGGAGAGACTTCATCGGTAACACTTGTTCTTAGGGATTGTGCGGTAGCAACATCAGGTACCAGTCGGAGGAATTGGTGGTATCAAGGGGAAAGGCACCATCATATTATCGACCCTCTTTTGAGAAAGAGTGTAAAAAATGGTATTTTTCAAGTAACGGTCATTGCCACGCACGCCGTAGAGGCGGATGTTTTTGCAAAGACGCTTCTTATTCTTGGTTTGGAAGAAGGGTTTTTGTTTGCTCAAGAAAAAAACATCCCGGCATTGTTTGTTGGTGAAAATAAAAAAATAACTCGTAATACTCTTTTTCAAAAATATGAATGGAAAGCATAGAATTGTTACCTTTTCTCTTGTAGTGTTTTCTGCTCTGACTTTTCATACGTATGTTACGTTTGGAGCGATGAAAGATACCGATGTCGATGGCCTGAGCGATGAAGCTGAAATAAACACCTATCAGACTGATCCGCTTCTATTTGATACGGATGGTGATGGCAGGGGAGATGGAGATGAAATTCTTGACGGTACCGATCCGCTTGATCCGGAAAGTTCTCAAATTGCGATCCTCACAAGGCCTGATCCTGGACTCCTTGGTACACCAGAAAAATTCGCTTGGTACACTGGTCGTGCCAGTGGTATTTTGGCATTTGTACTTCTTACGGGGGTTGTCGTTTTTGGTCTCGTTATCAGTTCTCGTGCTTTTACGAAGTTTATCCCTGGCACGACAGCGTATGAGACACACCGTTTTATTTCCTGGCTTGCTTTGGGGACAGTCATCCTTCATTCTTCGAGCTTCTTTTTTGATAATTTTATGAAGATGAAAGTGGTGGAAGCCCTTGTACCGTTCGTGATAACCCGGGATTTTCAGACGACACTGGGTTTCAATGTCGGGCTGACCGTAACGCTCGGCATTATCGCTTTTTATTTTCTCCTCATTCTTATTTTCACTTCAGAGTTTCGTTCACATATTCATCCGAAGGTGTGGCGTGTCATTCATTATTTATCAGCTGGGGCATACATTCTTTTCATATTGCATGGTTTTCTCACAGGAACAGACTCCAAAGAGTGGTGGATGCAGGCACTGTATGCCACTTCTGCGAGTTTAGTCTTCTTCCTCATTCTCGTGCGTATTCTCTCACGTAATTTCATTCCTGCCGTTCGTACTTGGTATAAAGAGAAAATAGGAGAGACCCCAATGTCTCCGAGCCATTGACCTTCTTTCATACATCTGTCATAGTGTAAGACTGAAACATTCAAATATATGGCAGAAAAAATCGACTTTCCAATACGTATTAACCGTTTCCTTGCCTTACAAGGACTTGCTACACGCCGTAGTGCGGATGGGCTGATTGAACAAGGGCTCGTTTTTATTGATGGCAAGAAAGCCAAACTTGGTGACAAAGTGATGAGTATTGATACAAAAGTAGAAATACGCAAAGACAAAAAACAACCAGTGAAAATGTTTACCTACGTAGCCTATTACAAACCACGCGGTATCATCACTCATTCTCCGCAAGAGAATGAAAGCGAAATCAAAGACATCTCTCCTTTTCCCGACCTTTTCCCTATGGGTCGCCTCGACAAGGCTTCTGAAGGATTGATTCTGCTTACTGATGATGGGCGTGTGACGGAGCGATTGCTCCACCCACGCTTTGCTCACGAGAAAGAATATCTCGTGACGGTACGCGAAAAAGTCCTTCCACAGTCACGGATGACGCTGGAAGCTGGCATCGAAAGCGAAGGAGAGACATTGTTTGCAAAAAAAGTGCAGATCCTTGGTCCGCACACATTGACGATTATTCTGACCGAAGGCAAGAAACATCAGATCAGACGGATGCTCGATGCGGTGCATCTGACGGTAGAGAAACTGGTACGGACACGCATAATGGGTATCCATCTCGGCGCGCTCAAGCCTGGTCAATCACGCACGCTCAAAGGTTCTGCTCGTGCTTCTTTCCTGAAGAGCATCGATCTCAAAGAAAATGCTTGATTTTTCAAAAAATAATTTCTCCATCTCAATCTTTGTGGCACATAAAATTTCCCAGCGGAAATTTTATTAATGTAATTTCCGTAATCTCGATAAAAATCGAGAACCATGCTTACGAAATTTACAGTTGCCTCAAGAGCTTGAATGGAGAATTATTTTTTGTGAGAAACAACGTCTTGTAATATTGGGGTTGATTTTTTGCTTCAGATGTGCTATACTATGAATAGAACTGAATAAACGGGTGCCAGCACGGGTAGCCGTTTTTTTCTTTCTATAAGCCATTTATCGGAATTATGAAGCACTCATATTTTCACGTAAAAGAGGAAAAAAGACCTCTGGAGCAGGTTGTTTTTGACCTTTCTTCCCGAGCCTGCTTCGGTGTTTTTCTTCTGCTTTCTGTTACTCTCACAGGGTTGCTCACTGGTGCGAGTCTCCGCGTCAGTACGATGCACATCGATGAGCCGGTTGTTTTCAATCCGCATACGATTCTCGAAAAAAATGTACGCAAGGTTGTGAACGGATATCCGATCGAAGCGATGTCACCGTATATCGCCGAGCATAAGAAAGTTACCGCCGCGTTCCTTGTCGGTATCGCGAAAAAAGAAAGCAATTGGGGCAAGCGCGTGCCTGTCGATAAGGATGGGGCGGACTGTTTCAATTACTGGGGCTATAAAGGAGAGGGGAGTCGGGGAGTAGAGATGGGACACGGCTGTTTCGGCAGTCCAAAAGAGGCTATCAATATCGTCGGTAAACGTATCGACACGTTGGTTGAGGAATACCATTTCGATACTCCTGAAAAACTCATCGTGTGGAAATGCGGTTTCGATTGCAGTGGTCATAGCAACCAGAGCGTGAAAAAATGGATCAGTGATGTGAAAATCTACTTCAACAAAGTGAATAAATCTTGAAATGAACACAACAAAAAAACCACCCTGGGGTAA
>PFVP01000058.1 GCA_002790675.1 Candidatus Moranbacteria bacterium CG_4_9_14_3_um_filter_45_14 | reverse complement strand
GGAGAATCGAACTCCTCGCTTAACCTTGGGAAGGTCACGTATTACCACTATACTATACCCGCTTTATAATGCTCTCAGGAAATTTATCCGCCATGCCTACGGCAGGTAAACCTCTGGCGGAGTCGTGTATTACCTGCCTGCCTATACACCGAAACTAACCACTACTTGTCTATACGACAGACGAGTCCTCTGCCCGCTTTTCAAACCAGTACCATTGTACTCTATATAGGTTACCTTTTCAAACCGTCCTACTCCTGATACACTAAGAGGGCTGTTTTAATTCGTTTTTTATCCTCTATGCATTTATCTTTAGCTTCATTTTTCACTCGTAAACGCATCATTATCATCACTCTTTTCAGTCTCTTCATAGGAGGAGGCATTTTTTTGTTTTCCTATGCTATGACACACAAGACAGAATTTGCTGCGAACTCTTTCAACCTTTTCCAAAAAGTTTCGAAGCTTCTCCCTATCGCTCCGGATACGAAGAAAGAAATCGAGGTAGTGAACAAGCTCATCGAAGCCATAACAAAGCAAGACGATCAAACACATACGTTCCTCATCCTCCTTCAAAATAGCGATGAGCTCCGCCCAGGTGGAGGATTCCTCGGACAGTACGCCATCATCAAAACGAAAAATGGTGAAGTCACATCAACCCTTGTCGAAGATGCCAATCTCCTTGATCAGCGTATTTCCGCCGATGTACCTACCCCCTATCCATTCGCACGCAAGATACAACTCAAGAAATGGAAGTTTCGCGATTCCAATTTTTCACCTGATTTCCCGACCAACGCAGAGAAGGCACAGTATTTTTATCGTCTGGCCGGAGGACGCGAAGCATTTGACGGTGTCATTGCTGTCAATTCCCCCACCTTCAACAATATCCTCGCTCTGACCGGACCGATTCAAATCGCTGGTGATTCCAATATCTATACCAGTACCGATGGTGCGCAGAAACTCGAAGACCGCGTAGAAAGAGCCTACCTCGGAGAGGACGTTCCTGCAGAACTCAAGCAGGCACGAAAATTGATTATGAAAAAGATTGCTGCAGAAATTATGAAGCGATCGGTCACTGTTCCCAATATTCCGAAACTAGCAGAATTTGCCCAGACAGAACTGCGCAACAAAGATGTGATGCTTTTCTTCAAAGATCCTACTCTTCAGTCACTCGTAGAAAGCGTCCATTGGGATGGGAGCGTTTCCAAAGACTGGAACAACGATTATCTGATGCTCGTGGATGCCAATATGGGAGCACTCAAAACGGATTTCTATATCAAACGCTCGCTTGAATACACGGCTGACTTTACAGGAGAGAAACCGACAGGGACAATTGTTTATACCTATCAGAATACCGCTCCCTACGGCAACTGGCGCACCAGCGACTACCACACCTATCTCCGCGCCTACGTCCCCAAAGGATCCATCTTCCTCACTCGCTTTATGATCAACGCTGTCACCACCAAAGAAGCTTTCAATAAAACTTACTTCGGTGGATTTGTTGATGTAGAAATAGGACAAAGCGATGTCCACACGACTCTCACCTACGAACTCCCCAATACAATTACTGCGGAAAATTATCATCTCTTGATTCAGAAGCAATCTGGCGTCGGCACGATTCCTGTCACCGTCCACCTCAAAACCAAAGATGGTAAAACCTACGACCAAACTACTGAACTGAAGAAAGATCTCAACTTTTCCATCCAAACAGTAGAAGAGAAGAAATAGATTGGCATGTAAGAATAAACAGCGTTATTTATCATTCATTTCCTATCACGTTTCTTCCCATTTTCTTTTGGAAGACTTGTTTCCCCAAAGCGGGCATGCCTGCCTGCCGGCAGGCATGGTTTTTTGCTTATTGAAAAGTAAAAAGAGCGAAGGGGAAACAGGAAGGAGTAAAACGGGCTTCGGTGATCGAGTGTGCTCCCAAAAGAAAATAGGAAGAAACAGCTGTAAATAATACTCGCAATTCTTACAATTTACATTGTCAGTAAAAGCTACTATACTCAGAGATATGGAAGAAAAACTCTACAATATACGTCATTCTTTGGCTCATCTGCTCGCTATAGCGGTGCTCGAACACGATCAGGATGCCAAACTCTCCGTCGGCCCTGTCACCGAAAATGGTTTCTATTACGATATCGATTTCAGCGAGGGCAAGACTCCTACACCGGAAGATCTGAAAGCCTTCGAGAAAACAATGCGCAAACAAATCAACAAAAAACTTCCATTCATACGCAAGGAAGTTTCGATAGAGGAGGCTCGCATACATTTTGCCAACAATCCCTACAAGCTTGCCATCATCGACGACATCGAGAAAAGCGGTGAGGCTGTAAGTCTCTATTCTACCGGTGACTTCATCGACCTCTGCGAAGGAAGGCATGTAGAGAATACCAGTGAAATCGATGCTAAATCATTCACTCTCACCCACTTGGCCGGTGCCTACTTCCGCGGTGATGAGAAGAACCCGATGCTCACTCGTGTCTACGGGACAGCCTTCGCTACCGAAGCAGAACTGAGAGCATACCTCACACAACAAGAAGAAGCTAAAAAACGCGACCACAAGAAGCTCGGTGTTGAGATGGATCTCTTCATCTTTTCAGACTTGGTTGGACAAGGACTCCCTTTGTGGACTCCTCGAGGCACTTTGGTTCGGAATCTTCTTGATGATTACGTATGGGAACTCCGCAAACGCTACGGGTATGAGAAGGTTGAGATTCCTCATATCACCAAAAAGGACTTGTACGAAAAAAGTGGTCACTGGGACAAATTCAAAGACGAACTGTTCCGTATCACGACTCGTGAAGGACACGAGTTCGCTATGAAACCTATGAATTGTCCTCATCATACACAGATCTATGCACGAAAATTAATGAGTTATCGTGAGCTCCCTCAACGATATGCCAACTCAACAATGTGTTACCGAGATGAACAAACTGGTGAGCTAGCTGGACTTTCTCGTGTACGTGCCTTCACCCAAGATGATGCTCACGTCTTCTGTCGCTTCGATCAGGTGAAAGGAGAATTTCTCAAAGTATGGGATATCATTCATACATTCTACGATACATTTGGATTTGAAATGCAGGTACGTATTTCCAAACACAATCCAGAAGAACCAGATAGATTTCTCGGCGATAAAGAGCGTTGGCAAACGGCTGAGAATATTCTCGAAGAAATAATCAAAGAAAAAAATGCCGATGCCTTGGAAGGAATAGGCGAGGCAGCTTTTTATGGACCCAAACTCGATTTCATGGTCAAGGATGCTCTCGGGCGATCATGGCAAGTAGCGACGATACAACTCGATATGAATATGCCAGAACGTTTCGATTTGACTTGCATCAATGAAAAAGGAGAAAAGGAACGCATTGTGATGATTCACGCGGCCATTATGGGATCCATCGAACGATTCTTGAGTGTTCTCATCGAACACTATGCTGGAGTCTTTCCTCTTTGGCTCGCACCGGTTCAAGTCGTCGTCCTTCCTATCGGAGAAAGTCATCAGGCGTATGCCAAGGAAGTGTCCGATGCTCTCAAAGAAAAGAATATCCGTGTCGACCTTGACCTCGACAATGAATCGCTTGGCAAACGTGTGCGGAATGCCAAAGTGGCCAAGATCCCCTATCTCATCATCATTGGTGACAAAGAAGTAGCGGGAGAAAACATTACGCTCGAACATCGAGGCGAAGGATCGCTCGGAACAAAAACTCTGGAAGAATGTATCACCCTTTTTGAAACGATTATTCGAGATAAGGCCTAGTATTGCGAGAATATACAAAGTATGTTATAAAAAGAATAACGGGAAATATCCGTCACTTCGTAATCGGAAGATATGTTTTGGGATGGATTTTTCCGTTAAAGGGGGCTCTTTTTACCGAAGAGCAAAACAATGACAGAAACTGGGAAGGAGTAAGTGAAAATGACACTAAGGATGCAAGCAACGGCATTTTGGACGATAGTGGGAGATAGGCATATTCCCATCAACATGCCCTCAATGCCAGGCATCGACGATCAACTCATCGCCGAAGAAGAGTCTTTGGAAGTAGCGAAAAATGACGAAGAGATCGAAGTGATTCTTTATCAGCGTTACAAACAACCTATATTCTTCGGATAGTGTCTTACATGAAAAATGCCCAGTTCCTCAACGAGAAACCGGGCATTTTCATTTTCTTTTTTTATGCCCTGTTATTTTTTTCCGTTACAAGTCGTCTCATTCCATAAACCACGTTTCTCATTTTTTGCCGTAGCTTCTGCCTGATGAAAGGTATCTTGTTTGGAAATATCAGGCGGATACGATGAAACAAAAGCATACCCTTCTCTTACAAGAAGTTCATTCACAAAAGTTCCATCAGCTAAATAAACAAAACGGAGAAGCCTACCATATGTATCCCGATCAGAAACATCTTTCACGAGTCTTAATTCTTTTCCTTCTACAAGATTCTTATTATAGGCTGACGCCTCTTTACCAAAACATTCTATTGCACTTCTCGGGTCGACACTCTCTGGGGTGTTGATACCGATATATCGCACTTTCTCTCCATTCTCCATTTCTATCGTATCTCCATCTACCACCCTTCTCACTCTTCCCTTCTCCTCTAAAGAAGACTTTTGTGATGAGAAAAAAAGCGTCTTCCATTTAGGGAACGATACACGCGCATCATTTTTCGAAACAGTATCTAAGAGAAACAAGAGAAGGAAAATAGTGCCAACGAAAAGTATTCCTAATATGAGGATGCTCCGTTTTTTCGTCATCATACTTTACTGTGCAAAGTGCCTCTTATGATTGAAACGTATCGTTTTTCTCTCAGACTCATGAAAATGCTGTTCATAAAAATATTTCACTATCTCTGTCATCATAAAATATCCAACAAGGAGCAAGACAACTGTCTGTATCATTTCCTTAGTCGGATGAATAAACAAGAAAGCTTCTTGACCAAAAGAAGAGAACGGGACTATGAATGCAAAACATACCACCCCCAAAGAGAGTAGTGCGAGAGAAAGTGGCATTCTCCGTGAACGGAAAAATGGAAGATGCGTCCGAAAAGAAAATATGAGAATCACTTCGGTGGCAATACTGAGAAGGAACCAGGCTGTTTGGAGTACTGCTGGATCCATATGAAAGAATTTTCCAAAAAGCATAAAATCAAAAACTGAACTTACGACACCAAACAAAGTAGCCATAAGAATAACTGAATGCACTTGATAATTTTTCGGCTGTTTCAAGTCTCTTGCATCAACGGTATCAGTGGCAATAGCTACCATCGGGAAATCAGATAAAAGATCAAGAAGTAAAATCTGTACTGGAAGGAGTGGCACAAAAGGAAGGAACAATGATGCCAAAGCAACA
>PFVP01000059.1 GCA_002790675.1 Candidatus Moranbacteria bacterium CG_4_9_14_3_um_filter_45_14 | reverse complement strand
CCGAAGGGACGACCTATCGTTTCGCCAAGGAAGACAAGAAACGTTTTCCTGATATTTTGCAGGCAGGTACCGAAGACGCGCCGTATTATACGAACTCTTCACAGATACCGGTCGGGTACACCGATGATGTCTTCGAAGTATTGAAACTCCAAGATGATTTGCAGACGAAATATACAGGAGGGACTGTCCTCCATTGTTATATGAATGAGAAGGTGAGCTCGGGACAGGCTTGTCGTAATCTCGTGCGGAGTATTCTCACCAATTTCCGTTTACCGTATATCACCATCACGCCGACATTCTCGATCTGTCCGAAGCACGGTTATCTCGAAGGAGAACACGATTATTGTCCGAAATGCGATACAGAGCTGGGTATCGAGAATGGTGCGCGGTTCGACGAAGAGACACGGAAAAAATATCGAAGCGTCAATGCTGAAAAATAACAAGGTATAACTTGATTTTACCGGCATCCGCTCGGAAACGAAGGTTCATTTTCGTTCCGTTCACTTCATTTGGTAATAACAAAATAAAATAATTAATCATTTAATTTACCCAGTGAAATCCCGCTTTGCGGGTGCTCACTAAGCGAGCAATTTCACGGGGCAAGCAAACATATGTCAGACCAGAAAACAGATGTAGAAGCAGAAGCAGTGATCGAGGCAAAACGTACGCATTGTGAAGTGTGGACACGTGTGATGGGATATCATCGCCCGGTGTCTCATTTCAATATCGGCAAGAAAGCCGAACACTATTCCCGCAAGCACTTCCAGGAAACAGTCGCTGCGAACAATGAGTTTTGTGAGAAGTATCAGTTCGTAGCCTGCTAGAGCAGGAAAACACAAAACACAGTTCACAAAGAACCAGACAAAGCACAATATTCAAACTACGATTTCTTCCGTTTGTGATTTTAAGTTCTGATTCTGTGTTTTGTTTGGTCTTTGTGTTTTGAAATTTGTGTTTTTAGATTATGATCATCAGTGGTATCCAAAAATTCACTCTCTTGGATTTCCCGGGGAAAATCGCCTGTATCATCTTTACCGGTGGATGCAATTATCGCTGTGGATTTTGTCACAATCCGGAATTCGTCTTGCCGGAAGAGCTGGCGAAGATTTCCAAAAATTTTATCCCGGAAGTTGCCGTGCTTAATTTTCTCGAAGAACGTCGTGGACTTCTCCAGGGTGTCGTTATCACTGGCGGTGAGCCGACTATTATGCCTGACTTGGAAAAGTTTATCGTGAAAGTGCGAGCGCTCGGATTCGCAGTGAAACTTGATTCGAATGGCAATCGTCCGGAAATATTGCAATCACTTATCAAGAAAGGTCTGGTGGACTATATTGCGATGGATTTCAAGACGAGCCTACCGGAATACCAATCTCTTGTAGGAAAATGGGCGGATGAGAAAAAATTGCAAGAGAGTATCGATATCCTCAAAGAAGGAAAGGTGGACTATGAATTCCGGACCACACTCATCTGTGAAATTCATACGCCTGAAATTCTCGAAGCGATGCGTGAAACTTTGGCTGGGGCGAAGCGTTTGTATCTGCAAACATTTCGAAGCGGTATTACACTCGACCCTGCTTTCAAGGATTTTCATCCTTTTTCATCGGATGAGATGGAGGATATCGCGAAGCTTTTTAGAAAGGATGTCGGGGAAGTTTTTGTCCGCGGAGAATGAGAGATGGCATTACTTTTTTGTGGTATAATGGAAATGTAATACGTTATTATAAATATATGGGATTATTCTTTCCTTCTAAGAAGCCCACCGTTTCTGGTGCTGTGGGAGGGAAATCAGTGGCGCACAGTTTGGATCGGAACAGTCGGGGAAGAATCACCCCGAGAGAATTGCCACTCGTCGAGAAGAAACTGAAGGAAGAAATGGGACATTACAAAGCAGAGAAGATTATGGAAGGACTACATCCGAATATGGATTCCGATGGTCGTTTGGGTGGAAGCAACATAAGCGCCAAGGAAGGGAGCGATACCCTCGATTATTTGAAGAAGGGTCGTTATAATAACCTGTCCTCAATGGATATCAAGAAAGCAAAGGACATTCTGGGTGAATTTCAATAAGATATGGGTAGGTTCGAAAGGTACGAGAGTTAAAAATGGCATTATGGGAGAAACAGTTCTACTTGAAAATGGTGCCATTTCCTGTGTTGTGAAAAAGAATCGTCGAGTACGGTATGCCCGTCTCGCCGTCCATCGTGATGGGAGTGTTGTCCTGACCCTTCCATTTTTCGTTTCGTACGGAAAAGGCAAGGAGTTTCTCGAGAGCAAGGTGAATTGGATCCGGGAGAAGATACAAGCCTTCGCTTTGGAACCGGAACACCTTCTTTTTCGTGGGAGCATCAAAGAATATAAAGCCTCCAAAAATGAAGCGAAGCGACTCATCGAAGAACGTTTGGCTTATTTTCAAAAAGTGTATCTCGTGAGTTGGAAGCGTGTCAGCATCCGCAATCAGAAGACACGCTGGGGGAGTTGTTCCCGAGGTGGTAATTTGTCATTCAATTATCGTCTCCTTCTTCTTCCTCCACATCTCTGCGACTATGTGATCGTGCACGAACTTTGTCATCTAAGAGAGATGAATCACGGAGCGAAGTTCTGGGCATTAGTCGCCATCACTTTCCTGGATTACAAAAAATTACGACAAGAGATGCGACTGCTGTAGTTTACGGTGCATTGCTCCTCAGATGAGAGTATAGAGGTGTGGAATTGACAGCACGGTCTTTTTCTGCTTTAATGAGGTTCTTACTCTAGAGGTCTGAAATATGACTCTACATTCCTTTGATTGAGTCCTATTCTCTAATCTGAAGGGAAGAGATAAGACTTAATCATAAAGGGTATTTCCTTTTAGCACATTTCCTTGTTACAAGTTCCGGTACTCACCGCTGTATGCGACATACAGCTTGTTCTGTTCCTCACTTTCGTCTCGAACTGCGCGTAAAAGTAAACACCCTATATATATTATCGAATATGTTTAGTAGAAATGCGAGAGGAAGATTTCCTCAAAGAAGCGTATCCGCCAATCGTTTCGGCCGACCGAATACCCGAGGGAGACGGAAGCGTCCATCAGAACGTGAGCTCGATTTCACACAATTTGTGAAAAAAGCGGTTCAAACAACTGAAGTAGAAGCGTGGAATCCGACGCATCGTTTTGCTGATTTTGAAATGCACAGCAAACTTAAAGCCAATGTAGCGAAAGCAGGGTACGTCCATCCGACACCGATTCAGGATGGGGCTATCCCACATATTCTGGAGGGGAAAGATGTCATTGGTATCGCCAATACAGGAACAGGCAAGACTGCAGCATTCCTTTTGCCGCTTATCCACAAGACGTTCAAATATCCAACTGAAAAAGTGCTTATTATTATTCCAACCCGTGAGCTTGCATTGCAGATAGAAGAAGAACTTCGGAAATTTTCCGATGGTTCAGGACTCCGTTCCGCACTCTGTATCGGCGGATCGCATATGGGGGATCAGATACGCAGTCTTTCCCGCAACCCGAGTTTCGTTATCGGAACACCGGGACGATTGAAAGATCTGGTGGAACGCGGGAAATTGCATCTGACAGAATTTAATAACGTGGTTCTCGATGAAGTAGACCGTATGCTCGATATGGGTTTCATCAATGACATCAAATATCTCGTGGCGCTTCTGAAAACCCCGCGTCAATCACTGTTTTTTTCTGCGACTATGCCGAGAGAGATCGCTGAATTGACGAAAAAGTTTTCGAACAATGCTGTTACTATCACCATCAAGTCTCGGGCGACTTCGGAGAATGTCGATCAGGATGTCGTGCGGGTGTTGCCGAAAGAGGACAAGATCGAAGTGCTTCACAATCTTTTGCTCAAACCGGAATTTACGAAAGTGCTCATTTTCGGCCGTACCAAACACGGTGTGGAGAAATTGGCGATGCGACTCGAAGAACGCGGTTTCAAATCAGATTCCATTCACGGTGACAAATCACAGCCTCAACGTCAGCGGGCTCTGCGCCGTTTCAAACAAGATGAGATCATCATTCTTGTCGCAACCGATGTGGCTGCTCGAGGGCTTGATATTCCAGATGTCTCACACGTCATCAACTACGAATTACCGGAAAATTACGAAGATTACATCCACCGCATCGGACGAACCGGCCGCGGTGACAAGAAGGGTACCGCACTGACATTTATCGATTAGATGTGATGAGGTTTTTTCGGAGTGCTGCAAGTCTAACGAATAAAAGAATCTTTTGACGGTTACTCTCCCTGTTCGAAGAAGTGCTCTCGGTTTGGAAAAAGGAGCTGTGTCCCGTTGTCGATTGGGGGCTACTTTTTCCGGTAGCCGAGAGTGCTTGTGAGTCGGAGAGCAGAGACAAAAGATTGCTTTTATTTCGTTGGATTACAAAGAACCGAGAAAATATGACAGTCCTGCCGTTGCGGAACTGTTTTTTTTCGGCTATACTAGGAGAATTACTGACTATATGCGTGTTATGTATTTTTTCACTGCTATCGAACAATTTGTTAGGACGTATGCGACGCAGGTACCGCTCGAGTGGTTCGTGTTCATCGGCTCGTTTTTCGAAGAAGTCGTCAGTCCGATCCCTTCGGCGCTCATTATGGGGACGGCTGGATCGCTCGCCCTCGTTGATGGACGCTCTCTCGCATACCTCGTTTCGCTCGCACTGATCGGCAACCTCGGCAAGACGCTGGGGTTGTGGCTGTACTATTTTATCGGTGACAAATTGGAAAATATTCTCGTCAGACCTCTGACGAAATATTTCGGTGTTAGGCACGAGGAAATCGAGAGCATCGGCAAACGCTTTACCGGTCACCACTGGAAAGACGGTGGCATAGTGTTTCTTCTCCGGATCGTGCCATTCGTCCCGGCGCTTCCGGTATCCTTGGCCGCCGGCATTATTAAGATGAACGTCTGGGTATTCCTGGTTGCTTCGTACATCGGCAATTTCCTCAAAGACCTGTTTTATCTTTATGTGGGCTATGCAGGATTCGCCAAGCTGCATATCTTGTGGCGCAAGATAGATTCGGTAAAATTCGGTGTCGATATTCTCGTCGCCATCGCGATTGCCACTTTTCTGGTATTCCTTTATATGCATCAAGGAAGAGGCCAGCGTTTTTTGAGCTATTGCGATCGGCATTGCCGCGGATGGCTTGATATGCTCAGTAGACGAAAGGAATAAGCGCTTTGGTGTGGGTTATGTACGCCGGGTATGTTTCTGGGAAGGCCTGGTTCAGGAGGTATTCCTCATAGCGATATTTGATATTGAGATCGATACAGAGCAGAGTGAAAACGATGAGTCGCGCGGTGTCGGGGGCTTCGAGGAGAAGTCCGAGTGCTATGAGAATGACACTCGTATACATCGGATGGCGGATGAGCGCGTAGGGACCGGTCGTGATAAGGAGACTTCGTTCTCGGACATCTGGAGTGGTATTGAAACGACTCTTTCGCATCACGAACA
>PFVP01000034.1 GCA_002790675.1 Candidatus Moranbacteria bacterium CG_4_9_14_3_um_filter_45_14 | reverse complement strand
TACATACTCAGGATACGAGGACAATGTCACTCGTAACTTGAAACAGAGAATCGACTCTATGGATATGCAGGAACTCATTTTTGATGTTTTGGTTCCGAAAGAGAAAAAGATCAAGATCAAAGGTGGCAAACGTGTTGTCGTTGAGGAACGCATCTACCCTGGCTATGTTTTGGTGGATATGGTGGTGACGGATGCCTCGTGGTATGTCGTGCGGAATACGCCGAACGTGACTGGTTTTATCGGTTTGGGTACGACTCCGACCCCGATTGATCTGAAAGAGATTGAAGCTTTGAAAAAACGGATGGGCGTAGCGGAACCGAAATATAAAATCAATGTGCATATAGGCGATGCGATCAAGATTATCGACGGACCTTTCAAAAATTTTGACGGGAAGATTCAAGAGGTTGATGAAGAGAAGGGAAAAGTCAAGGTGTTCGTATCCATTTTCGGACGTGAAACACCGGTAGAACTCGATTTCCTGCAAGTAGTGAAAGCATAATTCACCAAAATGGTATGGCTCCCCGCTACAATTCCGAAAGGAATTTGTGAAGTGGAGTGATGGTAGTACGGAAGCACCTTCAGCTTTCGTATGAACCAAAGTTAAGTATTAACGAAAGAATTGAAGCGGGATGCTCATAATCATAGCTACTCGCTTCGCTCATAGACGATTATGGCAAAAGCGATCAAAACAGTTATCAAGTTGCAAATCCCTGCAGGAAAAGCCAATCCGGCTCCTCCGGTCGGACCGGCCCTCGGTCAGCATGGTTTGAATATTCAGGATTTTTGTTCGAAATTCAATGCCGCGACTCAGGATCGTACGGGCGATGTCGTGCCGGCTGAAATCACCGTGTATGAAGATCGTACATTTACATTCGCTCTGAAAACTTCCCCAGCTTCTGATTTGCTCAAGAAAGCAGCCGGTGTCGCGAAAGGCGCATCCAATCCGCTGAAGGACAAGGCAGGGTCTGTAACGATGGCGCAAATACGTGAAATTGCTGAGAAAAAAATGGAAGATTTGAATGCCAATGATGTCGAACAAGCGATGAAAATCATTGCCGGTTCCGCTCGTTCTATGGGGATAAAAGTCGTTGATTAAGTTTGTTGATATAATCGAGAATAATTTTTTTAATGTGTGGGAGCTGTAAAAAGCGTTTGTACCACGTATAACACTATGAGTAGAGGAAAGAATTACAATAACGTGCTTGCCAAAGCAGAGGTTGGTAAGGAATATACCCCGGAAGAGGCGATTGCTTTTATCAAGGAAAATAAATTGGCCAAATTCGATGAGGCCGTCGAAGTGCATATCCGTCTCGGAATCAATACGAAAAAATCCGATGAGATGGTGCGTGTCACGGTCATATTACCCCAAGGGACAGGCCGTGCCAAGAAGGTGGCTGTCATTACCAATACCAAAGAAAAAGAGGCACAGGAGGCGAAAGCAGATCTCATCGGCGGAGAAGAACTGATTGCTGATATCAAGAATGGTAAAGTTGTTCCTGGGCAAGCTTTTGATGTGCTTTTGGCGACACCGGAAATGATGCCGAAACTCGCTCTGGTTGCAAAAATCCTCGGTCAGAAAGGTATGATGCCAAGCCCGAAGACAGAAACAGTGACCGTGAAAATCAAAGAGACCGTCGAAATGTTGAAAAAAGGGAAGAGGGTCAGTTTTAAAAATGACGATACAGGAAATGTACATCAAGTTATCGGAAAACTCTCCTTCACTGTTGAGGCATTGCTCGAGAATTACAAGACATTTCGTGAGACTCTCGATAGAGCGAAGCCGGAAAATATGAAGGGCAAGCTCATCAAGTCTATTTCTGTTTGTTCGACGATGGGACCGAGTCTCTCTATCAAAATATAAGTACTGTTGTTCCCAAAAACAGGTCGGAATCGGCCTGTTTTTTGTTGACCATAATCATAAGCGGTATAAAAATATCTTTGATGTAGTTTACTGGATAAAAGATTGCTTTTGTTCAGCGAATAAACTATCTTCGGGACACTCTTTTATGAAGGAGAAAGGCGTGGTATACTGGATAAATAGCCTTGAGAATTTGGAATGTACTGAATAGGCTTGATTTTATTGCACAGGATAAAAAATATGACATCACAGCAATACGAGATAGAAATCAAGTCTCTGCTCGGGGATGAGGAAAAAGCAACAGCTTTGGTAGCGAAGATGAAGGAGCTCGATCCGGAAGCGAAGGTATTTGATGAAAGCATTCAGCTCAATCATTATTTTGTTGGCGGTGACGTCGAGAAGATTTTTACGAACATCGCTCCTCATATCGCTCCTGAAAAAATCGAAGCCTTCAGGAAAGTACTTTACGAGGGGAAAAATATTTCTGTGCGTACGAGAAAATCCAATGACAAGGTATTGTTTGTGGTGAAAGCGTCGATAGATGATACGACGAGTTCCAACGGTACCGCGCGCATTGAGTTCGAAACGGAAATGCCGGCGCTTTCTCTCGATGCTTTGGACGCACTTCTCCTCGATGCGGAGTGTTCTTATCAAGCCAAATGGTCGCGTGACCGCAAGGAATATGCGTTCAAGGATATCGTGGTGTGCATAGACCATAATGCTGGGTATGGGTATCTTGCCGAGCTTGAAAAAATCGTGCACAATGGCGAAGAAGCAGAAGCGGTGAAAAGTGATTTACGTGAGATTATGCAAACACTAGGAATCGAAGAATTATCGCAAGATCGATTGGAGCGTATGTTCGCACATTACAACGAACATTGGTCGGAATATTATGGTACCGATAAAACATTTACTATCCTCTAATATATTTTTTTATGTATCTTTCCGATCACGATATCAAGCAGGCAGTGAAAGACGGAACGATTACTATTCGTGATTTTGATCCAAAGCGTCTTGGATCAGTGAGTTATGATGTCATTTTGGATAATGATTTTATCGTGACCGACGTACACAATACACCCGTGATCGATCCTGTGAAGAAGATATTTCCTCAAACGAAAGAACATCACGTGAAAGATGGTGATGCGTTCTATCTTTTTCCCGGAGAAACAGTTCTCGGGAAGGTGCGAGATTTCGTAGGTAGCGATACCTACCTGATTCAGATTTCCGGAAAGAGCAGTCTGGCACGAGTAGGACTTGTCGTACACAATACCGCCGGCCTCATCAATCCGGGACATTTCTTAAACCTGACGCTGGAATTATCCAATATCAATCGTGTACCGCTTGTCTTACGACCTGGTATGCAGATAGCGCAATTTGTTTTTTCGACATTGACGAGTTCGGTAGAGAATAATTACAAGAAAGTCGGTCGTTTCAGTAAGGACAATTGGGCACATTTCAAACCAGCTAAGAAACGTAAATCGTCAAAGAAGTAAACCTATGCAGAAGCATCCCGAATATCAATATCTTGATATGGTGAAAACGATTCTTGAAAAGGGGTCGGATAAAGAGGTTTTTTTCACACCGGAAATTCTCAAACAATATGAAGAGCGGGGAGTGAAACCGCCTTTTATACGTTCTGTCTTCGGGTATTCGATGCGATTTGATATGTCGGAAGGATTTCCTCTTCTGACGACGAAGAAAGTCTTCCATCGAGGAATCATTCACGAGCTTCTATGGTTTTTGAAAGGGGATTCGAATATCAAATATCTGGTAGACAATGACGTCCATATCTGGGATGAGTGGGCATGGAAACGCTACAACAAGCAGGCTCCGGAAAAAGGATTACCGGAGATGGAACAGAAGGATTTCATCGAGAAATTGAAATTCCTGTCGGCAGATGATGCTTTCGTCAAAGAATGGGGTGACCTCATCACCATTTACGGACGTATGTGGCGTCGGTGGCCTGGGAGCGATGGACGGGAAATCGATCAACTCGGATGGGTGATCGACGGATTGAAAGACAAGCCTTTCCGAAAATCGTATGTCGTGTCTGCATGGAATCCTGATTTCATTTATGCGATGGCTTCAGCAGGAAACGAAAACGAAGTGCCACCATTCTGTCATACGATGTTCCAATTTCAGGTGACTGGAAACGATACGATCAATCTGGGATTGTACCAACGCAGTGCGGACACATTTCTCGGGGTTCCCTTCAACATTGCGAGTTATTCGCTCCTTTTGCATATGGTCGCCCAAGTGACCGGGTTCAAAGCGGGAGAATTCGTCCATTTCTTCGGCGATGCGCATATTTACAGCAATCATTTCGATCAAGTGAAAGAGCAACTCACGCGTGAACCGAGGCCTCTTCCTCAATTGAAACTCAATCCGGAAAGGAAAAACATCGATGATTTTGTGTTTGAGGACATCACTATCGAGGGATATGACCCGCATCCTGTCATCCGTGCTGAAATTGCCAATATAGGAGGTTTCGAAAAGAAAGACCAAAAATTGTTTACGCTTCAGAAAAAATAATATGATACATCCAAGATTGAGCATCATTGTGGCTGTGGATGAGAAGCGAGCTATCGGGAAAGATAATAGGCTTCTGTGGCACATCGGAGAAGATTTGAAACATTTCAAAAAATTGACATCCGGTCATACTGTTATTATGGGAGAGAATACCTATCATTCGATAGGGAAAGCACTACCGAATCGTACCAATATCGTTGTGACGCTTGATGAATCTTTCTCGGCTCCGGGTTGTCTCGTCGCTCATTCTTTGGATGGGGCGCTTGCGGTAGCGCGGGAAAATGAGCAAGAGGAAATATTCATCATCGGTGGAGCAAGTATTTATAAACAATTCCTTCCAAAAGTGAATCGTTTGTATCTTACTTTGGTTTCAGGCGAACACGAGGCGGACACGTTTTTCCCCGATTACAGTGATTTCACGAAAGTGATCAGCGAGGAAAAGATGGATAATGGAGAATACGCATTCTCATTCATCGTAGTGGAGAGGGATAATCAATAATATGTAAAACAAACAGTGAGGTATATATGCTTTCATCCCAGTTTTCTTTTGGGAGACTTGTTTCTCCAAAGCGGGTATGGTTTTTTACTCATAAGGAGTAAAAAGAGCGAAGGAGAAACAGGAGTGAGTGAAACGGGCTTCGGTGATCGAGTGTGCTCCAAAAAGAAAACTGGAATGAAAAGCTATGAATAACATTTGAAAATCTAACAAGTAAAGGATAAAATTTTTTTATGCAGAAAATCATTTTAGGTGTTTCAGGAGAGATAGCTTCCGGCAAGGATACAGTAGGGAAGTACATAGCAGAAAAATATGGAGCCGCTACCATTCGATTTTCACAGCCATTACGGGATACGCTCGATCGGTTGTATCTAGAACAGAACAGGGAAAATATGGCTCGATTGTCTCTCCATTTGCGCAAAGCTTTTGGAGAAGATATTTTTTCGAAAGTTATCTTGGCTGAAGCGGGAAAAAGTCAGGGCGATCTCGTCGTCGTCGATGGTGTGCGACGAGCATCGGATATCATTCACTTGGAAGCCGAAGAGCATTTTTACTTTGTCTATGTGGAAACTTCCCCCGAAGCGCGTTATGAGCGATTGATCAAGCGACATCAGAATACTGATGATACCACAAAAACAGAAGTACAGTTCGGAAAAGATGCTCTTCTGGAAACAGAAACACAAATCTCTGCTTTGAAAGAACGGGCGGATTTCGTTATCGACAATGATGGGACTCTCGAGGAATTATACGCACAGGTGGATACGATAGTAGAGAAACTGAAGATACAGAAATAGGTATGTTTTACAGCCTTTATGGTAGCGGAGAAAACAACGCAAGGTGAACCACTGGAGATTTGTAGAGTCGAGGGATTCAATGATACAATATGAGGAAAAAGCGGGTTGAAAGGTGTGGGATGTATTGATTTTTGGAAAAGAAAGCTATGAAATACAACGTAACGATAGGGATGGAAGTGCACGCGGAGCTGAAAACCGCGTCCAAGATGTTCTGTTCCTGCAAAAATAGCCTGGGACTGGAGAAAGAACCGAATGTGCATATCTGTCCTGTCTGTATGGCTCAGCCAGGATCGCTTCCCGTACCGAATCGTACAGCGATAGAAGCGGTGCAACGTGTCGGATTGGCTTTGGGCTGTACGCTTCGATTACAGTCGAAATTTGACCGTAAGAACTATTTTTATCCTGATATTCCGAAAGGATATCAGATTTCGCAGTACGATGAACCGTTCTGTGAAAAGGGAGTGATGGAAATAGAGGGGAAACCATTCCGTATCACGCGTATCCACCTTGAAGAAGATACGGGCAAGTCGATGCATCCGGATGGCGCGAACTATACACTGGTTGATTTCAATCGTGCCGGAGTACCGCT
>PFVP01000020.1 GCA_002790675.1 Candidatus Moranbacteria bacterium CG_4_9_14_3_um_filter_45_14 | reverse complement strand
AGGGCGAACACATCCGTCTGGAGTGCGGTCGCCATTACGGCATTGTCGAGGTTGCGGATGTCCACATTTATTCAACCTTTGCTGAGATGCTCGCGTATGAGAAGGCTGGACACATCGTACCGAATGACCCCGCAGGCGCACTCAATATCCTTCGGAGCATCTATCCGAAGGAGAATCTCGGCGTGTACGTCTTCCAGTTCAAAGTCATCAAGAAGGCAACGGGCAACTAATTCGCTCTTCTGAAGACAACATAAGCCCGATACCCCTAAAAAGGTATCGGGCTTTTCTAATTGAGTTCTAAAAAATAGGTGGGTGGAGATCATATATAGATTTGTTTGTGCCTAGCACAATCTTCTTTATGAGTTACCACAGACTCGAACGAAGTTACAGAGCGAGCACAAACAACACCGAGCAGGCATCGTGAGCGAATGCGAACGGCCAATGTGAAGTGTTTGCGAAGTGTGATCGGACGCTAGAGTTACCACCAAACACTGAGAGGAAGCGTCTCGGTCGCCGTGAGGGTGGAGAAAAGAGCAAACAAAAATGCAAAATAAAATTGCTCTTTTCGGAGACTAAAACGGTGAAGCAAAACCAAAAATTTTCTTTCCATTCTCTTGGACGCTTCGCGGTGGAGGGGTGAGAAAGCGTGGGGCGCTTTCGCAAGGCCGGAGTGCGACGGCGCGAGGCGGGGTCGTGGAATTTTCCAGCAGGAAAATATCCGTGACGGGGGAGGAGACGCGAGAAAAATGCAAGGAAATTTTTTGGTTTTTGCACACGCGAGTCCGCGAGCATGTCCGAGGCGCATTGGTTCGCTTCCCCACGCAATCGGGGGTGTACGGAGAGGTTTAGAGCCACTATGCACTCCACACGTGCGAAGTGGGTTCGCGCAAAGGCTAATACACACCGCAGTACAGAACGCCCATTGTGGCGTTTTTTGATTTAGGTATATAATGGAACATATTTTTGATAAATGAAACACTATGAGAATCGTGAACCATATCATAGAATTGACGACGAGCACCACATTGGATTTTATCGATATCACCGAGAAGATACAGAAAAAAATAAAGGCATCAAAGATAAAGCACGGAGTCATCAATATCCAGAGTATGCACACAACGATGGCCGTGATTGTCAATGAAGCTGAGCCACTCCTCATTATGGATATGAAAGCACGCTTGGAAAAACTTGCACCGAGAACCTACAAATATATGCATGACAATTTCAAGATACGCACGGTCAATATGGGGCCTGACGAGAAGGCCAATGGTCATTCTCATAACAAAGCACTTCATCTCCCGACCTCTACGATGCTCAATGTGGTGAAAAATACTCTGCAGTTGGGTATGTGGCAGAGAGTGTTCGTCATAGAGCTCGACTGTTCACGACCGAGGAAAATAGCCTTGCAAATCATCGGCAAATAAGGACTTTTCCTATTTTAGCGCCTTTGTGATAGAATATACGGGAGAAAAAAGGGGAGGTATCTCCTTCTTTCCGTTTAAGGTAAAGTATTAATTTTTTATTAAGAATATACGGTTATGGAAAATGAATCACCGAAAACTGAGGCTACAGGAGCAGGGGTAGCAGGAGAAAGGAGAGAAACGGGAGCAATGGTGACGAAGAAATTTGTTATTGCGCAAGCAACCGCATTGAAAGATCGCGTATCGAAGATGAGCAAGACGACCAAGAATTTCGTCATTGTTCTTGCGGTGTCCGCCCTTCTTTTGGGTGGTTTCTATTATTACAGAGGTGTTTTCATCGTTGCGACAGTGAATGGCAGTCCGGTGAGTCGGCTGAGCGTCGTGCGTGAGTTGGAGAAGAAGGCGGGCAAGGATATTTTGGACATCATCATCACCAAGAAATTGATCGAGGGTGAGATGAAGAAATCCGGCATCGTCATAAAAGATGCGGATATCGATGTGGAAATGAAAAAAATAGAGGATCAGGTTACGGCACAGGGCGGAACGCTCGATCAGGCACTCGCAGGACAAGGAATGACGCTTGCTGAACTCCGAGAACAGGTAGTGATAAATAAAGAGCTGGAGCAGATTCTGGCTGATAAGATTGTCGTCAGCGATGATGAAGTGGATCAATACCTCGCCACCAATAAGACGCTTGCATCGAAAGGGATCAGTTCTGATGATTTGAAGAGTCAGGCGCGAGAACAGTTGAAGGGACAGAAATTCAACACCGAAGCAGAAAAGTGGGTGAGCGATATCAGAGCGAAAGCCCAGATCGATTATTTCGTACAGTATTAAGAGAAAAAAGATCGTTCTTCAGAGACTCCGAATTTTCCGGAGTCTTTTTTGTTGTAGGAAGTTTTTAGCGCGCGAGAACGATGCCGAAGACATTTTTGGCGCCAGCATCTTTTAGGATACGGGCGCATTCTTCCAGTGTCGTTCCGGTAGTGGAGACATCATCGATGAGCCAGATGGATTTCCCCCGTATGAGAGGAATGCTTTCCGGAAGCAGAGAGAATGCGCTTTTGAGATTTCTCTGGCGTTCTTCCTTGGTATGTGTTTTCATCTGTGGTTTGGTGAAACGAGTGCGGAGCAAACTGTCCTTTATAATCGGTATATCGAAGCCCGGTGTAAGTTCGTCGATAAGCGTTTCTGCCAGTAATGCTGATTGATTGAAACCGCGAAAACGCAAACGACGAGGGTGGAGCGGTACGGGAATGAAGTAATCTGGTAACGGTAAATCAACCTCGCGCACTCTCTCTGCGAGCCAATTTCCGAGTGGTTGTGCAAAGCTTGGGATGAATCGGTATTTGAAAGTGTGGATGGATGTGGAAACCAGCGGTGATCGATACATCGACGCGGCGAAGAGTCCATCGAGAGAAGAGAGACCGAAGCATCCGAAACACACTTCTCCTCGCGGAGTGGTTTTCTTGAGACAGGTCGGGCAACGCTGTTTCAGTCGTCGCGGAAAAATCGCAAGGCATCTTTTGCAGAGGCATTCTCCCCGAGAACCGCAACTAATGCAACGAACAGGAAAAAGGGTGTCTATGAGAGAGACACCGAGTTTCTTCAAAGAGGAAGAATGAAGTAATGAGAGTACATCTAGACGCACAAGACAGAATCTTTTTTGATAGAAAGCCGGAGTGATTTTTTCAGGGGAGCGTCGAGGAGTCTTTCCGCGATACTTTTTTCAACCACGTCTTGGATGTTTTTCTTGATGAGTCGGGCTCCTTGTTCGGGGGTAAAACTTTTCTTGGCGATGTACTTCGCAAGAGAGCGGGGGTACGTCAGCGCTATATGCTGTTTCTCGAGTCTTTCTACGAGCATCTGAAGTTCTAAGTCGGCGATTTTTTCGACTGCTTCTTCTGTCAGGGCATTGAAGACGATGACGTGATCGAGACGAGCCAGAAGTTCCGGACGCATTTCTTTTTTCAATTCATTCAATACTTCCCGTTTGATGGCCTCGAATCGTTCTGCAAAATCACTTTTCTCGATATGTTTCGAAAATCCGATGCGTGCGGTCTGGGTGAAAGAAGTCGTGCCGATATTGGAAGTGAGGATGATGAGGGTGTTGCGGAAACTTACTTTCCGTCCTTCGGCATCCGTGAGGACTCCTTCGTCGAGGATCTGCAAGAGGATGTTGAAGATATCAGGATGCGCTTTCTCGATCTCATCGAAAAGAATGACGGAGTATGGCTTGCGACGGACTTGTTCTGTCAATTTCCCTCCTTCGCCGTAGCCGACATAACCGGCCGGAGCGCCGAGAATTTGAGCGACGCTGTGGCGTTCTATAAACTCGCTCATATCGAGACGGATGAGTGCATTCGGATCACCGAAGAATTCGGTGGCGAGGATCTTGGCAGCGAGCGTTTTTCCGACACCGGTGGGACCGAGGAAGAGGAAAGAGCCGAGAGGATGATTCGGATCACTGATATTCGAGAGCGCACGAGTGAGCGTTTCTTCGAGAGCCTTGCCGGCTTCTTTCTGTCCGATGAGGAGACGATCGAGAGCCGTATGCAAGTTGAGCAATTTCTGACGAGGATTTTCTTTGGAAAGTTTGGAGAAAGGAACGTGCGCCATCTGCGCGACGGTTTTCAGGATATGTTCCACAGTTACCGTGATGCGTTCGTTCTCGGGATTTTTCCGTTGCTTCTCTCTTTGTGTCGCGATTTTCTGATACAAGATTTTCTCTCGAGCGTGCCACGTGGATGCATCATCATACCGCTCATTTTTGATGAGGGATTCTTTGCGTTCTTGTGCCGTATGCAGTTCCTCCTCGAGTTCTATGAGCATCTTTGTCGCTTCGGGAGTCTCCCTTCTCTGTTTGGCGAGCGCGGAAGCTTCATCGATGATATCGAGAGCTTTGTCCGGCAGAAAACGATCCGGGATATAGCGTACGCCGAGATCGACGGCCATATCGATGACTTCTTTGACGAGTGTGATGTGATGGAAGTCCTCGTAACTTTTTTTTATGTGCCAGAGGATCTCTTTGGTCTCTTCCACGCTCGGTTCTGCGATGAGCACGGACTGGAAGCGACGATCGAGAGCCGGATCTTTTTCGAGGTGGCGTTTGTATTCTGCGAAGGTCGTGGCTCCGATACATTGGATCTCTCCGCGGGAAAGAGCCGGTTTCAGGATATTGGCGGCATCGAGTCCTCCACTGGTATTGCCGGCTCCCACGATGGTGTGAATCTCGTCGATGAAGAGGATGACATCACGGTTGCGGGTGGCCTCCTGGATGATTTCTTTGAGACGTGCTTCGAATTCTCCGCGGAAATTCGTACCGGCGACTACGAGAGTGAGATCGAGCGAGAGGATGCGTTTGCCATATAGTGTGTGTGGTACGGCGCCACGGGCGATCATTTTGGCCAGCGCGGCGATGAGTGCTGTCTTGCCTACTCCCGGTTCACCGATGAGGAGAGGGTTGTTCTTTTGTTTCCGAGTGAGGATTTGGATGATGCGGTCGAGCTCCTGATCTCTTCCGATCAGTGTTTCGGTGGTGTAGGCTGTCGATTGTGCCATATCGATGGTGTATTGATCGAGAAAAGGCGTCTGACCTCCTTTGACGGTCGAACTTTTCGTGAGGAGATTCTCCGGCAGGTCGAGCATTTTGGAGAGTTGAGGGAAGTGGTCGAAATCGAGATGCGATTCGAGAGTCGATTGTATCTTGATCTCGCTTATTTTGAGTGATATGAGGATTTCTTCGATGATGACACTCTTTGATTCGAAGAGAGCATAGAGCAAGTGCTCCGTACCGACATACGGGTAGTGGAATTGGTTGGCGAGGGCGTAGGCGCGACGCAGGATATCTTTGAGCAGAGAAGCGAGAGGGAGAAGAGAGGATACAGGGAGAGCTTTACTCTTTTTTTTCTTGAGGCACAATTTTGCGAGTGCTTCTTTCTTGAATCCCATATTTTGGAGAAGAATACTTCCGAGACTCGTATTTTCGAGGAAAATAGCCATAAGCAAATGCTCCGGCTCAATGGTTTTGGAGTGGGTATAGGAAGCGATATCCCGAGCTTCTTTCAGGCTATGTTTCGCGTGGAGAGTCAATTTTTGGCTGAAATTTGTTTGCAACATAATGTAGGTGGTTGATTGCGGATAAAAAAAGAATCGATTCCTCTTGTCATCAAGCCTTGACTGCTATCGATAGATGACTTGATACATCCTTAGTATACTCCAA
>PFVP01000044.1 GCA_002790675.1 Candidatus Moranbacteria bacterium CG_4_9_14_3_um_filter_45_14 | reverse complement strand
ATTTTGATGCGTTCCTGTGTGATCAACTGGTTTCCGAGATTCTCGTATTTCGAAAGGGCTTGGAGTATCGGAAGACTTACTGTTGCTACTGATGACATTTTCTCTTCTCTTTCTTCAGGTTCAGTCTTTCCAATTTCAAAAATCCAGGAGTCTCTCTCGAGAACTTTCTGTATAGTCTGATCTTCTGACATAAGCCCGGCACTTTTCAATTGTTGCCATTCCGATACAAGTTTCTCGGCGTCTTTAAAATGTTCTCCAAGCGGCTGAAATAAACTTTTACCTATATGGTGAGCTATACCATATGTCACGTCTTGTGCCAATGACATTTCCTCCGCTATTTTTTTAGGCAAATCTGATAAGGTCACATCACCTACAAAAATAAGTCCAACAACATCCGCTATGGGAGACCCTTTATCTGGATCCACTCCATACATGAAGCAGGCTTTTTGCACCTCCACATACGGCTTTTCAGAAGAAAAAAGACTCTTTACAGCCGGTGGTAGTTTTTGTTCTTTTTCCAAAAAGCCCATAGCTCTAGTACTTACACGACTTACACAATATGTGAGATTTCTGGATCTCCGGTAGCAATTCTCGTCAGGGTGGCTCCATTCGCACCACCAACCCCTCCGCCTTGAATATTCCTATTCAACACTGCGGCCTGATTCATATTCTGAATAATCGCTTTGTATTGCTTAGGATTCACAAATGATGCGATTTCATTTATATTCGCGTTTATGGTGGGTACCGTGAGTCGTCTAGCAGTATCTTTATCCATATATTTGAAAAGTTGTTGTTGCCACGCCGCATTGCCTGTTACACTTGCATTGAGGTTTCCAGTCTGGGCCATATGCGCCATTTGAACATTCTGGTCTGCCCGATTGGCGACATTGGTAAATGTAGGTGCGATTCTCCCCAAAGTAGCAACGATACTTGTTTCATGTTCTACACTCTTATTTCGTAACTCCTCAAGGTCTTTGTTACTAACGGCCTGTTCGGTAAAGGCTCGGCTCATGAATTGATCATTTCTGAGAGTGTTGACACTCAACTTCTTCGCGTCAAACTGATTGCTGTTGACATGCGTTTGAATGGCTTCTTCTTGTACACTCAGACGGCCGGCTCGTAGTGCATTACTCAGATGTTCAAACGCAGCAGCGGGATCATAAGCACGCAGTTTGGCATTAATCTGCCGAAAGACTGTTCCTGTATCACCCATCTCACGCACCATGGTGTCATAGGCCTTTCTTTGAGCTGGGGCACTAAGATCAAGAGCCTGTTTATTCGCTAGTTCTTTGAGGGCAGCCGCTCGTTCATACTGATTACCAGTAGTGGCTAAGTCTCTTAAGTCGCTCGGATTCATAGATTCAACCCCGCGACTCTTGCCCGCCTCATCTACTCTTGGAGTATCTACTATGTCCCTTTGAGCTTGAGCCCCTGCCCGACCACCAACGATACCTCCCTCAATCGTAGCCCCAACTTTTCCTTGTTCATTCCACCATTTGGGCCGAAGAAAAGGTGTATATTTTGTAAGATTCACACCACCCAACTTACCTTCGTATCCTGCCTTTTTGAGACCTCTTCCAACAGGATTATCATACAGCTTCTTGCCAGCCCATTTGGAAAACTGCTGACCCATACCGACGACAGAGGAAGCCCCTGCAATGGAAAACTTCTGTGCCAGACCCATCGCCATCCAGAGCATAATGATCGGAACCGTGAACAGTGCCATCGATGCAAAAAATGTCGGGTCGCTCGCAACCTTCTCAGTCGCTACAGATTTCAAACTGCTGAACACGCCTGTTTTTTCGTCACCCAATGCTGCGAAGAAACGTATAGCGATGAGGAGCATCAGCATCGCTGCCGGACCGAGAATCGCATATTTCCAGAAGTTATCCCACCACATTTTCGAATAGGTGTTGAGTCCCGGGATGATCGAGGCAGCAAATCCTACCGGTGAGAAAATAACAAGCATCACCAAAGCCACCAACCGGATGGTAAACATCACCGCCAAGACAAGCAGTGTCACAGAAAATATAAATATGAAAATAATCGCTATGAAATATCGTGCAAGACTATTATCGACTGTTTTGACACTGCCTCCATTTTCGGCTCCAGGAATAAGGACACCTTTGATATGCGAAGCTGACAACGCTGAGCTGAATACGGAGCCGGGTGAATCAGCCGATGCTCCATTGCTTGCTGCCATCTGGTTGGCGAAAAAATACATCGGTACATTGGCGACGTCGATAAGTGCGCGCGATACGGGATAACTGAAGTTCACGAAGAGGGCTGCCAAGACCAGGCTCAGGATGGTTTTCTTGAAATTTTTCTCGATCTGGAAAACTACTGAGAAGGCTATATAGAGCAAAACAAGAATGAAAAACAGATTGAAAAAATCACGGATGAATTTCCACATTTCATATACGACTGGTTGGTTCAATAATCCCGTAGTTCCGGAATAATTTTCTGGCTTGATTACCCACTCGAAGAGAGTGATCGCGATAGAAGCAACCCAACCCAACACAGTAAAAATACCGAGAAGGAGCCACTTGAATCCGGCTACAATAATATTATCAGGGCCATTCATTTTTTCTCCTCCCGAACTCCAACATTCAAAAAATCCAGAGTAACCAGGCTTACAATCGCCTCGATCGACTGCATATACGGATTGAACATCAGAGAAAGCAAAAATCACTCCTGAAAAAAGAAAGAGTGCTACGAATAAGAATGTCAGATTTTTTTTTCTGTTTTTTTCCGTGAAAAACATACTGCTCTCGAATAATAGAGAGAAAGAATTATCTGATGATAGTATACCCCATTAAACTTACAGACGCTAGTACAATATTGTTCCGAAATAACAGGTATTCACCACAGAGCAAGCTCTGGACTCAAAAACGAACTGATGTTCGTTTCTTTCCGTGGCAAGCCACGGGGTATTCACCTGATTTTACCGGCACTCGCTCGGAAACGAAAGTAAACTTTCGTTTCACTCACTTCGTTTGGTAATAAAGTTTCATCGCCTATCGGCTTTTAATGTTCCTTCGAACAAAGTCTCAGACAAAAGTTTAACGGGGCAAGCCACATAAAACAAAAGAAGGAAGCAAATTTCTTCGCTCCCCTCTCTCCTTTTCCTTCTTGCTAAAAAGCTATCGAAGTTAATGAAGCTACAAGCTAATAAATGAATCCTTTGATGAAACGACTGCTGGCAGAGAGGGTGCGACGATCCGTCCTCGCCCATCCGGTGTAGTTCATTTCGCTCACCGTGATCGTGTCCCCGCTCACCTTCTCCACGATGGCCACGTGTCCATAGAAACGATTCTCAGTCGTCACCATAATAGCCCCGACAGCCGGCGCACGGCCTGTCTTGTAGCCAGAAGCTTTCGCGTTGTAGAGCCATGTACCGGCATTCCCGCCCCAAGGAACGAAACGTTTCGAAGCCACATACCACGTACAATACCCATACGGAAATCGATGTCCTGTGCCAGCCTTTCCATCAAGTTTGCGGAAACCAGAAGAAATATCGGTGGCTGTCCCTCCTGATGGAGTGGCATACTGACGCCGTTCGAGCGTGCCAGGAGTGGTCGCGACTGATGGACGGGATACTTCTTCTTTCTTTCCATCCGGAATGATGATGACATTGCCTGCCTCGATTTCTCCGTTGGCCGGCAATCCGTTGTAAGCGATGATCTTGTCTTTGTCCGCTTTGAATGTTCCGGCGATACTTTCGATGCTGTCCCCTTGCTTCACCACGTACGAGATACCGGCGACCGGCAGAATGAATATCTGGTCACCAGGTTTGATCTGATCGACATTGCTCAGGTCATTCGCCCACAATATCGTATTGACCGTGATGCCGTTTTTGGCGGCAATACCGCTCACGGTGTCCCCTGATTCCACCGTATAGATTTTCACACCGCCATCCTCTTCAGGATCACGCGCGATAGAACTCGTCTGAGGGGAAAGCATCGTCTGATTCGAGATGGTCTGACCCTGCATATCGAGAAGGGAAGTCTCATCCTTCTGACTGGGGTCGATAGCTCTCGTCGTGCTCGCCAGTGGTACAAGGGAAAGGTTTTCCTTCTTGCTCGTCTGAGCCGCGATACGATGTTTAGAAGAGGATGACTGCTCACTTGACGTACTGCCGTTCACATACCCGAGGAGCAGACTGTTGGAGTCTTTTCCTTGGGTGAAATTGCTCGCTGAAACGAGGAGCGTACTCGAAGCAACGATAGAAAAAGCCGAGTAATTGCGAAAAACTCGCACCACCCGGTAGCCGGAAAACTCTTTGATACATTGCAAGAAACGTGTCTGGGAATGATGCACGCTTGTATGCAGATCCTTCAAACGGATACGTATATCCTTCTTCTCTCCTGTTCCGTTGGTATGGAAAAACAAAGACTGGATACGTCTTTTGCTCGCCGAAAAACGAGCCTTCAAAAAAGAGAATGTGGATTGAGTAAGTATAAAACTCTCGCCTTTCAATTGATACAATGCCCTAGGTACAGCTCTTCCGAAGAAAACCGGAGAAAGATGCCCATCAGGAATTTATCCTAATTTTTACAAAATTCAGTATAGCTTGTCCACAGCGTGAAGTCAATGAGAAAAGGCGAAAAAATCAATTATTATGGCTTATACAAAACATTTCTTGTGTGGACAACGTCTCATTTCCCCTTAGATAAAGCTTTTTATTTTCCGAAGAATTTTCAGCATAATTTCACGATTGGTATTCCTTATCTATTCTAAATTATAAAAATCCGACAAATCCTATTGTCATACCCGTGAAGACGGGTATCCATATTTTGTTCTTCTTTCTTCAAACTGGATCCCCGCATACGCGAGGATGACAGAAATACGAATATCCTTTATCATCCCTAAATATGTTATACTTTTTTTATCCCCGCCCAGTGTAATTGTTCATCATATGAACACCTCGCAAAGCGAGATTACACGGGGTAAATCATTTATCATTCTTCCCTCCCTATATGCGTCCATTCGAAAAACCAAAAAATGAAATAGAGGCTCTGGCAAAGCGTTTCTGTGACCACTTGGAGATAGAAATGGGTCGCTCCAAACGAACGCTCGACAGCTATGCGAGAACCCTCTCGTACTTCTTTCTCTGGGGAAATATCCGAATTCCTGCCGATATCACTGCCGAAAAAGTGAGGGAATACCGTCTCTATCTCAACCGCAAAATAACTCGAAGCGGATCTTCTCTGAAGAAAGTGACCCAATCGTATCAAGCCATCGTCCTTCGGACGTTTCTCAAGTATCTCGCCAAACAAGATATCCCGACACTGGCCGCTGAAAAAATCGAGGTGGGGAAATCCCCCGATCGCCAAGTCGATTTTCTCGAATATGAAGAAGTAGAAAGCTTGATACAGGCTACTGTCGGAACCACAGAAAAATCATTCCGTGATAGAGCCATCCTCGAGCTCTTCTTTTCTGCCGGACTCCGTGTTTCAGAATTGGTCGGCCTCGATCGCTATCACGTCAATCTCGACAAAGAAGAATTCAGCATCCGTGGCAAAGGCGACAAGCTCCGTATCGTTTTCATTTCACCCGATGCGAAAACCGCCCTGAAAAATTATCTCGCCAAGCGTGTCGACATCGATCCGGCTCTCTTCATCGCTTACAGAAAGAAAGGATTGATGAACAAGCAAGGAGCCAAGAGAGAAAGCAATCGTCTCACGGTACGGAGCGTCGAACGTCTCGTCAAATACTATGCCAAGAAAGCCGGGATCGTCAAAGACGTCCATCCTCACACCCTCCGTCACAGTTTCGCTACCGATCTTCTCATCAATGGTGCTGATATCCGTTCAGTCCAATCGATGCTCGGACACGCTTCCATCACCACGACGCAGATCTACACGCACATCACCAACGAACGCCTGAAAGAAGTCCACCAGTCTTTCCACGCGAAACGGAAAAAGAAGGATAGTAATAAGTAGAAAGTAGTATGTAGTAAGCAACTCATTTTAAAAATATGGAAGTAAAACAAAAGATTCAATCTTTTACAGATCTAGTTACGTGGCAAGAAGGGCACAAACTTGTTCTTGATATTTATAAATCAACAAAAAGTTTTCCTAAAGAAGAGATGTTTGGATTAACAAACCAAATACGCCGTGCAGTAGTTTCTATTACATCCAACATTGCAGAGGGTTTTAATAGAAAATCAATTAAAGATAAAACACATTTTTATGTTATGGCACATGGGTCCGTAGCAGAAGTACAAAACCAACTTCTCATTGCCAGAGATGTTCAATATTTGGAAAAATCTGAATTCTCCCAAATTGCAAATCAAACTGTTTTGGTTCATAAACTCCTCACTGGACTTATAAAGTCTCTTTCGAGAAGCTAGCTTCTCGTCCTTTCTGCTTACTACTTACTACTTACTTCATATCTTTTTCAAAGGTGCGACTCCGAGCATCATTTTTTTTACGCCGGTGCGTTTGAATGCGATGGTCGCCAGCGTGCCAGCGATGGAAACGATCAGTCCTCCTCCGAATTGCGGATGTTCCACCATATCACCCGGTCGGACATCGTCTACGCCGAGCGGTTTGATA
>PFVP01000038.1 GCA_002790675.1 Candidatus Moranbacteria bacterium CG_4_9_14_3_um_filter_45_14 | reverse complement strand
GGGAGACCAGAGTAGACGTACCGGAGTCCCGGGGAAATCACTCAGAAGAACAGATTTGTCCTTACCCTCGAGCGATGCTTTTTTCAAGGCTCGTTCATCCAAAGAGTAATAATAGAGAAATCCATCAGGAGAAACGGTGGCCCCGAGGATGTCTTCATTGACAGTGGCGGTGATATTCGTGACGATGGGTATCGTGTCAGCCGGCGCTTCTATGATTTTTTTCCCTTGATCGACAACGGGACTATTAACGTTGTTTCGAAACACGAAATTATAAGCCCCAAAGAAAATGAGGACCAAAAAAAGAAAACCAAGCGAAAAATAGAAGACTTTTTTCATGAGAATTGAGGAGTAGCGAGTATCAAAAAACAACCTTAGAACTTGATATGGATATGGTCAGCCTGACCGCTGGCACAGGTTACCCATTTCCCAGCACTTGATTCACAGAAAGATCCGCCCAAGCTTCCTGTATCGTTTTTAGCGCCATTGGTTACGAAAGCATCCAAAAGGGCCTGAGTTGGCGGGGCTATGTCGAGAGCGTTTCCTGCGTAATGATCGGAAGTTGGAGAATGTGCTCCTCCTGCAATACTTGTAATTATGTAACCAATAGTACTTTTAACAGTAATAATTGCTCTAAGCATTGTTTCATTCGCAGAAACAGCATTATCTTTGCACCCATTAGAACCTTTAGATTTACACGTAGAAGAACAAACAGACATTGCCTTGCCATCGATTATATTCTGTATATCACTTTTTGGCGATACGGCGCCACTTGGACTGCTGCACTCTCCAGAGCCTTGTAATACCCCAAGTCCAGCAATTTGTTTGGCAAGATCAACAGTCGTTCCTGTCGGTACCGCACCAGGACTTGGAGGTGGAACAGGTCCACCTCCTGGCACAGCCACCGCAGAAAGACCATTGATAGAAACTTTCACGAGATCAGGATTGATGACACTTAAGAGGAGCCAAGCGATAAGGGCGATAACCAGACCAATAATAGCATCAAAAATGACACCCTTGGCCGTCCCCATCGCAGAAGTGTTGCCGGCGCTGGTGAGATACATAAAGCCTCCAATAGAGAGCATCAACACCGCTGAGAAAACGATGACGGTTAGCGCCAACTTGTAGATGGCTATAATATATTTTGGCAAATCACTGCCATCCGTACTCGTAAACCCGGGAATCTTTTCCAGGAGAGTATATTGTAACCCAGCAGCGCTCGCATCGGAAACAAAGAGAAATGCGCCGGCTGAAAAGAAGAAAATAAAAAACACCATGATGAAATTTTTATATTTGTACATACGAAGACTTATAGTTTTTTTGAAAGAAACACTGATTATACTATATCACACTTTTTATTTTTCAAAGAAAAAGCTCCTCATTGTTTCTCTGAGGAGCTTTTTATCTTTTTCTGAAGCTAGAAATCCCAACTTCCATTCATACTACTTGACTGTGTGTAGTTTACTACCGTTGTTTCGAAGAAATTTCCTTTGTCGCTATTGGGATCCTGCAAGCGATCGAGGTGTTTGTAAGGATTGGATACGGCATTTGGATAGAGCGGGCCGATATTGAGCATTGCCAACCGGTTGTTTGCCAACCAATGGGTATAGTCTGATGTCATTTCGCTGTTGATGCCAGGAATGCGGTTTCCGAGAATGTGTTTTCCCCAAGCTATTTCTTGATCGACGGCCAACTTCATCATCTCGAGAATCATTTTTTCGTTGTAAATCTCCGGAAATTCTTTCTTGATTTCACGGATGATATTGGCGAATATCGTGATATGCGTGAGCTCATCACGGCGTATATAAGCGATCATCCTCCCTGTGGCGAGCATTTTCATCCGATCAACGAGCGTATCGAAGAAAGCAAAACCATTGTAGAAATAGACTGATTCGAGGAGAAAATTGGCCACGATACCGCGGAAAAACGTCTCATCAGTCGGGTTATCGATGAAGTCCTCATAGATCTGACCGATATATTTGTTTCTTTCAAGGAGAACGGCATCAGTGCGCCAGAAATAATAGATTTCATCGCGTTCCTTGCTCTCGACGACTGATTCGAGGATGGTGGCGTATGATTGCGAGTGGATGGCTTCCTGATAGGCTTGGATGGAGAGGATGAGATTGACTTCCGGCGAAGTGATATAATCGGAAAAATGTGGCAAGTTGACCGTCTGGATGGAATCGAGAAAAATCAAGAAAGAAAGGATGCCTTTGTAGCCTTTCTGTTCTTCTTCCGAGAGGTCCGCCCGGAACATACGCGCGTCATCCTTCAGCCCGGAGATTTTCTCCGGCACCCAGAAATTCCCGATCATCACCTGATAGAGGGATTTCGCCCACGGATATTTCGTGGCATTGAGGTTGAAGAGTCCTGTTGTCGCTCCCTTGATGATGGTCCGCGCTTCCACGTCATCACTGCCTTTCGGGTCAAACAAGTGGTTCCTATTTATTTCTTTCGTCATAACTTTTGGAATGTTAGGTGCAAAAACGAACAATATTACTGAGAGTTTGTTTGCTGTCGCTTTCACTCCCTCCTAACCGCTACAACTGACGCAATTATCCTTTATCTCTGCGGAAAGGCTACGTACATAATAGACAGTTTTGATTCCCTGTTTCCAACTCTTCATATAATAATTGAACAGCTGTTCGGGGCTGACGCGTGCCGGATCGATCATCCACTCAAATGAGATGGACTGGTCTACCCACGGATAGATGGCCGATATCATATCGATAACATCATTCATATTCATATTGATGTATTCCTTGTAGTACCAGAAATTTTCTTTGGAAAGTTTCGGTGCAACACGGATAGTCGGTGATGAAAGATTGGTTTCGATAAAGAATTTCTTGTAGATAGGCAGAAGCGCTGCAGTAGTGCCAACGACACCGGCGGTGGAAGTATTGGGAGCCGGAGCGACATGATAGGCGAATCGCACTCCGGAAATTTTCATATCAAGGAAAAGTTCTTTCCATTCTTTTGCGAAAGGAGTCTCGGTCTCGAACCATCTCTCATCTCGTCCGAGAAGAATTCCTTTGGAATATTCGCTTCCGGGATAGAGTTCATAGTGTCCGCGTTCCTTCGCGAGGTCAACTGAAGCCCGGTAGGTGTGATAGGTATACCGTTCGAAAAGACGATTAACTTCCGTACGAGCTTCTTCGCTATCATAGGCGAGCTTCCTCATGGCCAGGTACTCTGCCAAACCGAGATACCCGAGACCGACGCTCCGATAGCGCAATGCGGTACGCTCAGCTTCCTTGACCGGGTAATAATTGAGCGTAACGACATTATCGAGAACACGCATCACCGTCGGAAAAACGTCTGCGATAACCGTCGGATCTGACACGGTAGCGATATTGATAGAGGCCAGATTGCAGACGACAAGATCTCCCGGCTCATAGCGGATGACGATTTTCCCGTCCTCTATGGTTTCTTCAACAAATTTCGTCACGGATGTGTTCTGACAGATTTCCGTACACAGTTGGGTGGAGTAGATGTTGCCCACGTGCTTATTCGGATTGAGACGATTGACCGTATCACGGAAAAAGACATACGGCATACCGGTTTCAACGGTGGACTTCAAGAGTTTCTTGAAGATATCCTTGGCCTTGACCACTTTCTTCATCGTGAAACGCTCATCTTTTTCAAGAGTTTCATAGAATGTTTCGAATTCTTCGCTGAACGTGTCCTGCAAACGTTTTCCGTACAATGTTTCCACTTCGTGCGGATCGAAAAGTGCGATATCAAGATCCGCTTCCAGTCTTTTCATAAAGAGATCTGGAATGGAAACGGATGGAAAAATATCAAATGCCTTGGAACGGATATCCCCCGTCTCTGTCTGGAGATCGAGGAAATCATAGATGTCCCGATGCCAAATATCGAGAGTGACGGAAATGGCTCCAAGACGAGCGCCGAGCTGATTGACGGCGACCGCCGTATCGTTGATAACCTTGACCCATGGATTCACACCGCCGGACATCCCTTTGATATCGCGGATGGCGCTACCTCGAGAACGGATGTTTCCCAGATAGACGCCGATTCCACCGCCGAATTTGGATATCTGCGCCATATTCTCGACAGCGTGGTAGATATCACGCAAATCGTCATTGATGCTTATCTTGAAACAGCTCGAGAGCTGGTGATAATTGGTACGGGCGTTGAGAAGCGTCGGTGTCGGAAGCGAGATACGTTGCTTGGAACAATGTTCATACACCTTCAGTGCGAACGAAAGTCGATTCTCCGGTTTTTCCGGAATAGCCAAGAACAAAGCGACTGTCATATACATCTCCTGGGGCAATTCCCTGATGACCTTATTCGGATTAAGGAGATAGCGCTTGGCAAAAGAGACTATCGTCGTATATTCATAATTCATATCCGTATCACGGGAGAGATGTTCTCCCGCCTCGAGGATATCCTGGTCGGAATAATATTCGTAAAAATTTTTATAATAATACCCGCGCTCTATATAATCATCGAAGTGTTTTTTAAACGCTTCTTTCGTATAGATATCTTTCTGTTCCAGACCGCGATTTTTAAGCGCTTGTTTGTACAAATCCCCCAAGAGAATACGTGCCGCGACATTTTGCCAGGAGATATTTTCCACTGTCACAAGGTCGACACAAGTTTTTACGAGAAGCTTGCTCAGATCCGAAGTCTTTATTTCATCGACGATGTTTTTCTTAAATGCTTCGATAAGATCTTCGAAATGACATTCTTTTTCGTAAGAAACGGAGGCACGATCAAAAACGGCTTTGATCTTTTTTATTTCAAAGAGTTCCTGTGTGCCGTTTGTCTTGATGACCTTCATCGAATGCTTCTCGAATTGATCGATAAGCTGTTCCTTACGTTCTTCTCGCTTCTCGTTTTGTTTTTCTCGATACAAAATATAATTTTTGGCAACTTCGTAGCGACTTTCATGCATCAAGTGTTTTTCTACGATGTTCTGAATCGTCTCCACAGAAGGGATGTGCACTTCAGTATCATCTCCACAGGCTAAAATAAGATCGTTAATAACCTCATCTGTGATGGTAGGTATAAATTCTTTATTGCTTTCACCGGTAGCTTCACAGGCTTTCTCGATAGCCCTTTCGATGCGGGAGCGATCAAATGGGATTATTTCACCATCGCGTCGTTTTACTTTAGTGAGCGTCATATTTTTATTTTTATTTTATTGCGCGAATCTTTTCTCCACCACGCTCCAATCGATGGAACGGAAAAATGTCTCGATATAATCAGCTTTTTTGATACCATAATCAGTCATATACGCGTGTTCGAAAACATCCATAACAAGGAGTGGCATACACCCTGCGAGATGTCCCATATCGTGTTCATTGACCCACGTCGAGAACAAGCTCCCACTCACGACATCCTGATAGAGAATGACCCAGCCGATGCCTCTCATCGCTCCGATGCTGGCGAATTTTTTCTTCCAATTTTCAAAGCTCCCATAAACTAATTCTATTTTTTCTTTCAATGTGCCATCCCCGAGTACACCCGCCTCTTTATCCAGGTTTTCAAAATACAATTCGTGCAGACGCATCCCATTCCATTCCCAACCGAAACGTCGTGTCAGTTCCGCATATTCCAGCGTACCGAGTTCTTTCACTTCGAGCAGATTCACAAGGGCATTGGTATTTTTCACATACCCCTGATAGAGGGTGAAATGATTGGTGAGCAGGGTGTCCGAGAACCCGGGGAGTCCAAGGAGATGCGTATACTCTTTGGCGGTGTAGATATCTGACATAATGTGTATGTGTTATTTAGATCTTACCGACGAGATCGATGCCTGGTTTGAGTGTCTTGCTACCTTTCTTCCAGCTTGCAGGACACACTTCCCCATGATGCTCGCGGACGAAAATAGCCGCTTCGAGCTTTCGGAGGAGCTCATCAGCAGAACGCCCGACATTGTTGGAATGAACTTCATAGGCTGTAATACTCCATCCGGATCGATGATGAACGTACCTCGTAGCGCCAATCCCCTATCATCACCTTCGTGAATGAGAACACCGAATGTTTCTGCGATATCACCTGACGGATCGGCAATCATCGGATATTCGAGCTGTTTGATCGCCGGTGAATGGTCGTGCCAGGCTTTGTGAGTAAACTTCGTATCCGTAGAAACGGACAATACTTCTGCTCCGAGCTCTTGAAACTTCTGATAATTTTTTTGCATTTCTTCGAGCTCAGTCGGGCAGACGAACGTGAAGTCAGCCGGGTAGAAGAAAACGATAGCCCATTTGCCACGATAGTCGGAAAAGTGCGCCTTATGAAAATTCTCCTTTTGATAATAATCAAATTCAAGATTCGGAATCGTTTTGCCAATCACAGGAAAAAATTCACATATTTCTTCTGGTTCATTCTGGCAATTGCCTTCGCCACAACATGATTCTTGATGCATATTTTTATTATTATTTATTAACAAATGAGGTGGGCTGTTCACCTATCATATAAGGTTGTTTTCCATGTGTCAACTTGCCTGTCTTTAAGCCGAAAAAAACACCCCATTTCCCACAATTTTTTATAATTTCAACTATATGTAGTGGTTTCATTCATATTTTAGGCACAAGATAAGAATGAATGGATGAACAAAAAACCTCTCAAAGAAAGAGGGGTGAAACAGCGTCTCGTGAAGCGAAAACAAGCTATTTCTTTTTTGAAAGTATGACGGAATTTTCGATTTTTCCGAGGGTGAATTGTGTGATATTTTCAATCGTCGTATCGAGAATACGTTTGAGAGCTTCTTCACTGTAGAATCCGATGTGCGGAGTATACACGACATTATCCCGGCTGAGCAGATTTTTGTTCTGTTCGATCTGTCTTGCTTGCACCGGATCACAATCTTCATACAAACATTGCTGTTCTTCTTTGATATATTCCTCCCCTTCGAGCACATCGAGGCCGACCCCGGAAAGAGTGTGATTGTCGAGCGCTTCAATCAAAGCCCCATTCTCCACGATACCGCCACGCGCCGTATTGATGAGCAAGCTCCCTGGCTTTATCTTTTTGATATTTTCTCGACTGATGAGGTGGTGGGTATGCTCATTATACGGTACGTGTATCGTGATGATATCCGATTGTGCGAGAACATCATCGAGCGAAACATAATTGAAATGCAATATTTCTGAAAGAAAAATATCATGATGAACATCGTAGGCCAGAACATGCATACCGAAACCTTTCGCGATACGGATGACGTGAAGTCCGATATGTCCCGTACCGATAACCCCGAGAGTTTTATTTTTCAAATCAAAACCGATAAGTCCCTGCATAGAAAAATTTTCCTTTAATCCGCGAGCGTATGATTTATGGACATTGCGGGAAAGGGCTAATATGAGGGCAAAGGTGTGTTCTGCTACCGTGTTTTCTCCATAATAGGGAACATTCAGCACGGCGATATTTTTTTCTGCGCACGAAGCGATGTCGATGTGATCGAAGCCAGTCGAGCGTGTCGCGATACAGCGTGCATTTTCCAAGTGTTCGATGATCGCCTTATTCACTACCGAATAGATGAAGACGGAAATGATTTCTGCGTCTCGTGCCTTCTCTTTATTTTCCGCTGTCAACGGTTCTGAGAAAAAGAGAACTTCATGATTCGGAAACATTGGGGCGAGATACTTCTTATCAGACTCAGTGGCTTCAAAAAAAACGATTTTCATACGATGCTGTTTTACATTTACTTATCACGGAAGCCCCTCCTGCAACGCTTCAGAGAGAGATGCGTGCAGACTTGCTCTGGAACCGAATACCTTATAGTATACCAGAGAGTTCGCTTTTTGTATAAACAATTCTTTCGATATATGGAGAAACAAATATCAAGTGAGAAAACAGTACTTGAAATCCCACGCCGTCTTGTCGACAAACGGCTCGATGTGGCTGTTTTCGATCTGTTGCAGAAAAAATTACCCACACGCAGCCTCTCACGTGGAAGCATCACGCGCCTGATCAACGAACGAAAGATCTCTTTAAATGGAAGAGAAACGATACCGGATCACCTGGTGAAATTGCACGATACGGCAGAAGTTTCTACGCAAGACCTCTTCACTCCTGCCCCCATACTCGAACCACAAGAAGACATCGACATTCCAATACTGTATGAAGATGAGGTTATCATCGTCATCAATAAACCAGAGGGTATTCAGATTCATCCTGCCAGGAGGGGTATCAATATGAAAACGATCGCTCATTGGATCATTACGAAATATCCAAAACTGCGTGGCATCGGAGAAGATCCTCTGCGCCCGGGTATCGTCCATCGATTGGATCGCGAAACATCAGGAGTCCTCGTCATTGCCAAAACAGAGGCATCTTTCAAATCCCTCAAGGAACTTTTCCAGAAACGAGCAATAGAGAAAACATATATCGCTTTGGTGTATGGGCATATGGAGGCACTAGAAGGCCAGATAAACAAACCATTGATACGTCATTCCGGGGAATTGAAGCGCTTTGCCGTAGAAACACAGTGTGTCCCGGAGGGCGCGCGCGAAGCCCTCACTCTCTATCGTGTCATCGCTCGTTACGCAGAGTTTGATCTTTTATCAGTCACACCGAAAACAGGCCGTACGCATCAGATCCGGGTGCATCTCGCCTCTCTCGGCAATCCTATCGTAGGTGATAAGCTCTACACATCCAAATCTCTGCGACGTGGAGACAAGTTTTTTTCACAACGTCAACTCCTTCATGCTTTTCGTTTGAAATTCGATCTTTTTTCAAAAAAATATACCTTTGGAGCCCCTCTGCCTCCGGATTTTCAGTCCGTACTCAAAGACATTGACCCCGTTAGGCATCAGGGTAGAGATTCTACATTTTTTCAATCAGAGGCCACAGGCGCCAAAGGGCCCTCATCCCCCATAAAAGGTAAGGCGAAAGTAATATCTAACGGGGTTGACGAAACATCGAAGACAGTTTATGATAGTGAAGCCTTGAAAAGCCTTTTAGTAGAATAACAAAGGCTAAGTAACTATCTAAAATCTCATCGCTTTACTTATAGAAGAAAAGAGAAGCTTGTCTTATAAAATGTCCATATTTCGGCTGAAAACCCCTCAAAGCTCGTTGGATTATCACGATAGTCCGCCTCACTTTTCAAAGTTTTCATCTCGAAATATGAACATTTTCTCAAGACATGAGATTTTAGACAGTTACTAGGGTTTTTTCTTTTTTATTCTTTTATCCGTCGGCGGTCCTCCCTCGTTGAGGCCTCCTATTTACCTCAAGTATATGCAACAGAAACTCATATCCTTCAATTTGAAGCAAAGAAAACCCCTCGATACGCCAGAATTCCAATCCGGAGATGTTGTGAAGATTTTTCGTAAGATCAAAGAAGGGAACAAGGAACGTCTCCAGTCTTTCCAGGGAACAGTCATCGCCATCAAGGGTGGCCAGAGCTCTTCCAAGACGATAACTGTACGAAAAGTCTCTTTCGGCGTCGGTGTCGAGATAGTTTTCCCTTTGTCTTCGCCACAAATCGATAAGATTAAATTCATCAAACGCACGCACACACGTCGCGCGAAACTCTATTTCGTGCGTGAAAAATCCGTAAAAGTCTTGAGCAAGAAACTCAAAGAAGTGATAGTCAAAGGCGGCCTCCCAAAGAAAATAGAGAAAAAAATTATCTCTCCGGTT
>PFVP01000051.1 GCA_002790675.1 Candidatus Moranbacteria bacterium CG_4_9_14_3_um_filter_45_14 | reverse complement strand
ATGGTTCTCATTCTCCTTTGCATTGTGAAAGATGGAAAATGGCCAGAGGAATAATTTCTTCCTCCGACCATTTTTATTTTCGGTCACTCTGAGACAATCCCAGTTTATGACCTTGCTTCATTTAGTACCAGCCGTGATACGACGTTGCAGAACCGTTGGCAACAGAACCGGCTTGACTGTTTGCGAAACCACCGTGATTGACAGTCGCGGTGGAGCCTGCGACAGCAATGGAGGCAACGTTTGCGGAATGACGGAACTGTTCAGCATGGGCAACAGAACTGGCTCCACCAGCGACTTCGCCTCTACCTACGACAAAACCACCGGTACCACCTTCCACCGAGACATTCGTTATTCCCGTGAAAGACACCGTGCCGGCACCGCCTTCATAGCCGGCGGAAAATCCGCCTATTCCATGATTGACAGTGGCACCGCCGGCAACATTGCCGGCTACCCAGGATTCGCCAGAAGCGAAAGCTACGGAGGCTACGAGGGTGAGAACCAGACCACTGATCAGATTCTTGGTGATTTTATTCCTCATTGCACACTTCCTTTCAGGTTAGTTGAACAAACAAACATCACACGAGATGACTCCTCTCGAAAACAGAACTTTTCCTGTCGGAATGGACTGAGATTGTCAAGGAGCCACTTATACCACTTAAAAGAATAGCACTCACAGAGAGCGTCATTCAATTAAGAGGTCTTTACACCCTATCACAGCAGAGTATTTTTGTCAAGTCTTTACCCCCGAATTCTATTCTGAAATCTGAACGGCTGAGATTGTGGCCCAGTAGAGGGTAAGGTCTCTCGAATATTCTTTTTTCATTCATTTCATACAAAATATGGTATACTATACGTATCATATTCTCTTCTCATTTCTTATGAACCCAAGTATTTTCAAAGCCTACGATATCCGCGGTGTGTATCCCGATGATATCGATGAAGATGATGCCTATGCTATCGGCCGTGCTGTCGTCGAATATCTCAAACCGACATGTCTCGCAATCGGTCGCGATATCCGTCCATCCAGTCCGGCTCTTTTCGCAAGTTTCGCGCGCGGGGTAATGGATGCCGGCTCTGATGTCATCGATCTTGGTGTCATAAGCACTCCAATGGTGTATTTCGCTGCCGGTCGGTTGGACGTCGATGCGGCTATTTCTCTCACCGCTTCTCACAATCCTCCCGAGTACAATGGACTGAAGATAACTCTCCGTGGTGCACTCCCTGTCGGTGAAGATTCCGGCCTCAGGGAAATCCGCGATCTCGCACTACGAGGCGAATGGGAAGATGTCGAACGAAAAGGAACGATGACTGCCCAAAACATCCGTCCTGCCTATTACGGCTATTTCACGTCATTCGCCCTATTTGGAGACAAACAATTCACGGTAGCTATCGATACCGCCAACTCTATGGGTGTGCTCGAGCTTCCGATGTACGAACAATTTCCTGAAAACCTCGCCATTATCAATCTCTACAACGATCTCGACCATCCATTTCAGTGTCACGAAGCCAATCCTCTGAAAACAGAAACTCTCGATGAACTCTCTCTCAAGGTGAAAGAAACTCATAGCGATCTCGGCATCGCGTATGATGGAGATGCGGATCGAGTCGGATTCACTGACGAAACAGGCGCAGTCATCCCGATGGATCTCATCACCGGACTCTTGGCAAAAATCATTCTCAAGAAACGGCCTGGTGCGACCATCCTCTATGACTTGCGGTCTTCTCGTGCTGTACGGGAAGTCATCGAAGAAAACGGTGGCACCGCCAAAGAATGTCGTGTCGGGCACGCCTTCATCAAAAGACAGATGCGTATGGACGGTGCCATCTTCGCAGGTGAACTCTCCGGACATTATTATTTCGAAGAAAATTCATTCGCAGAGGCCAGTACGCTCGTCGCTTTTCTCCTCCTCAACCTGATGGCAGAAACAGGTAGACCTCTTTCCGAGCTCGTTTCAGACCTCAAACGTTATTCCCATTCGGCTGAAATCAATAGCGAGGTAACAAGTAAGGAAGCTGTACTCGCAAGACTCAAAGAGAAATACAGCGATGGCGCGATAAGCGAGCTCGATGGACTGAAAGTCGATTATCCAGATTGGTGGTTCAATGTCCGTCCGTCCAACACTGAACCGCTTCTGCGTCTCAACCTCGAAGCCACAACCAAAGCAATGATGGAGGAAAAACAAGCCGAACTCCTGGCTCTTATCAGGGTATAGCCATATAAACTACCTAAAATATCTAGGTCTTATAGATTATATAGAAGAAAAAACCCGCACCAGAAACTGGTAACGGGTTTTTCTTTTCCTCTTTCTTTATGTAAGCAGTCCTATTTTTTCTCTGACTTGCTTCATCTTTATCCGAGCCAATCCCCTCGCTTTTTCAGCACCTGATTCGAGGATTGCAAGGACGTCTCCATCAGAAATGTTTTTCAAACGATCCTGAAACGGTGTCAGAAAACCAATAATCACTTCTGCGAGGTCAGTCTTGAAATCTGAATATTGTTTCCCGACATATTCCCCTACTATTGCTTCCGAAGTTTTATCTGAAAGGAGAGAATAAATATTGATAAGATTTTTGAGTGCTGGTTTTTCATCGGAATACACAATCTCACTTCCCGAATCAGTCACCGCTTTCTTGATTTTCTTCCGCACCGTATCGGCCGTATCGGAGAGAGCGATGTAATTATACTCACTCGGTGCGGATTTTGACATTTTCTTTGTCGGGTCATCGAGCCCCATAATGAGTGCACCTTCCTTGGAAAGCTTGCCCTCTGGAATAACGAATGTCTCGCCGAAGCGTTTATTGAAACGCTCTGCCAGTATTCGGGTGAGTTCGATGTGTTGCATCTGATCTTTGCCTACCGGCACGACATTGGTATCATAGAGCAAAATATCCGCCGCCATAAGGACAGGATAATCAAAAAGACTAACGTTTGTATTTTCCTTATTTTCATTATTAAAATAATCTAAAACAACGCTTTCAATCTGTTCTTTTTTATATTCTTCCGTACTAAACGTTCCTTCCTTTATTTTCCTTGCCATTTCTCCTAATCCACTTTTTTTCTCAACAAGTTTGGCCTTGTCTTTAAATTGTGTCATCTTCTCCAAATCACCCAAACGGGCAAGGGTATTCAAGATCCACGCAAGTTCTGTGTGTTCTTGTATATGAGACTGGACGAACAGAGTAGGCTTCCCAGGATCTCCGCCAGAGGCGGATCCGCCTTGGGGGGAGATACCGGAAGCGAGATAGATTTTAGCAATCTCGAGAGTTTTCTTCCGAAGTTCTACTGGGTCTTGCGGTACCGTGATAGCATGAAGATCAACCACGCAGAAGAAAGCCTCGTATTCATTCTGAAGCTCTATCCACTGCTTGATCGCCCCAAGATAATTCCCCAGATGCAGATTGCCTGACGGCTGGATTCCTGAAAAAAGCCTTTTTTGCATACAAAAATATCATAACAGTTAACACGACCCTATTATATCATAAAAATAAAAAACTCCTTGAATAGGGAGTTTTTTGTTTTATCTACATCCTACAATTATACTTCAATAACCACAGGAAGCACCATCGGGCGACGTTCTGTTTTGGTGAACAAAAATTGACCGATGACTTCGCGAATCTGGTTCCTGACGAGATCCCAATCGATGGAAGAACCTTTCGAGGTGTTCTCTCTCACCACTTTCTCCACTTTGCGTTTCGTTTCATTCACGAGATCAAAGTTTTCTTTCACGTGGATGAATCCGCGCGATGTGATCTGGATATTACCGACGATGTTCTTGGTTTTGGAATCGATGATGGCGGTAATGACTACCATACCGTCCTGCGCGAGCACTTGACGGTCACGGAGCACGACGTGTCCGATATCCCCGACACCCAAGCCGTCGATGAAGACATAGCTCGTATCGGCTTTTTCTTTCAACACCGTCGCGACGTTCTTCTCATCGAGTTCGAAGACGCCTCCATTATCCAGCACGAAAACATTCTGCTGTGGAAAGCCTATACGGAAAGCGATTTTGGCTGCTTCTTTCAAGAAATAATGGTTGGCATAGACCGGCAGGAAATAGGTCGGCTCTACCTGACGGAGCATCTCTTCCATCCCCTGTGCCGTCGAATGACCGCCGATGTGGATTTCCATAATATCGCTGTGGATGACATTGTCGCACTTGCGGTACAAGTTGTCTTTCAACCGCTGAATTGTCCGTTCGTTACCAGGAATGACCGAGGAGGAAAAAACAATCGTGTCATTCTTCTGCAATCTGATGAAGCGATGATTATCCGTCACGATGCGAGAGAGCGCGGCATTCAATTCTCCCTGAGCACCCGTACAAATCACCACCACCTGATTGTCCGCGTACTTGTGAATATCATTGACGGTGATGAGCGTATCTTTCTTGACATTGATATAGCCGAGTTCTTTGGCTACCTCGATATTCATCTTCATACTATACCCTTCGAGGGCGACTTTCTTGCCAAGCTGTTCGGCATACTCGATAAGATAACTGATACGACGGATCTGCGAGGCGAATGTCCCGATGATGAGTCGTCCCGGCACGCTTCTGATGAGATTCTTCAGATTCTGATGCACTTCTTGTTCTGACGGTGGCAAGCCTTTCTTCAAGGCTCCCAAACTCTCGAGCATCAGAATAGTCGGGCGTGGGAGAGTCGCCAAATGCTTGTAGGAAATCTGTTTTTCCTCAATCGGATCATTGGCGATCGTCCAATCACCCATATGAACGACTGTGCCGACCGGTGTCAGAAGAACGATACCGATAGCATCCATAATGGAATGTTCCACTTCAAAAAAACGCGCTTCGAAGGCGCCAAGTTTGATGCGATCATTGGTATCATTTATTCGCACCATTTTGAGACGACTGGCGGCTCCTTTTTCCTGGTCTTCGACTTTGTGTTTGATGAGCGCCAATGTCAGATCACGAGAAACGACTGGCGGGTAACCAAGCTGTTTCAAGAGAAGTGGTGCGGCACCGATATGATCGAGATGGCCGTGCGTGAAAATCACGCCACGAATATTTTTTTCTTTGCCTTTCAAATAACTGGCATTCGGGATGATATAGTCGATGCCTGGCATATCTTCTTCCGGAAACTGCAATCCCATATCGATGATGACGATATCGTTGCCATATTCGAAGACAGTCATATTGCGACCAACTTCTTCCTGACCGCCGAGCGGAATGATGCGCAGACGTTTCTCTCCGAGCGTCGGTATGCTCACACCATTATACGTCGATTCCAGACGACTTTTCATCGGCATCGGAAAACGACGATTACTCTTTTGTCCGCTCTTCTTTCCAGGGGTTTTCTGTCCCTGCGGTCTCACAGAAGGATTTGTTTTACGTACTTCCGGTTTCGTCGCAACTTTCACTGCCGGCCGAGTGCCGGATGATGGTTGCGTACGCTCATACGTCCTGCGCAGAGCACGAGGCGCCTGAGCGTGAGCGACGATGCCCTCGAAAGCACCAGCAGTTAATTTTTGGCCTCCTGTTTGAGGAACACTTTGGTTCCCATCACCAAAAGTGTTACGAGGCCTGCTCGCATTTTGGTTTTTCTGAAACGAATTGTTCGTTTGCATACTATTTACTTATTCTTTGAACCACTTTTCTTTTCCCAACCTATGATAAGACCGGAACGAAAGTATGTTCGTAAGATTGATTAGTTTTCTTCCTCCGGTGTTTTGTTACCCGGGGTAAGAATGAATTACACGAAAGATGAATCTCCTCTATAATCAGAAGAAACTTTTTCTACGTTGTGCCGAAAGAGGGACTCGAACCCTCATGCTCTTGCGAGCGCTAGCACCTGAAGCTAGTGCGTCTACCAATTCCGCCATCTCGGCAATTATATTTTTAAGCGAGTATGCTTGCCCCGCACTGATCCGTCAGCTGGCGGACTCTAGTGCTAGGGTCTACCCCTATCTGCCGACAGGCAGGTCTTGAAATCTGAACATTTTCTCAAGACATGAAATTTGAGACCGTTACTTACGGGAAAGATGTATTCAAAGATGAAGAAGGCTTTTTAAAACAAGAATCGATTGACCCAAGTTTCTTGATTGTTTATTCTAGCACAACTTTTCCTCTTTGTCAACCCCTCGTAATGTTTCAATACCTTTGCATCACCTGTATACTTAAGTGTT
>PFVP01000054.1:23861-36070 GCA_002790675.1 Candidatus Moranbacteria bacterium CG_4_9_14_3_um_filter_45_14 | reverse complement strand
CGGTTTGACAGGAAAATGATTGGCCGAACAATCCCGGCTCGAATGTACACTTTGCTTCTTCCTCGCTTGCTTTCGAAGAAACGACGATCGGAGTCTGCTTGCTTCTGATGAAATTACGATAGTCTCCGCTTTCAAGCGGGTGCTTGAGATTATCCTCGATGAGATAATAGGTATTGGTATCAGTATCGAGGAGGAGCGTGCCGTCGGGATGCTGTGTGCCGATGAGGATGATCCTGCCACGTTTGTAAATGCCGATTTCTTCTTCGCTCGCCGGACGGACATCTTCGAATCGATACCCGAGTGCCAGGAGTATCTCCGGGCTTCCGAAAGGACGCATTTCCGTTTCACTGACGATAAGGAAAACGCCATCAGCGAAAGAAACGAGAGAGCCGACACGATAACCGATCCACTCTTCGGATACAAGATGGTTAGCAAGAAAATCTCGGCTCTCATCGATAGCGAAAGTATCCGGATAACGCGAAAGATAGGCATTATCGCTGACAAAGGGATAGAGAGTGCCATCGCGGAGGGCATAATACGTATCATCGACTCTGTAGAGCGATTCTTCGGGAAAGTTCGTGAGAGGAACACCGGTTGGGAGGAAAAAACTCCGGTAAGAACGTTTGAGTGTCACCTCGAGAGTATTTGGGAGAGCCGATTTTTTTTCCAGCGAAAAAGAAATATCGGCCAAGGAAAATTCCCCGATGGCACTGGCAGTAGTGATGAACATTTCGTTTTGTGTGATTTTTCCATTGGTCGCAGGAATATCCTTATCGGAATGTGGATCGAGGAGAGAATTCTTGCTCGAACTCGGTGTGCGAAAATTGAAGGAAAAAGTCAGTGTCGGGAAAAATGTCTGCACGAGGAAGAGACTGGTGCCAGCAATGAAGAAGACATACAAAAACACGCGAGCTATGCGGTAAGAACGCTTGAGATGAGGAGGAATAGCGAGAGGAAGTTGGAACATTTCAGTCTATTTGGAATAAGTAATTGTGCGTTTCCTTAAAAATCTTTTTCGGAAATCCGAGGAAGGAAGTGTCATCTCCTAGGGAATTATACTCGATTTGCTCATTTGTGAATATGACTCTCTTTTTAAAAACGAGATGATCGCCGAATACAGAAACATAGCGGGCTTGATTTTCTTCTGGCACGAGGAGATAGATGTGTGCGAAAGGGGAGAGGTCGATGGAAGCGAGATCATCCGGATTGAAGAAATAGACCATATTTTTCCCAGCGAGATATTGAGCCGGTCCTGTCAGGAGAGCAAAACCATCGCCGGTCACATTGCGATCGACCAAGACAAGATCGGTATCGGAGAATTCCTGACCGAAAGTGATGATTTGTTCTTTGAGCCCGCGATTTTCTGCGAATGATATCCCATAACGGAAAGCGGGGTATTGCAAAACAAGAAGAGCGAAGAAGAGAATACTGACGAGAAAAAGTCGTTTTCCTTTTGGTCTGTCAATTGGAAATGTTTTCTCTTTCGTAAAAATCAGAGCTACGCCTACTATGGACGAGAAAAGGAGCGTGGGGAAGAGAGAAAATAAATAGCGTCTGAGCATCCACGGATGATCGAGCGAAATATTGGGATCAACGAGATACAGGAAAGTCGGTAAAGCGATGAAAGCAGGGAGCAATGCTATGAAACGTTTTTCTTTGATGAAAATAAGTATACCGAAAAAGCCTAGGACAAACAATACGAGCAGACCGTAGAGGAAGAGAACTGATCCGAGCGTGAATGAACTGCCGGTACCGCTCAAATCGCCCACGACAGAGCCCGTGTCCAATTGATGAAGAAATTTGATCAGTGCTTTGCCGATCACTTTGTAATAGGGGAGATTGATGTAGAAATCTCGTAAGAAGATAAAAAGGAAAAGGAGACCGGGAAAGATGATGCTCTTCCACGGATATGTTTTCCATAAAGAGTGAGCTTGTTTATGGAAGAGCAGGATGACGAAAGCTAGAAGGAGAAAGGCAAATCCTTCTATGCGTGTAAAAGCGAGTAAGCCACCAGAGAGAAATATCCCTGTATAAAAGAGGGGTTTTCCTTCTTGAAGAAAAAGAATGAGGTTCCAAACGAGAAAAACGAAAAGAAAGAGCGCGAAGTTCTCACTCAAAGTGACTTTGGCGAACCAGGTCGGGAGGAAAGAGAATATGGCGAGGGCGAGCCCGAAGAATGCATAGAAAGGATGAGTAAATCTTCGCAAGAGAGCGTAGAGTGTCAGAAGGAAGAGGAACAAAAGGATACCGTTGCCGATGACGACACCGTACAGGCCGAAGAGAGAAATGAAGGAGGCCAGCCAGGAAGTATAGCCAAGAGGAAATTGCGTGATGAGATCGCCTGTTTCTGTGTAAGCGAATCCAGGGAAATTCAAAGCTTTGCCTTTACCATAAATTTGGAAAAAACTTTCGCTTGCCAAAGTGGAAAAAGCCAAGTGACCGTTTTGTGCCAGACGAAAAGCTGCTTCGCTGATGGATCCTTGGTCGCGACCGGAAAAAATCGTTGGTACGGTGAAAAAACCGATAAGCAGAGCTATGGAGAATGCGACGAAAATAGCGATTTTGAAATCAATCGTTGTACGGAGGAAATAGGCGGTACCGGTGAAAAGAAGGACTATGAGAGTCAAGAGTGCTCCGGAAAGGATAAGTGGCGCGAAGAATGTGCCACTGAGAGCAAGTAAAAAAACAAACCAACCGAACGAGACAAAAGACAGTCCGAAGAGAACGAGCCAAGTATCGGATTTTTCTATGCGAGAAAAGAATTTCATCATATACATATAGTATACAATAAGAATGGTGTTTGCCCCAACACCAATTGAACTATTAGTATAATGAACATAAAATCTTACTCAGTTTTTACTCCAAAAAAGACACTCATTAAAAACGTGGATATTTTACAAGAGTAAGTTCAATTGGTGTCGGGGTTTGCAAAGCTCTGCGAATACGTTTACAATTGAACAAGGAATTTCTCTGTTTTTCTGTGATGAATTATAACTATTTTTTATGAAAGTTCTTGTTGTTGCTCCTACCCCGTTCTTCTCTGATCGTGGTACACATATCCGTATTTTGGAAGAAGCATTGGCACTCGAAAAGCGTGGGATCGAGGTGACAATCGCGACGTATCATATCGGACAAGATTTCCCTGCAAGCCTCAACAGTCATATTGATGTGCGTCGTATCAGGCGTCTGCTTTTCTGGTACAAGAAACTTGAGGCGGGACCTGATTGGCAGAAAATCTTTTTGGATCTGATGCTTATCCGCAAAACGTTCCATCTCGCACGTACTTGGAAGCCGGATATTATCCACGGCCATCTGCATGAAGGAGTGCTCATCGGGTTCATCGTCAAAAGAGCGCTTTTTTGGAGGAATATGAGATTGGTCGCTGATTTTCACGGGAGTCTGACCAAAGAGATGGTCTCACACAGCTATCTGCGTGCCACCCCGATGCAGAGATTTTTTGAAATGATCGAACATTGGATCGATGGATTGGGAGAGCGGACAGTCGCGAGTTCGTGGGACAATGTCGAGAGAATAAACACGATTCCGAGGGAGCATCCGGCACACATCCTCCTTGATGGTACGCGACTTTCGATGTTTGAGAATCTTCCATCTGTCACCGTTCTCCGTGATACTTTTCATATCCCGAAGGATCAGATTATCATTACGTATACAGGAGCGCTTATCGCCAACAAGGGAATTACGCTTCTGCTTGAGGCGATACCGCTCATTTGTGCGCAATCGAGCGAGGAGGTGCATTTCGTCATTGCTGGATTTCCGGTGGATCAGATAGCCGTCTATCTGAAGCAGGATATTTTTAAAAAACACGTGACTATTATCAGTCCGCTTCCTTATTTTGCGTTACCAAAAGTCCTCCGAATGAGTGATATCGGAGTTGATCCCAAGGAATCAAGTACGCGACAAGCGAGCGGAAAAATGCTTCAATATATGGGGGCAGGATTGCCGGTTGTGTGTTTTGATACAAAGAATAATCGCAAATATCTGGATGATGGCGGTATCTATGCCGATGATACGACTCCGGAAAGTCTAGCGCAAGCCATTATGAAGCTCGTCATCTCTCGAGAATTGCGTGAAGCAAAAGGAGTTATCAATCGGCGTCGGGCGGAACTGTTCAGTTGGGAAGCATCGGCGGAAAAATTGGAAAAACTGTATCAAGAAATCATCAGAGAAAATTGACAATGAAACTGCTTCTTATAAAAATCGGCAAGGCCTGGCAGACACTCAAACGAGATGGTTTGTTCCGTGGAGGGCGACGTATCACGACATCATTTCTGGCACTTTTCAGTCGTGTTCATCCGGGAGATATCTTGTTCATCACGGGCGGAGTGGGAGACAGCGCGCGATATCGGACAGTGCATATCGCAGAGGAACTTACCCTCAATGGTTTCTCCTGCTCTGCAACCGTTCAGGATAATCCTTTTCTTGTTACGTATGCCGATCATTTTTCTGTTTTTATTTTTCATCGAGTACTTTTTACACCAAGCGTCGCCAGATTGATTGAAAAAATAAAATTATTGAGGAAAGAAATTATTTTCGAGACCGATGATCTTGTTTACGACAAAGAATTTTTGAAACATATGGATTATTTTCAGAAGATGAATACATTTGAAAGAAAGTTGTATGAAAATGGCGTGGGGGGAGAAATTCTTGCCGATCCGTATGTAAGAGTATGTACGACGAGCACTTCTTTCCTTGCTGACAAGTTACGCGAAAGAGGTAAACAGGTGTTCGTAGTGCAGAATAAGCTTTCCCAGGAAGATGTCTCATCCGCTGAAGAGATTCTTTCAAAGGTGAGCAAAGATGCGTCTGTCGTGAAAATATCCTATCTGAGCGGTACACCGAGTCATAACAAAGATTTCGCGACCATTACCGATGCGCTTGTGGCGCTCTTTGGGAAGTATCCGCAGATGCGACTGATTCTCGCCGGACCGCTTGATACCGAAGATACACTCAATCGTTTCCGGGAAAGAATCATCCGGGTGCCGTTTCTTCCTCGGAAAAAATATTTTGCTACGGTAGCGAATATGGATATCAATCTCGCTCCACTCGAAATCGGTAATCCGTTTTGTGAATCGAAATCAGAATTGAAATGGTTCGAAGCAGGGCTTTTTTCTGTACCGACAGTAGCCTCTGCAACAGGAACGTTCAGAACGGCTATCACGGACGGTGTTGATGGTCTTGTCGCAGGAACGACGGAAGAATGGGTTGCAAAAATTTCTTATTTAATAGAGAATACTGACGCGAGAAAGAGGATGGGGCAACGAGCTCGCGAAACGGTGTTGAAGAAATACACGACGACACACGCGAACGATGCTCTCTACTATGACTATTTAAAAAAGAAAATACTATGAAAATATTGATTACCGGCGGGGCGGGGTTTATCGGGAGTGCGACAGCCAAGAGGTTGATAGAGCGTGGCGATACGGTCGTGCTCATCGATAATTTCAATGATTATTACGATCCGTTGCTCAAAGAAGATCGTGTGAAGGTCATTCTCAAAGGATACAAGAAACAATACAAGCTCTATCGGGGTGATATTCGTGATCAGAAATTTCTGGAGAGAGTTTTCAAAAAAGAAAGACCGAAAAAAATCGTTCATCTTGCGGCGATGGCCGGCGTGCGCAATTCGCTCGAGAACCCCAGTCTGTATGCAGATGTCAATGTGCTGGGGACAGTTCGCCTTTTGGATTTGGCCGTGAAATACAAAATCAAGAATTTTTTGTACGCCTCATCTTCGTCGGTGTATGGCAACAATAAGAAACTGCCATTTTCTGAGAGCGACAGCGTCGATACGCCGATTTCTCCTTATGCCGCCACCAAGAAAGCCGATGAACTTTTGGCTCACGTCTATAGCCACGTCTACAAACTTCCGACTACTGGACTGCGATTTTTCACAGTCTATGGACCGTGGGGTCGACCGGATATGGCACTCTTTCTTTTTACGGACAAGATTTTTTCCGGGAAGACTATTGAGGTCAATAATTACGGCAAGATGTCACGCAACTTTACCTATATTGATGATATCGTTTCGGGTGTGCTTACGACGCTTGACGCAGATCTTCCTTACGGGGTGATGAATATCGGCGGTGACAAAGAAAATACGTTGATGGAATTCATCGGAGCAATCGAAAAGAATGTCGGGAAGGTTGCGAAGAAAAAAATGATGCCTCTGCCGGCAGGAGATGTTGTAGCGACAGTCGCCGATATCAAGAAACTTCGCAAGCTCGGTTGGAAACCGACCACGCGTATAGGAGAGGGTGTGAAAAATTTCGTGGAATGGTACAGACAGTACTACAAAGTGTAAGAAAATTGAAGCAATATAAAAATGTTCAAAAACTTCACAAAGCGTAACACGCTCGGTATGGCGCTTATTCTTCTCATCGGACTCTGTTCGCTTGGGGCGTGGCAGTTTTTTGTTTTCGCGATGACACATTTTGGAGTTTCCGATATCTGGTGGCTGGTGTTTTGGTTCATTCTGTTGACGATATTTTTCTTTCTTGGGACGATAATCTGGAGCACCACACTTTCGAGAATCATCGGCGCGATACTCGTATCTCTCCCAGGATTTTTGCTCATACAGGCGTGGGAATATATCGTAGCGGGAATCGTGTCCGCACTGTGCATATACGTGAGTAGTGCCTCGATAGCACGAGAGAGGGATGAACGCATACGCTTTCATTTTTTCAAGAGCGTGCAGACGAGCTCGTTCCTTTTTTTTATGGGACTCTCTCTCCTTATCTCGAGCGGATACTACGTTTCTCTGAAAGACGCTTCTTGGGAGGAATTGGTACCGCGTTTTCGTATCGGTGAAGGAGGGACACGGGCTATCTTTAAGGTAGCCGGTATGGTTAATCCAAGTTTTGCCAAACTCTCAGAAGGAAATATGACGATCGATGAGTTTCTTCTCAACCTGGAACAGAATAAACAAGAGAGCGATGTGACTATGCTCCAAACAAGTATGACAGAGCAGGATATCTTGAATGCATACAGGGAGATGAGCCAGTCTTCGAGTGGACGAGAGAGCACACTTCCTTTTGACATACAGTCGATACAAACCGCACAGGAAGTATTCCTAGATGGAGGCCGGAAACAGATTGCCTCGCTTGTGGGTCGTTCGGTAACGGGCGATGAAAAAATTTCCGATGTGCTTTCGTCAGCTTTGCAGAACAAACTCGTCACGTTTCTCGGCGGTGAGAAAGTGACAGGGCATATCTCATCACCGGCTATTCCATTTTTTCTTTCATTGCTTGTCTTCCTTACACTGCTCTCTCTTTCGTCGATCGTAGCACCGCTCTGCATCCTCATCGCTCACGGATTCTTTTCTCTGTTTCTCTGGGTCGGATGGCTCAGTATAGGCAAAGTTTCAGTTGAGCAAGAAAGGCTTGCAGAGTAGTCAGAGATGGAGTGAAATTAGCACTCATTCGATGAGATTGCCAATTTTTCGATTTTGCGCTAGAATAAGGTTTGAAAAGTAGAGACTCTTTCTGAGTTTTTTCTTTTTCCATTCCTTACCCAGACTCGAACATTTATCAGTTCAGCGTCGATAATTGTCCCTGTCCTACTCTAAGGCCTTTCTAAAGAAAGTCTCGAGTGTCACGGTCCAATTCTAGCGACGCTTTCACTGTAAATGTTACCGTTTACTGGCTAGGGGAAGTAAAAAGAAAAAACGAAGAAGAGTGTTTCAGTAAATAACTTTCGAAAATTAAAGCAACAAATATGGCAAAAGATTATTACGAAATTCTCGGCGTATCCAAAACTGCTTCTCCGGACGAAATAAAGAAGGCTTTTCGCAAGCTGGCGCATAAGCACCATCCGGATAAGAGTGGTGGAGATGAGAAAAAATTCAAAGAAGCGAATGAAGCCTATCAAGTGCTCTCAAACAAAGAGAAGCGTGCTCGCTATGACCAGACGGGTCAGGACTTTCATAGTCAAGGGCAGTCGAGCGGTGCCGGACAAGGTTTCGGTGGATTCTCATCACAGGGTGGCGGAGCATCGGGATTTGATTTCAACGGACAAGGATTCGATTTTTCCGGCACCGGTTTTGAAGATATTTTTTCCAATATGTTCGGTGGGGGTGGGCGTTCACACGGTCAATCCCGGACCGGCTCTGATATCGCTGTCGACGTGGAAATAACTTTCGAAGAGATGGTACACGGAGTGAAAAAAAATATCCGTTTGCGTAAGCTCTCGAATTGTGATGTCTGTAATGGTACTGGTGGTAAGCCTCATTCTAGAGAAGAAACGTGTCCTGACTGTGGAGGAAACGGGAGTGTCAGGCGCACGGTGCAGACTATTTTCGGTGCGTTCGCACAGGAAGAGATCTGTGAACGCTGTCATGGACGTGGCAAAATATATAAAGAGAAATGTACAGTGTGTCATGGCGCTGGACGGGTACAGAAAGAAGAAGAGATTTCGATTGAGATACCGGCAGGCATTCATAACGAACAGACACTTTCTGTCAGCGGACGCGGAGCGGCAGGGGAAGACGGTGCTCCGGCAGGCGACCTCTTCGTCAATGTACATATTCGTCCGCATACTTCATTCAAGCGACACGGAGATGACATTGCTTCTCATTTGAAAATTACCTTCGCAGAGGCGACGCTCGGTGGCAAGGTGAATGTAGAGACTATTGAAGGAGATGTTTCTATGAAAATTCCTGCCGGGACAGAACCCGGTGAAGTATTCCGCATACGAGGGAAGGGCGTGCCTCATCTCGGACATTTCGGACGAGGCGATCATCTGGTGACCATTTCTTTGTTTATTCCCAAGAAACTTTCCCGTGAGGAGAGAGACCTGATCGAGAAGCTTGCGAAACTTGAGAAATAATCAACTTCTTTTCCTTTGTTGGCCGTTTTGTTGTATAATAGTAAAGGAAAGAGGTCATAAAATTTTTAGAAATAACAGTATGGAAAAGAAGATTAAAGTTCTGTTTGTCGATGACGATGAAAATATACGAACATTGTATGTCGAAGCGTTGCGGGCGGTGAATTTTGATGTTTCTTTGGGCAAGGATGGGCTTGATGGATTGGAACAGATAAACAAGGATATGCCAGATATCATCATTACCGGTATCATTATGCCACGGATGGATGGTTTTCAATTTATTGAGGCATTGAAAAAAAATGTTTCCACATCTGAAATTCCGGTAATGGTTTTTTCGCACCTTGGCCGAGAAGAGGACAAAGCGCGAGCTACGGAACTGAGGGTAGAGGATTTTTTGCTTCGAGATATGACGACGCCAAATAATCTTATCGAACGGATAAATGAGCACTTTCTCTCCAAGAGTTATATCCTTGGCATCGATGCGTTTGGGTTCGATGCGACGAGATTCGCGAAAGACTTCGACATCAATCCTGATTTCGTGTGTTCGGAGGAGAAGGTCGGTGGTCGCATCGCGCTCACACTTCGTAAGAACAAAAGAGGTGCGAAATCTTTCGATGCTGAGATTATCTGTGCGTAATGTTTCTTTCTGCCTATTGTACGGAAGCTCTGTCAGGGAGCCGTCTGTGGAATAGGTTTTGTCTTTTTATCCGATGAGTCTTTCTGCTATGGTTGTGTGGAAATATAGAATCGATACTCTTCCAGAGGGTGCTGTGACTGGGAAATATCATCCGGTAATGGAGGCTCTTCTGGTCGCTCGGGGGTATGGAGATGAACAATCTCGTGAGCATTTTCTTTTTCCGAACTTCGATCGTGACATTCATAGTCCTTTTTTGTTTCTTGAGATGAATCGTGTCGTGAATCGCATCGGTGAGGCGAAAAAAAAAGATGAAACAATCGGAGTATTCGGTGATTTCGATGCTGATGGGGTGACGTCTTCCGTCATTATCCGTGAGGCGCTCACCGCTCTTGGTATTTCTGTCGAAGTATATATTCCCGAAAAATTGAACGAAGGTCACGGATTCAATACCTTGGCGGTGGATTTTTTCGAAAGTAAGGGCATCAAGCTGGTATTGACGCTGGATTGTGGGATGACCAACCACGAGGCTATTTCAGAAGCCAAGCGTCGTGGTATCGCTACCATCGTCGTCGATCACCATCACGTACCGGAAGTTTTTCCTGAAGCGTATGCCATCATCAATCCGAAAATTGCGACGGAAACATATCCGTTTCGAGAATTGTGTGGTGCAGGAACGAGTTTCAAGGTGGCGCAAGCCCTCTATGAGCGTTACTTGCCGGCGGAGAAGGATCAATTGAAATGGATTCTGGACGTCGTCGCTATCGGCACCGTCGCAGACGTGATGCCTCTTGTCGGGGAGAATCGCGTGCTGGTGAAATATGGGCTGATGGTATTGTCGAAAACACGGCGTGTGGGTCTGGAAGAGATGTTTTCTGTCGGGAATATCAAAATCGATGAGAACAACAAGCCGGATGCTCACACGATCGGATTTCAGATAGCCCCACGTATCAATGCCGCTTCGCGTATGGCACACGCGATGTTGGCACACAATCTTCTGATGGAGAAAGATCGAGCTCACGCCAGAGTATTGGCACTCGAATTGGACGCTTTCAATATTGAACGTCAGAAGATAAGCACCACGATCACGGATGAAGTGCGGGCGATTGCCAGAGAAAAATATAGTGGCAGGAAATTCATTTTCGCTTTGAATGAAAAATTTCCTTTCGGTATCATTGGTCTTGTTGCGGGACGTATTGCCGGTGAATTTCACAAACCGACGTGTGTGCTTACGCGCGGAGAGACGGAAAGTCGCGGATCGTTTCGTAGTATTCCGGAACTGAATATCATAGAAATCATTGAACAGTGTGGTAGCTTGCTTAAAAAATTCGGCGGACACGCCCAAGCAGCCGGTATGACGATAGAGAACAAGAATATTGATGAGTTCTATGAGAGGTTTGATAGCCTGGTTGCGATGCAATTGAAAAACATCGTGACAGAACCGGAGATGTGGATCGACGCGAAATTGAAACCGGAACATATAACGCCTGCGCTCTATCGTGATATGATGCTATTTGCTCCATTTGGCGAAGGGAATTCGGAACCAGTCTTCTCACTGGAAGATATGTGTGTGGAAGAAGCGCGTCTGGTAGGCAATGGGAGCAAGCATTTGAAATTGAGGCTTGTTCCTGCGAGTGGTGGAGTGAGGAGCTTTGATGCTATCGGATTCTCCCTTGGAAAGACGTTCCCTGATCTGCAAAGAGGCGAGCATCTCGACATCGCTTTCCAATTGAACGAAAATACGTGGAATGGCTCGACCACCATTCAGCTGAAGCTCCTCGATATGGTGCGAAGAAATGTGAAGTAGTGATGAATGTGAGAATTTTGACGATGATTCATATATATTGATGCGAAACTATGTTATGATTATAGAAAGGGATTTGTTTTGTAAAAGAGACACTATGGAAAAAATCGTGATGTATAGTGATGGGGGTTCGAGAGGCAATCCCGGTTCGTCAGCTCTCGGTGTCTATATAGAAACACTTGATAAGAAGTATGGTGAGTTTCTCGGAACAAAGACGAACAACGAAGCTGAGTACCTTGCTATTATTTTTGGACTGAAGAAAATTAAATCCCTCATCGGGAAAGTCAAAGCCAAACAGACGGTCATAGAATGTCGTATGGATAGCGAGCTCGCGTGCAAACAATTGAATCACGAATACAAGATCGAGAATGAGAAGCTTCAGCCACATTTTCTGGAAATATGGAATCTGATGCTCGATTTTTCGGAAGTGAAATTTATCCACGTGGGAAGAGAATATAATACCGTAGCTGATGCCTGCGCCAATGAAGCAATGGACAACGCAGAAAAAAAGAAACAATTATTTTGAAAAATATACATTCCTGACCATACCATTATGTTGACCAAAAAAAGAATTATCATTAGTATACTCATTCTACTCGCCCTGTGGGGAGGAGCCTCGTATTATCGTAGTACCAAAGCTGTCGTTCCTGTCCAAACAGAAACAGTCAAACGTGGTACGCTTTCTGAAATAGTGAGTGTGACAGGAGAGGTGGTGCCGAAAGACTATGCGGATTTTGCTTTTCAGAGTACGGGGACTGTCGATGAAGTGAATGTCAGAGAGGGTGATGGGGTGACCGCTGGACAACGTATCGCTTCTCTTGATCGCAGTGTTCTGTTCTCGCAACTCAAAGAGGCGAGAATTGCCCTTGCGATTGTGGAACAAAGTGAGAAGCAGGCACACCTCCGTCGCAATACTTCAGGAAAAAGCTG
>PFVP01000054.1:0-23814 GCA_002790675.1 Candidatus Moranbacteria bacterium CG_4_9_14_3_um_filter_45_14 | reverse complement strand
GAAACTAGACCTTCGTGTTGGTGAAGTTGTTACTCTAGGTAAAATCGTTGGTCGCATTTCTCGGACGAATGGTTTTAGTGTCGAATCACGTATACCGGAATCAGATATTGTGAAAATGGATCGTGATATGGAATCGCGGATTACTTTCGACGCATTTTCGGCTGACGAAATAGTTCTGGCGAAAGTAGCCGATATCGCGACGTCCGCGACTATCATCCAAGATGTCGTGTCGTACGTCGTAAAATTTGAGCTGAGCACATCGGATGCTCGTCTGAAGGACGGTATGACGGCGAACATTGATATTGAGACAGCCAGGAGGGACAATGTTCTGATGGTACCCTTTCGCGCTCTGACGAAAGAAAATGGTAAGACATACGCTGAAGTGAAGCAAGCCGATGGAACCTTTGTGAGAACGGAAGTGAAAACCGGTCTTGAGGGTGATGATGGCACTATCGAAATCAAATCAGGACTGAAGGAAGGCGATGAAGTGACTATTGGATCAGTACAGGCGAAATAATACACCAGAATAAATCCTATGAGTCTCATCGTAGTTTCGAATTTGGAGAAAACATATAAAAATGAAGACGTGGAAACGAGAGCTCTTTTCGGGGCAACTTTTCGTATCGAAAAAGGAGAGTTTCTTTCCATTATGGGTCCATCGGGATCAGGCAAATCGACGCTGATGCAAATCCTTGGTCTGCTCGATCGGGCGACTGGTGGAACATATTTCCTCGAAGGCAAGGATGTGACGAAGTTTACCGATGATGAGCTCGCGCGTCTTCGGAACAAGACTATCGGTTTCGTTTTTCAAGCCTTCAATCTTCTGCCGAAGACGAGTGTATATGAGAATGTCGAACTTCCGCTTTTGTATGATGATCAGCCGATAGAAAGAAATGAAAAGAAAGTGTTGGAGGCGATTACTGCTGTTGATATGGTGCATCGGAAAGACTATCTTTCGAGTCAGCTCTCAGGAGGTGAGAAACAGCGTGTGGCGATCGCGAGAGCGCTCGTGAACAGTCCGGAAATTATCTTCGCGGATGAGCCGACAGGAAACCTCGATTCTAAAGCAGGACTACAAGTGATGGCTATTTTACAGAAACTCAATGATGCTGGACATACGATTGTTCTCGTGACGCATGAGACCTACACCGCCGAACACGCGAAACGAATTCTTTCGATGAAAGATGGACAAATCATTGGTGATACGATGGTTACCAATCGCCGTATGGCCAAAGCAGGAGAAACATTTCTTAAATGAAATTATCAGATCCACTCAAAATATCGTATCGGACATTATCGGCTTCCAAATTGCGGTTTTTTTTGACGGTGCTTGGGGTAGTGATTGGTGTGGCATCGGTGATACTGGTGATGGCTATCGGAGCAAGTGCTCAGAAACTGGTACTCTCACAAATAGAAAATGTCGGCTCGAATCTCGTAGCTATTCTTCCTGGCGCATCAGAGGAGAAGGGTCCTCCCGCGTCCGCTCTCGGTATCATCACCACGACGTTTACCAATGATGATTTGAAGGCTTTGCGTGAAAGACGGAATGTACCACATCTTTCAGCGATAACGGGGTACGTCAGCGGATCAGCCACGGCGGAATTTCAATCGACATCCCTCGAATCTAGTTTTCAGGGTGTTTCACCAGACCTTATTCAGATAGAAAATATTCATATTGCTTCTGGACGTTTTTTCTTTCCTGAAGAAGAATATGATCTTTCACGGGTGATGGTCATTGGTGCCACGCGTGCCAAAGAACTTTTTGCCAATCGTAATCCTGTCGGAGAAACGGTCACGCTGAAGAAGATCCCTTTCAAAGTGATTGGCGTACTCGAAGAACGAGGCTCTGCCACTTTCTCGAATCCCGATACACTGATCTATGTACCACTCGGAACAGCACAGAAGTTGCTTCTCGGTATTCATTATCTCAATTCAGCCCGTGCCAAAATAGATGACCCGATAAATATTGAGAGGAGTATCGCCGACATTACTCTCCTTCTTCGTAAACGGCACGATATGAAGGACACCGAAGAATCTGATTTTTCGGTACGGAGCACGGTAGCAGCCCTTGATATTCTTACGACTATCACTGATGTTCTCAAATATTTTCTGCTGGCCATTGCTTCTCTCTCGCTCCTTGTCGGTGGCATCGGTATTATGAATTCGATGCTTATTTCTGTCTCTCAGCGCGTGCGTGAAGTGGGTCTCAGGAAAGCAGTTGGTGCGCAAAGGATACATATTATCACGCAGTTTCTCATTGAAGCATCTTTCATAACTCTCGTTGGAGGCATTATCGGTATTATTTTTGGTGTGCTTATCGCGTATATTGCTTCTCTTGTGCTTGTGAAGTTAGGGTATGATTGGCGATTCCTCGTACCACTCTTTTCGCTCGGTATTGGTTTTTTTGTTTCGTTTATCATCGGTATCATTTTTGGATTGTATCCTGCGATCAAAGCCTCGCGTATCAGTCCTATGGAAGCACTACGTTATGAATAGTTTATCTATCAGGAAAATTCTTACGGCATTTTTGTTTGCGGTTAAAACCATCCGTACACATAAGGCGAGGACGTTTTTGGCACTCCTTGGCGTGGTGATTGGCGTGTTCGCGGTGGTGACTGTGATGACGCTTGGTGATGGAGTGAAAAGTTTTATTTTGGGACAAGTATCCAGTCTTGGCACCGACTTGATCCAAGTAGAAGTGAAAATCCCGGGCAATGGGAAACAATCGTCAGGCAACGCGATAGGGAGAGCACAGGGAACGCAGATTACAACACTCACCGTGAAAGACAGTGAGGCTATTCATAAACTGCCGAATGTGAGAGCGACGTACGCTGGGACGATCGGACAGGAGCGAGCGGTGTATGGTTCTACAGAAAAAAGAATTCTGCTTTTTGGTACTGGTGCCGATGTAGCATTGGTTGATCAAAATGCAAAGCTTGCAAGCGGGCGGTTTTTCACTGACGGAGAAGATACGAGCCTTGCTCGCGTCGCGGTACTCGGATCAGAAACCAAGAAAACATTTTTTGGTGAGAGTGATGCGGTAGGGGAATACATTACTCTCAAGGGTGAAAAATACCGTGTTATCGGAGTACTCGCTTCACGAGGGGCTGTCGCCTTTCTTAATTTTGATACCTTTACGTATGTGCCGATTCAGACACTCCAGAAAAAAATACTCGGCGTCGATTATGTTCAGATGATATCGGTGCAGATGAAGGATCCTGTGTATGAAAAAGAAACCGTAGCGGATATCGTGGCACTCCTCCGCAAGCGTCATGACATTGCCAATCCGAACAAAGATGATTTTGCTGTCTCCTCTACGAAAGAGGCACAGCAGACGCTCGGTGATGTGCTCGGATCACTGACTATTCTGCTTCTCGCTCTTACCTCTATCTCGCTCGTCGTAGGAGGCGTCGGTATTATGAACGTGATGTATGTGTCGGTATCGGAACGGACGAGCGAAATCGGTCTCCGTAAGGCGGTTGGCGCGACGAGCGGTGGTATCTTACGCCAGTTTCTTTTCGAAGCACTCATCATCACCTTTTTAGGAGGTCTAATCGGAATCATCTTTGGCATCCTTATTTCTTTCGGACTGAGTGTCCTTTTTGGGCATCTCGGTTACCATATTGTTCTGCAGTTTTCTCTGGCCTCATTTTTCCTGGGAGCAGGATTCTCGATGGTAGTGGGACTCATATTCGGTATCGCTCCAGCATATCGTGCCTCACAACTTTCCCCGATGGAAGCGCTTCGGAAAGAATGATTCTTTACTATGAGTCAGTGAAGAGAGTAAGGAAACTTTTTCAAAAGGCATTCGTTGACTGAACGGGAATATTCTTAAGAGAAATTTCTTGCACGGTGTCATTTCCTACGATACGTTTTTCCACGCGACTGGCTTTCATTTTTTTTGCTTTTTCGGGTGATATTTCTCGACCAGTTTTTTTGTCGAAATAAATGACGGTGGAAGTGCCGAGAAACGTATTTTTTTGTGGAGGAGAAATACGGGGCGTATAGGCAGTGAAACCTGTCTGAGGAAATCGCACGAGAGCGGTATTCATAAATTCACGCCATATCGGAGCCGCCACGAAAACACCGTCAGCACCGTCGTACATCGGGTGATTGTCATTATTACCAGCCCACACAGCGACCGCGATAGAAGGCGTATATCCGACCGTCCAGGCATCGCGAAAATTCTGTGTCGTACCGGTTTTTGCCGCGACGACTGTTCCAAGAGGAAAAGCGAGTGGACTGTGTGCACCGAATATTGGCGTGCGTGCTACGTTGTCTGAGAGAATAGAATTTATTTTTTGAGCGATATCAGCATCCAAGACACGGGTACCGTCAGGGTTATTCTCTGTTTGTATGGATTCTTCGCCATATCTATCGATGATTTTCAAAACAGGTTTTATCGTATGTCGGATACCATCTTGACTGAATACCGAGAAGGCACTGGCCATATCGATCGGCTTCACCTCAGCGCCACCCAGGACGAGCGCAAGGCCATAGCGTTTTGGATCGGTGAGCGTCGTGATACCGAGCCTCATCGTGAGGTTGATAGTATCGGTGATACCGGCGAGGGCGAGTGTCTGTACTGCCGGAACATTGAGCGACATAGCGAGTGCCTGACGCATCGTGAGCAGGCCGTGAAATTTGCCATCGTAATTCCTCGGAATGTAGGGGCGTCCAGAACCATCAGGACCGAAGTTTATGGGCCTATCGATGATCGGTGATTCTGGCTGGAAGCCTTTTCCAAACGCCGTAGCATAGGCGAATGGTTTGAAAGCGGATCCCGGTTGGCGCGCACTTATGGTGATATTCACACTGCCGTCAATACTAACATCAAAATAATCTTTTGATCCAACCATAGCCAGCACTTCACCTGTTTTTGAATCAAGCGCCACCAGGCCTGCATTCGTAGCACCGCGCGCGAGATTTCTTTTTACTCCATTCTGAATAGCACTTTCGGCAGTAGTTTGGAGATCGAAGTCGAGAGTAGTGTATATTTTGAGTCCAGCTATTTGTAATTTTTCTTTTGAGTACATTGTCTTTAACTGATCAATAACATAAAAAACAAAATGAGGCGCAATGATGGGCCGTTTGAGAGGAACGACTTTTGTCGTCATATCAACGGTTAAGGCTGTATCGAGTTCTTGTTTGTTGATGCTTTTTAATTCATACATTTTCATGAGAATATTTCTTTGGCGTTCGATGAGTTCTTTGGTATGATCTTTGTAAGGAGAAAAATACGTTGGCGCATTGGGGAGAGCTGCCAGGAAAGCACTTTCTTCCAGAGTGAGGTCGTGCGCATCTTTGCCAAAGAATGTCTGAGAGGCTGTTTCGATACCATAGGCATTGGATCCATAGGGAACAGTATTGAGATACAAATCAATAATTTCATCTTTACTGAGATGGTTATCAATTTTGACAGCCAGAAACATTTCGCGAATTTTCCTCTGGACTGTCCTTTCCCGAGTGAGATAGAGACTGCGCGCCAACTGCTGAGTGATGGTGGATCCTCCCTGTTTTATTTCTTTGCTTTTGATGTCGATGACGAGGGCACGGAGAATGGCCAGAATGTCGATACCTTGATGCGTGTAGAAATTCGCGTCTTCTGATGCGATGGTGGCGAAACGGATGCTGTCAGGTATGTCATCGTGTCGTATGACGATGCGATTTTCTTCACCGTAGAGACGGTAGAGCTCGTGTGTTCCCGTCCGGTCATAGAAAATAGTAGTCTGTTTCAAGGGCAGATTGGTGATGTTTTTGATGCTTTGAGTACCGAAGAAGTAGATGGCCAGAATGCCGAAAAAAACACCCGATATACTCAGGCTGACGATCCAGGTAATTTCCCATCCGAGAGAGTGTTTCATCAACTATTCGTATGGTAAATATGGTAGATTATAATGACAACTCATTGAAGAGGAAAATGATTATTTTGTCAATTGGCACTTTCATTGTACTCTAAAGAGGAAGCTTTTGTCTCCTATCAGAAATTCTATGCACGTACCAGTTATCAAACCGCTCTATTTTTTCCTCAAGTGGTGTGGCTTTCCTGTCATTTGGGAGACATCCATCGGCACCATTATTTTCCGGATGAAAGAGGGGATGCGTGAATATCTCTTGCTCCATTATCCGAGCGGACATTTCGATTTCGTGAAGGGCCATATAGAAGCAAACGAAACCGAAGAAATGACGCTTCGCCGTGAAACAGAAGAAGAATCAGGCATCAAAGATTTGCAGGTTTTCCCCAAGCGGGTCAGTATATGCTATTTCTATGTGGCCAAGGGTGCTGAGCGCGAGAAACGTCGGAAGCAGGGGCGCGGAATTTGGATTTTCAAAGTGGTACATTTCTATCCGGCACGAACGGAGACACGTGATATCCGCATTTCGTATGAACACACAGGTTTCCTCTGGCTTTCCTACGAAGAAGCGCTCGCCAAAGTGACCTTTGCGAATGCCAAAAGAATTCTTTCAGAAACAGAAGAATATCTGAAGAAATCTCATTCAGAGAACAGCTGATAGTATCAACAAAGAGGAAGGAAATAAATACGTTCTGATTCTTTACAGAAAGTATGTTTTATTGTATAGTGAGTATTCGCTAACTCTGTCTCCTTATGCTCACACTCAAAAATGTTCGAAAAAATTATGGCACCATTCGTGTCCTTGAGAAGGTTTCTTTCTCTATTGGTGAAGGACAAAAAGTCGCACTCGTCGGACAAAACGGTGTCGGAAAATCCACACTTCTCAAGATCATTGCCAATATAGAAATTCCCGACAAGGGTGAAGTAAAAAAGCCGAATCGTGTATTGGTCGGGTACCTTCCTCAGGAAGCCATCGCTCTTTCTACGGAAACTTTGCTCGAGTATCTCCGTCGTATGACAGGACTGGACGAGCTTGAGAAAGAGATGTCTCGATTGGAACCATATCTGGAAGAAAAGGGAATATTGGAACTATACGAGGTAGTGCGTTTTGAATATGAACGCCTGGGAGGGTATGATTTTTCCCGTAGAGCTAAAGACATACTTGAAGGGTTGATGCTCTCCCACATACGATTGGAAAGTCTTGTTGTGAAACTTTCTGGTGGAGAGAAACGCAAAGCAGCACTCGCAGGAGTACTCCTTCGTGGCGTGGATATGCTACTGCTTGATGAGCCAACGAATAATTTGGATCTGCCGGCACTTCTGTGGTTGGAACGCTATCTCAATCGGTCCTCGGCGACCTGTATTATCGCATCGCACGACCGTCGTTTCCTCGATAATGTCGTGAAGAAAGTTCTTGAAATCGACTGGTACAAACGCGATGTGACGATGTATACCGGAAGTTGGAGTGTTTTTGCGGAAATGAAAGCACGTGCGATCCGTAAACACAAAGAACAATATCGTATGCAGGAAGATGAACGACATCGGCTGATCATTTCTGTCGGACAAAAAATGGATTGGGTGGAACGGGTGAAGAACAAGAAAGTGCCGGACAAGGACAAGATGTCAGCGAACTTCAAGAAAGAACGTGCTACGAGAAAATTTACCGCTTCAGCCAAAGCGCTCGAAGAACGGCAGAGGCGTCTCTATGATGTTGAACGACCGCTCATCCGTGATCCACTTTCTATTCCTTTCAAACCGGAGTCAGGTGAAAAGGAGAGCAGTATTATACTTAAGAAAGTCCTTTTCGGTTACCTAGGAGGGTTTCAAGGTGGACCCGTTGATATGAAAGTACTCTTTGGTACTCGTCTGGCCATTTTAGGGAATAATGGAGTGGGGAAATCGACATTACTTAAGATAATTGAAGGATCGCTCACACTGCTGTCTGGGAAAAGAATATGCGGAAAAAAATTGGTGTTCGGATATCTGATGCAGGAACACGAAAATATTTCAGAATCCATCACTCCCTTCGAACTTTTCAGAGATCGACTGGGTATTTTCGATCGTGATATCATCGCGACACATCTTGCGCAATTTCAATTCGCACCGGATGTATTGATCGACAAGATTTCTTCGCTCAGTCCCGGTGAACGTGTGCGTCTGATACTCGCTCTCCTCTCTGCAACGGGTGCGAACGTTCTTATCCTTGATGAACCGACAAACCATCTCGATCTCGAAGCGGTTGAGGCGCTCGAAGAGGCGCTCGATGGATATGATGGAACGATTCTTCTTGTGACGCACGACCGTCGCTTCTTGGAACGTATCCGTCTGACACAGAGCCTCATTCTGGAGAATGGAAAACTAATACCGATTGCCAGTTATGAAGCCTATGTCAAGAAAATGATGCCTCAAGTGAATCGGATATTGAAGCGATTTGAAGAGAGAAGAATCGTGTAGAATATGATGAAAGAATTACCGTCAGGTCGTATAATTCTTGAAAAAAGAAAGAAAAAAGCTTTACACCAGCCCGAAAGGCTTCGTGTATGCGAGGCAGGTAGGTTTGCTTTGCTTCGTACTTTCTAGTATACTTCCACTATATTTGTTTGAAATTGTCTTTCTGGTATGAATCAAATCAAAAAAACACGCCTCCGTTTCTCTGGAGTGATCTTGCTTGGTCTCATAGTTGGAATTATCTCTTATCCGCAGGTGGTCAGATTTATTCCACCGCTTTTTAATGTTGTCGAAAAACTCAAAGTAAACGAGGGGCTTGATCTGCAAGGAGGTATCCACTTGGAATACAAAGCCGATGTATCGCAACTGCCGAGTGACAAAGTGAGCACGGCTCTTTCTTCCGCCGAAGCAGTGATCGAACGACGCGTGAATGCTTTCGGTGTCGGAGAACCGCTGGTGCAATTATCGCGATCAGGAACAGAGGAACGTATCATCGTGGAATTGCCAGGTATCAAAGACATCGAACAAGCCAAGAAGATGATCAAAGAAACGCCATTCCTCGAATTCCGTGAGCAGGTCGCACCCGATGCGGAGATATTCAAGACATTTGATACTCTGAATCAGAGCGCCAAAGAAACAGCTCAAGCGACGTTGGATCGAGCGAAGAAGGGTGAAGATTTTAGCGCCTTGGCGAAAGAATTCAGTCAGGATCCCGGTTCCAAAGACAACGGTGGTGATTTGGATTTCGCGAAAAAAGGGACATTCGTGCCTGAGTTCGACGCGGTACTCTTTGATCCGAATTTCAAAGCAGGAGATGTTTATTCGACACTCGTCGAGAGCCAATTCGGTTGGCATATCATCAAGAAAATAGAAGAGAGGGGTGAAGGCGATACGCTCGAAATACATTCTGCGCACATCCTCATTGGTAAACGTTCCATCGATCAATATCCGGAATTGCAGTGGGTGGTGACGGGGCTGACAGGCAAAAATTTGAAGAGCGCCAGTGTCGATTATCATAGTCAAGGCGTCGGTTCCCCTCAAGTGGCGCTCCAATTCGATAGTGAAGGGACACAATTGTTTGCAGACATTACGAAGAAGAATATTGGAAAACCGGTAGCCATTTTCCTCGATAAAGAAATCATCAGTCAACCGACGGTGCAGAACGAGATTGTAGCCGGTCAAGCAGTCATCACGGGGAATTTCACGATGCAGGAGGCGAATGCTCTTGTGAAACGGCTGAATGAAGGAGCACTTCCCGTGCCAATTACCCTCATTGGACAACAGAGTGTTGATGCTTCACTCGGTAAGGATGCGCTGGAGAAAAGTTTGTTTGCTGGACTTGTTGGTCTGAGTGTGGTAGCAGTATTTATGATTCTCTATTACCGTTTCCTGGGATTGGTAGCTGTTTTCGCCCTTCTTTTGTATACGGCGATGCTCTTTGCGATATTCAAACTTTCTGTTTTTACGCCGTTTGCTATCACGGTCACACTTTCTGGTATCGCAGGATTTGTGCTGTCGATTGGTATGGCGGTGGATGCGAACGTGCTTATTTTTGAACGTATGCGTGAGGAACTCGCCTATGGCAAGAATGTTCATAAGGCTCTCGAAGAAGGTTTCCATCGCGCTTGGCCAAGTATCCGTGACGGAAATTATTCGACGCTTATCACAACTTTTATTCTCATCGCGTCCGGTACGGGTTTCGTGAAAGGTTTTGCTATTATTTTGACTATTGGTGTGCTCCTCTCAATGTTTACCGCAGTGGTGCTTGTTCATATCGTTTTGAAATTTTTGGTGAGCGATTGGGCGGAGAGATATTCGTGGATACTTGTGCCGAAGAAAAAACTTCTTGATCATAAAGAATAAAATAGAGTATGCTCAATATCATTCAGAAAAGAATTTATACCTATATTTTTTCCTTTATCACCGTGGCGATGAGCATCGTTGCCGTTTCTCTTTGGGGACTCAATCTTGGTATTGATTTCAGAGGAGGTACGCTGATGGAAGTGCAATTTTCGACGACGGCACCAATAGTCTCAGACGTAACCACGGCACTTGTTGACGTTTCTTTGCAGAGTTTGACAATACAACCGACAGGGGAGAATACTCTTTTCCTCAGGTACCTCGCATCAGATGAAACAACCAATGAGAAAGTGCTCGAGAAACTTAAAACCTTTGATACTGATTTGAAACTCTTGCGTACTGATTTTATCGGAGGTTCAGTGTCTGATCAGATTAAGAAGCAAGCGATTATCGGGATCATCCTTTCGGTTATTGGTATTGCTCTGTATGTCGCGTGGGCGTTCCGTCGTGTTTCTGGTCTGGTAACAAGTTTTGAATATGGACTCGGCGCTATCATCGCCCTTGTGCATGATATTGTGATTACTGTCGGCGTTTTTGCTTTCCTCGGAAAATTTTATGGTATCGAAGTCGGTGTGCCTTTTGTGGCGGCTCTCCTCACTATTTTGGGGTATTCGGTGAACGATACCATCGTTGTGTATGATAGAGTGCGTGAGAATTTGCTTCGTTCGCACAAGAAAGAAGATTTTGAAATTACCGTCAATCGTTCGCTCAATGAAACTTTAGGCCGATCCTTCAATACGTCATTCACGGTTATCATCACTCTCCTTGCCATTACTCTTTTCGGAGGAGAGAACATTCGTCATTTTACTTTGGCCATTCTGATTGGCGTAACATTCGGTACCTATTCTTCTATTTATGTCGCATCGGCTCTGCTCGTGACGCGGTACAAGATGAAAATGCAAGGATGATACAGGATGTATGATGAGTGATGTGATTTTTTAGATTATTTTTTTATCACCTATCCGCCATCATTTACCAATTATCAATTATCATGAATATCTATGAAATGGAATCCATTCTCCGCCCTTGGAGGAAAAAAAGACAATGAAAACAAAGAAGCGCTCCCGAAAATTCCAGGAATGCCCGATATGAAAGATATGAATATGTTTCAGCGTTTTGCGATGAAACGTCTGATGAATATGAGTCCGGCGGAACGGGAAAAGGTGATGAAGAAAGCGATGACACCGAAAAATATCGAGAAGAACAAAGGGGAAATCCTGGCTTCTCTTGAAAATATGCGCAAATCCGGACAGATTTCCGATGATCAGTATCGATTGACGAAGGCAAAATTGGGCTTGAAGTGACCTGTTTTCGGGTCATCCCAGGCTGTGCCCTGGGATCATAAGAATCAAAAACTATGAAAAACAAAGAACAGCAAATCGAAGAAATTCTGACACGCGGAGTGGCGGAAGCGATTGACCGTGAGCATCTGAAGGAACGGTTACTCGAGGGGAAACCACTGCGGATTAAATTTGGTGTCGATCCCACAAGTCCGAATTTGCATTTGGGTCGCGCCGTATCACTTTTGAAGCTGCGTGATTTTCAAAATCTTGGGCATACGGTGGTTTTTATCGTAGGGGATATGACTGGAATGATAGGTGATACTTCTGATAAAGATTCAGAACGACCTATGCTGACACGAGAACAAGTCGAAAACAATATGAAAAATTATTTGGAGCAGGCTTTTAAGATTCTTGATAAAGAAAAAACAGAAACTCATTATAATTCGGAATGGTTGTCAAAATTGGGTTTGCTTGAACTTGGAAAAATGGCGAGCGTCTTTAGTCTTCATGAGTTTTCATCGCGGGAAGTGATTGTGAGACGACTTTCAGCTGGACAGAGAGTTTCGTTTCACGAGATGCTCTACCCGTTATTTCAAGGGTATGATTCTGTAGCGATCAAGGCTGATGTCGAACTCGGTGGTACTGATCAGCGTTTCAATCTGCTTGCTGGTCGCACACTGCAACCGAAATACGATCAAGAGCCTCAAGATATTTTGATGATGAATCTCATCCTCGGGACTGATGGACGCAAAATGAGCTCGAGTTGGGGAAATACCATCAATCTCCTCGACACGCAAAACGATATGTTTGGCAAAGTGATGAGCATCCCTGATGAACTTATTATGAGTTACTTCGTCCACTGTACACGAGTACCGATGGAAGAAATAGCGAAAATAGCCGAAGACATTGTCACGGGGGGGAATCCTCGTGATGCGAAAATGAGACTGGGAAAAGAAATCGTTACCCTCTATTATGGAGAAGCAGAAGCAGAGAAAGCAGAAGTATATTTTATAGAAACATTTTCCAAGAAACAGATTCCTGAGAATGTCCGCGAAGTGAAGGGTGAGAAAGGAATGAAATTGACCGATATGATAGTGGAAGCCGGACTTGCAGAAAGCAAATCAGATGCCCGAAGGAAAATCGAACAGGGTGGTGTAACAATAGCTGATGAAAAGATTACCGATGTGAGTACTCTCATTGAGGAGCGTTTCAATAATCAGGTGATGCGTGTCGGCAAGAAAGATTTCGTGCGAGTTGTCTTCTGACAATATCCAAAAACTGATAGAATAGATGTATGTCACAAGAAAAAATTAAACAAATTGAAAAAGAAGGAATGGCATCTTTGCAAGCGGTACAAACGATTGCCGATTTGGAGTTGTGGGAGATAAAATATCTCGGACGCAAGAGTGAGTTGAATGATATTTTGAAAGGATTGAAAGGCCTCACTCCCGAAGAGAAGAAAATTATCGGTCCGCTCGGCAATACGGTGAAACAGTCTTTATTTAGAGCTTTCGGAGAAACCAAAGAAATACTTTTGGAGAAAAGTATCGATTGGGAAGCGGAGCGTATCGACGTGACCGCTCCAGGCGTTCCATCACTCCGAGGGCATCTTCATCCCGTCACCCAGGTGGAACACGAGATTGAGGATATTTTTTCTGAAATGGGATTCGTGATCGCTGATGGCCCTGAAATAGAGACCGAACATTATAATTTCGATGTCTTGAATATTCCTGCCGATCACCCTGCTCGTGATATGCAAGATACTTTTTGGATAGCATCATCCGGTGAGGAAGAGAAATATCTCCCGCGTACACAGACTTCCCCGATGCAGGTTCGTTATATGGAAACACATACGCCACCACTGCATGTCATTGTTCCGGGACGAGTATTCCGCAACGAATCGACCGACGCTTCACACGAACATACTTTCCATCAATTCGAATGTCTGATGGTAGGAGACGATATATCGGTAGCCAATTTTAAATGGATGGCAGAAACATTTTTTAGTCGGTTTTTCGGCAAGAAAATCGATATCCGGTTACGACCGAGCTTTTTTCCTTTCACAGAGCCATCATTTGAGTTTGATATTTCTTGTACGCTTTGTGATGCCAAGGGTTGTGCTGTCTGCAAACAATCTGGTTGGCTTGAGCTTGGCGGTGCCGGTATGGTCAACCAAAAAGTATTCGAATCAGCTGGTTATCTGCGAGGAAAATACCAAGGATTTGCCTGGGGCTTTGGAGCGACACGTCTGGCTATGATGAAATACAAAATTACCGACATCCGATTGTTTATGAGCGGTGATCTCCGTTTTATACGACAATTTTAAGACCAATATGAAATATAGTTACAATAAACTGGTCGAATTATCGAAAACGAAAAAGACCGTAGAGGAACTTTCGAAATTATTCCTCACGCGTGCTTTCGAGGTGGAGGGAGTAGAGCCGTTCAAACATCATTTGGAGAATGTTGTAATCGGATCGGTACTGGAGGTAGAGTTACATCCGAATGCCGATAAATTGAAAATCACACGGGTAGACACTGGTGATATGGTTCGTCAGATCGTCTGTGGTGCGCCCAATGTAGACAAGGGACAGAAAGTGGCTGTTGCTCTCCCTGGTGCAAAATTACCTGGAAATATCGAGATAAAAGAGACAGAAATCCGTGGAGAGGTATCGCAGGGGATGATCTGTTCAGAGAGGGAACTTGGATTTGGCGAAGGTCATACTGGGATTCTCGTGCTTCCGGATGATGCGCCTATCGGAACGTCGTTCGCAGAGTATTCCGGTTTATCAGATTCCATCCTTGATCTGAAAATTCTCCCAGATCGTGGTGCGGATGCGTTGTCATATCGAGGACTCGCCCGAGAAATCGGAGCTCTTGAAGGACGGAACCTTTCCTTTGAAAATGAACCGCTCGGCGAATATCCGGAGAACCCTATCGGAATAGACATAGCATCCGAAAAATGTTCTCGGTACGCTGGATTTTTGTTTGAGAATGTACAACAGAGAACATCACCACTTCCACTTCAGTCTTTTCTCCTCCGAAATGATGTGCGTTCGATCAGCGCTCCTGTGGACATTACCAATTTTTTTCTTTTGGAATATGGTCAGCCAATGCATGCTTTCGATGCGGATAGGATAGAGGGGAAGATTATCGTCCGTCAGGCAAGGGCAGGGGAATCTCTGCAATTGCTCTCGGGTGATGCGATCAGCCTCGATGTCGAAGACCTCGTCATTGCCGATGAGAAGAAAGTCCTCGCTCTGGCTGGTGTGATGGGGGGTATGTCCTCAGCAATAACAGAGAAAACGACGAGGGTATTTCTTGAAATCGCTCTTTTCGACGCAGTCTCTATCAGGAGGACGAGTGTCCGTCACCATCTCTCTACGGATGCATCCTATCGATATGAACGAGGGCTCGATGCGCATACGTTATCAGATACGTTTGCTCTCTCTCTCAAATTATTCGGAGAATATTGCGGGGCGACAGTAGCGGGCTTCACTGATGTTTATCCGTCACCGCTTCAACCGAAAACGATTGTCTTTCCGTATGGTCTTCCGGAAAAAATGCTTGGAGTCCCGGTAGAGAAAAATTTCATCCAGTCGTGCCTCGAAGCGTTTGGTTGTGAAGTGAAAGCAGAAAAAGAATCATTTGTCGTCACTGTTCCGACAAGACGGATAGACCTCGAAGATGAATGGAATTTGGTGGAAGAAATCGGTCGGACATTCGGATATGAGAATATTTCTATCACGGCACCGAAATTCGAGCTGTCTCTTCCGGAAGAAAATCAAGCGAAACGATTCGAACGAAAAATGAAAGAATATCTCTCGTCGGCCGGTTTCGATGAAATAATGACATATTCGTTTTATGGTGCAAGTGACGCAGAGAAATATTCTCTCGATCTCAACAATCATCTCACGCTTATTAATCCGCTCAGTCCGGAACTCTCACTCCTTCGTCCCTCAGTACTCCTCACGGCACTCATAAAAGCCAAAGATAATTTCCGTTATTTCGATTCATTTCAATACTTCGAATACGGAAGCGCCTACGTACGTGACAAGAAAACATTCGTCAATGAAGAAAAACAATTGGCACTGGTAGTGACTGATGCAAAAAATGATAATCCATTCGCATTCTTGAAAGGCAAGGTAGTGTCGTTACTTGATTTCGCTCACCAGAAAAATGTTTCTTTCGAAGCAGTGGCGCAGAAAGAAAGCATCTGGCATCCGAGTCGTTCAGCGCATATTCTTTCAAACGGAAAAGTCATCGGTACGATCGGAGAAATTTCTCCGCGCGTCCTCACAAAATTCGGTGTGAAACGACGTATCGTCTGCGCCCTCTTTCCTGCAAAAGATTTGGCATCTTCCTTCGCATCGGTTGTGGAAGCACAACCACTTCCGAAATTTCCGTATGCTGTGCGTGATATTTCTTTGACCTTTCCTCGTAATGTGACCGTGGGAGAGGTTGAACAATTGCTTCGTGAAACGGGAGCTCCGCTTTTGAAACATTTTGAATTGTTTGATGTCTATGAGCAGGGCGAAGAAAAGAGCCTGGCCTTTCATCTTTCTTTCGGTGCGGATGATCGGACGCTTTCGAGTGAAGAGATGGACAGCGTATTCGACCGGATCGTCGCCTTGGCTAATGAGCAATTTGAGGCTCGGTTGAAGCTCTAGAGACGTTTCACTCTTGCTCAAAACGTCATTTTGTGCTATAATGAGTCGCTTCCCGTTCTTTTTCAGAACAGATTGGATTATCGCGCGGCCATTCCTTCTGGAGTGGAGTGAGGAAAGTCCGGACACTCGCTAATTTCGGTTAGCAGCAAGTAATGGGTAATTCCCATACGCCGTGAGGCGCGAGGTGCGAACAGAGATGTTTCCTTTCGAAAGGAAGGAGAGGACCTGCAAAGGTTCAGTCCTTACGGTAACGTAGGGGGTGCAACAGCTAAATCCTTACTTGAGTGCAAGGTCGTGTCCCGAGCAATCGGGGAGAACCGCAAAGATTCGTGTGGTAACATACGAACAAGAGAAATGATGATCACCTTTCGCAAGAGAGGCACAGGATCCGGCTTATAGGTCTGTTTTGAAAAAGAATGAGAAAATGTATAATTCGATGATTTCAAAGAAGTGAAGCGTTCAGAAATATTTTTCAGTTCTATCCAAGTCCCCGTCGATTTTTTGATGATTATTTTGGCCGCCATCACCGCTTATTTCCTGCGTGGTATGCCGATATTCGAAGCCTATGTTTCCCGCGTATTCAATCTGACGTTTTATGATTATCTCAGTTTCGCGTTCATGGTAGCTCCTTTCTTCTTGGCCATTCTGGCTATCGAAGGACTGTATCGGATGCGTGTCACACGTCGTTTCTGGCAAGAAGCCTACGGCGTGATGAAAGCGATCACTTTCGGACTCATCATTTTGATTATCGCCGTTTTCTTGAATCGGGAATGGTTTTCTTCACGCTTTATCATCATCATCGGATGGCTCTTGGCGGTTTTTTATGTAGTAGTGGCGCGTTACCTCATCCAGCGTGTTCAGAAGTGGCTTTTGGTGAACAAGGGGATAGGTATTCATCGTGTCCTCCTGATCGGCCTCAATGATAAGATGCGGAGTATGTGTTCTCTTTTGATTAGAGACAAGTCGCTCGGTTATCGCGTCATAGACCAAATCGCCGATGCAAGCATCACCCACATCAAAGAAATCCGCAAGATGAAAGGTATCGATGAAATCATCATCGGTGATTCTTCGATGACGGATGATGAACAGGCGAAGCTGTTCGATTATTGTCAGATTAACAACATTCTCTACCGTTTTTTTCCGACATCGCTTCAGACGACACGTTTCACGATGCAAATATGGAACGGGGAGCCGACGATAGAGTTTCAACACACCCCGCTCGATGGCTGGGGGCGCGTTCTGAAACGGATATATGATTTCGTGGCTGGTTTTTTCTTGGTGGTTATCTTTTCTCCGCTGATGATCGTGATTGCACTCCTCATCAAGCTCGAGGATCCGAACGGTCCAGTCATCTATCGCAATGAACGTATCGGAGAGAACGGTGAGAAATTTTTCGTGTATAAATTCCGTTATATGCTGTGGAAATATTGCATTACCAAGAAAAATCCGCATTTGGAAGAAGCACTCGAATTTGAGAAGAAACTTATCGAAGAACGCAACGCCCGCGAGGGGGGGGTTCTCTACAAGATCAAAGACGATCCGCGTAGGATGAAAATAGGCGCTTTCATCGAACGGTATTCTTTCGATGAATTGCCACAATTTTTCAATGTCATCGAAGGCAGTATGAGCCTCGTCGGTCCGCGTCCGCATCAGGAACGTGAAGTGGCTCGTTATTCCGAATACCATCGTCGTCTGCTTACGATCAAACCGGGAGTGACCGGAATGGCACAGATTTCCGGACGTTCCGATTTGGCCTTCGAAGACGAATATCACCTCGATGTTTTCTATATCGAGAATTGGTCGCTCTGGCTCGACATCATCATCTGTCTCAAGACCGCCGGAGCACTCCTCCGTCGTCGCAAGAATGGCAAGTAATAGCCGAATAAATCCATCAAAAAAGACTCCTTCTGATTTTCAAAGGGAGTTTTTTTCTCCCCATCTCCTCTTTTTTACTGAGAGGTTCGACCTCTAAGTAAATCACCCATCCTTTATCCTGTATCAGTTACCCATCATCACTTATCTTGCATCCCTTCTCCTTTCCTCAATACTTGACACGAAATCTTTTTCTTCTTTCTTCTCTTTGATATACTGGATGTAACAGAAGAATACTCGGAACAAACACGGCAGAATACCGTGCGTGGTTTTTTATAAAATAATTTTTAACGAAAAAAGTATGTCATTCTTTTCAAATCCAGCAATGGATATGCAGGTAACGATCGCGTTGCTTGCAATTTCGATGATAGTTTCAATAGCCGTTTATGTAACATCAAGAAATACATACAAGGCTCTAACTCTCTTTTCTGTTCTAGCGAACATATCATTTCTGGTGAATATAGGATCTTTTATGTTTTTGAGTTATGGGTTAATTTGGTTTCAGTATCTCATCGTATTTTTCTGGCTTCCTGTTAATATTTTTTTCATAATCAAATATTTCAAAAAAAATGAAAGTCATTAGAGCCGCCAGTGTTCTTTCACTGATTCTTATATTTGTATTTTCGCCCATCAATTTCAGTTTTTTCGTTAGTGTTTCACCTGCCAGCGCAGTCGATTTGATGATAGAAGAAGATACCGAGTGGTCTGGTCTGCAAACAATATCGGGCTATGTTACTATCGTAAATGGTGCCACACTCACGATCAAACATGGTGCCATCATAGAATTTGAAGGGCGATCAGGTATCACTGTAGAAGGGAATCTCAGGGTAAATGGCACTCCGAGTGATCCTGTTCTTTTTCGGAAGAGAAATACTGCGAATGTTGATGATGTTTATTCTATCGATGGCTTTGGAAACATTTATGCGAGAAATATAGATGTTTCTGGGGGAGGGAGTGCTTTCGAAACTTTTTTGATAGGAAGGGAAAAAAGAGATACTTTCATTCAACATGCAGAAGCGATGTGGCTATATCGTGGAGCATTCACTGTGCGTGATACAGGCACACTTGACATTGAGGGGGCAAATTTTCATAATAATGCACTCGCGGTATATTTGAATCGAAATAACGGTTTTGGCATTAACTTCCATCAGTCAAATTTCGTGTCCAATGATATTGATGTTGTGAGTGCTGTTCAATATGGAAATCTGGATATGAGTAATAATTGGTGGGACGATGCGAATGGTCCTATTGCTTGTACTCTCGATTGTGGTGATTATTATCCTAGGCCATATCAGAAAATTATTGGTACCATAAATTTCATACCTTGGCTCGATCATTTCGCTTCCTCATCATCTGATGTCTGCACAGAAAACTGTTTCTCGAATGTGATGTTTCTGCCAGGGATAGAATCGAGCCGACTGTACGCGAAAGATGATCCCGGTTGTCTTCTTGTAAATTGCGAAAATCAATTGTGGGAACCGAATCGTAATGATGATGTTCACAAGTTATATCTTGATACAAATGGCAAGAGTACAAATCTTTTTGATGTGTATACAAAAGAGAATGCTGTTATTGATGAATTAGATGTTACTGGATCAAATATATATAAATCCTTCATTGATACGATGAATAAACTGAAAGATGTTGATCATCTTATTAACGATTGGAAAGCCACACCGTATGATTGGCGATTATCGTATGATGATATCGTGAAGAATGGTACGTCCACTGATGACGGCAGTATCTCATACAATCATTCTTCACCGTCTCCATATATAGTGACAGAACTTCATCGTCTCGCAGAGAGTTCAAGGACTGGGAAAGTGACGATTATCGCACATTCCAATGGTGGACTTGTAGCAAAAAAAATGATGGAGACACTGGGCGATGAAGAAACGGCCAAGCTTATTGATAGAGTCATATTTGTGGCGGTTCCACAGGTAGGTACACCGATGAGTATCCCTGCGATGCTCAATGGATTTGATCAAGATCACGTCGCCGGACTTATTACTTCCCAGAAAACAGCTCGTGGACTCGCAGAGTATATGCCCGGAGTCTATCAACTCCTTCCATCTGAAAAGTATTTCACGATGGTGACGACACCGGTAGTGACTTTTGATCCGGTAAAATTACCAGATTGGGCAGCGACGTATGGTGAGAACATTTCTTCTTTTGATACATTACAAACATTTCTGACGGACACAGCAAACCGTGTTTCAGCAGATGATAGTGATATCGAAACACCGAGTACACTTCATCAGAATCTCCTCGATCAAGCCGGAGGAGAACATCAGACTCTCGATGAATGGCGAGTACCGGCCGGCGTGGAAGTGATAGAAATAGCAGGATGGGGAGTGCCGGCCACGGTGGATGGTGTGCACTATGATACGGAAAAAGGATATGCTTGTGACAAAGGAAGTGGCTTGTGTTCTACAAGTGCAGATGTTATGAGAGCGACTCCGCATTTCACGCTCGATGGTGATGGCACAGTAGTGACACCGAGTGCTCTCTGGATGAATGAAGATGATGGGGCAACACGATATTGGGTAAATCTAAAAAGGTATAACACAGACAATCCATTTGAAACCGGACTTGGTTTTTTTGGCGTTGAGCATTCCAAAATATTTGAGACTCCACAAATAAATGGTTTCATTGTGGATACAGTGACGCACACTGTGAAACCTCTCTCTGATTATACCTATCTCTCGACTGAAGTGCCTCTCTCTACGGATAAACGGCTTGAATATGTTCTCCATTCTCCGCTCACACTTGATCTCTATGATGATGAAGGTCATCATACAGGGGTTTCTCCTACTACTGGACAGGTCGAAGAGCAAATTCCGGGAACGTACTATCGTCAATTCGGTGAGGTGAAATATATTTTTTCAGATGAATCCATACCGACACACCTCACACTTGATGGCTATGATACAGGAAGATTCACTCTCGAGGTGAAAGAATTACAAGGTGATATCGTTCTTGGTCAGATGACCTTTCAGGATATGCCTACGACGGATACGACGAAAGTTTCTTTGGATATCCCTACTGATCTTTCGAGTGCTTCTCCTCTTCGTATTGATCGAGAGAGTGATGGGACAGATGATTTCGTTATTGCATCACAGGTAGGCGATCCGGTTGTCTTTGACGCCACTCCACCAGTGACAGATATTTCTCTTGTCGGTACAGTAGGGATGAACGATTGGTATGCGAGTGATGTGACCGTCACTTTTACTGCTCAAGACTCAGAAACTGGCGTAGACCACATCTCATACTCTCTCGATGAAGGAGTTACTTGGAATATCTACGCCAGTCCATTAGTTGTCACAGCGGAGGGAATAACAACGGTGCGATATTTTTCTACGAATACGCAGGGAAGCGGAGAATCTATACAAACGAAAACAATCAAGATAGACAAAACCGCACCTGAAGCTAGAGTCACATTCAACTCGGTAACTCAAAAACTTGAGGTTATTGGTATCGATAACCTCAGTGCAGTATCAATGACAGCCGAGGGTTCCTTATCTCAAATGTATGAGAAAAAATCAGAAAAGAGAGATAAGAAGAGAAATCAATCAAATATGAAGAAGAATGATGAGGAGGGAAGGCAAGGTGAAAATGGAAGAACAAGAGTGATGACCACACTACGCGATGAAGCTGATCATACGACAGTGCTTGTTTTTCTCAAAGAAAAAGATAAGGAAGATCGTATCGATCTCAAATGGCAATCAATAGTGTATGATGGAGTAATATTTCTTCTCAGTGATACGAAGATGCAGTATCAGTGGCGTTTGAGCCTCCCAACAATATATGAAGCCTTCTCTGCTTATATGAGAGTCGACCAATCATCACTACGCTTGCGCTATTTGCCGAAACGGAATGAAACGTGGATACTGGACAAGCCACGAGAGAGAGATGATGATGAAGAAAGAGAAGATGAAGAAAACGAAAAACAGTCAGTCAAAGAGAAAGTATCGGGTATGATCATTCCATCGATGACCACAGAGAAAGGAGTTATAAAAATAAATTATTAAGTAAAAGTATATGAATATGAAAAAAATAGTGTTGATTATCTCTGGGATTTTAGCAATAACATCTCTTACTCTTGATAGAATCGGAACATTTCGTTTATGTGGGGGAATAGAATACGGCCATTGTATGGACGTTCTATCCGGAATCATTTTGTTATTTTTCCCTATCCTCCCTCTCTTTTTCTTTTCCCTCGTTACCTATTTTATGCGAGATGAAGTGTTTCAATCCTGGTGGAGATTTGCTCGGGTATGGGTACCAGTTTCGATGATAGCTATTCTCCTTGCGCCAGCTTATGCTTCTGATTGGATGTTTCCTGTTGACAAAGGGCGTATAGCCTTTTTCACTTCTCTCCTTTTTATGATTATCAGCCTCATTCTCATCATCCGAACAAAATGGAAGCTTCAGAAATAATTTGGAAGCTGAGCTTCCAAATCGAGCGAATAAGCTTTTTAAAGCGTAATTCAGTTCTTGCATTTTTTGCAACAACTGCTTTGGATGGAAAAATCAGTATGTGCAAAAAATGCACATTGCAAATTCTGATGAACCAGTTCCTTTCTATTTAGTAAAATAAAAACAGAAAATCTTTGCGCGATTATTGCGCGATTATCATTTTTGTGCTATACTGTTAGTACGTAATTGGAATGTAAAAACACTATGTTTAAGCCAAAATATACGTTGACAGATAGTATTGTTGCAATGCTTACTTCTATTGCCGAAGTGAAGTCTGTTATTGAGCATGCTCGAATTTTACCGAAGAATGAATTGAAGTTGCGCCGACAGGCTTTGGTGCGATCGGTGCACAATTCAACAGCTATTGAGGGGAATCAGTTGAATGCTTATGAAGTTGAGGCTCTTGTAGGAAAGAAAAAGATAGATGCGCCAGATCGTGATATTTTTGAAGTACAGAATTATCTCAACGCCTTGAAATATATTGAAAAAATTGTACAAGAAAAACGAATCATCACAGAAAAGATATTGCTGAAAATTCACAAATTAGTGACGCACAAAACTTTACCAAAAGAACAATCGGGTCATTATAGAAAGAGTCCTGTTTATGTTGTGAGACGGAGATTAGGAATGCCGACGGAAGTTATATATACTGGTCCAGACGCAGAAAAAGTCCCGACTCTCTGTGAAAATCTAATAAGTTGGATTAGTAAGAGTGAAGAAGAAATTAATCCTGTGATCGTGGCCGGTATCGTGCATCAGGAAATTGCAGCCATTCATCCCTTTGCTGATGGCAATGGGCGCACCGCAAGAGCCATGGCAACTCTCATCTTATACAAACGAAGGTACGACTTCCGAAAACTATTCGCATTGGAGGATTATTATAATAGAGATCGTCAGGATTATTATAAGGCAATCAATATAGGGAAGACATATTCTGAGAGAAAAGTAGATTTCACACTATGGCTTGAATATTTTACGCTAGGTTTCAAGGAAGAAATTGACGATGTAAAGAATAAAATTTCGCTATTATCTTCACGAAAAGTGAGCGGTGACGTCGATTCTCAGATATATTTAGCAGATGACCAAATGAAGCTTCTGGACTTTATTGATAAAATGGGTAGGATCAAAGTATCGGATGTTGTTGATGTTCTTGGTTGTCCAAAAAGAACCGCACAGTTCCATTTGCAAAGACTGAAAAAAATAGGAACAATCAAACAAGTTGGCAAAGGTCCTTCATCGGCCTATATGTTGAAATAGCCTTTTAATTCACTCATCTTGCACCTCTTATCTTTACTCGGAAGTCGGGTTTCCAAGTAAAGTAAGTTGACAGAAAGTGCTATACTGAAG
>PFVP01000061.1 GCA_002790675.1 Candidatus Moranbacteria bacterium CG_4_9_14_3_um_filter_45_14 | reverse complement strand
GACAACGTCGAAGTACCACGAGTCGCAGTATCTGATCCGCTCGATCTGAAGAAAATCACATCGGAAGAAAAACAGACTGAACCACCGCAACGGTATTCTGAAGCTGGTCTCGTCAAAGAACTCGAGAAACGCGGTATCGGCAGACCAAGCACCTACGCCTCCATCGTAAAAACCATCCAAGACCGTGGCTATGTCGAAAAAGAAGGCAAGGCACTGAGTGTCACCGATACCGGTATGGTCGTCGATGACTTCCTCTTCAAACATTTCGAAAATATGGTTTCTGAATCATTCACCGCCGATATGGAAAATAAACTCGATAATATCGCAGAGGGTACGCGTGAATACGAGAAAACACTTAGAGATTTCTACATACCATTCGCCAAAGAAGTGGAAAGCAAAAACAAAATAGAAAAAGTCACCAATATGGGCGATGCCCCAGAGGGAACCGTCTGTCCGAAATGCGGAGCGAAGATGGTCATCAAACTGGCTCGCAACGGCAAGTTCTTCAGCTGTTCACGTTTCCCGGAATGCGATGGGGCGCTCACCGAAGAAGGCAAAGAACTCGAACCACCCAAAGAAACTGGCGAGGCCTGTCCGAAATGCAAGGATGGGAAACTCATGGAACGCACCGGAAAATTCGGGAAATTCATCGCTTGTTCTAACTATCCGAAATGTAAATTCATCAAGCGAGATGAGAATGCACTCCCCACAACAGATATCACCTGTCCTACGTGTGGCAAGGGGAAAATGACCGAACGTCGGGGTCGTTTCGGCATTTTCTATAGCTGTTCCAACTATCCTGATTGCAAAAATGCCATCAAGGCCAAACCGACCGGCAATCTCTGCCACTACATCCGTGAGGACAAGAATAAGAAAGGGTGTGGCGCACTTATGATGGAGGGAACCAAGAATATCCCTGAGCGGTGTAGTGATAAAACCTGCCCCAATCATCGACCAGACAAACTGAAGTAAATGTATGATGCCCACCCGCACCGATTCGCTACGCTCTCGGAGCGATTCGGGCGGGGAAGAGACAAGAACAATACCGGAAAGATATTCAAAGAAGGAATGTCCCGACCATCGGCCGGATAAGGTAAAAAATGAGGAAAAACTTCCGAATTCTCTCCGATCATAACCCATACACGTTACGAACAGCAGACAGTAAAAAAGAAAAACAGCGGAGAGACCGCTGTTTTTTCTTTTGTACTTTTCAGTATTCAACGCTAAGGCAGATTATGGCTTGGGTTTTATCCCCACCTCGATGGCGCGCGTTATATCCCGATACATACCGAGAAACCGTATTTTTACGACTTTATTGCGCCACTCAGCGTCGTCACAAGAAATCGAATTGAATATCGGATCAACATCGGTCCCTGTATTTTCATAGAAAGCCGCTGTATAACTGCCTTCATTGACCGTTCCGTCAATCTGACTCGAGCTACAGGAAGCACCGCTCAGATTACTGGACAATTCACTGAGATCGGCAATCGAACCATTCGGAGTGAGAACTGTTATGCCATCATCATTGGTCTTATATATCTGTTGCAACACGACTTCCGCAGCACTATCGGCCACCTGGAAAGAGATATTGGAATTCCTCGACGAAAGAGTTGATCGCCGTGTTGTCACAGAAACGACCGCCACAGAAAGAGCGCCAATCAAGAGGAAAGAGAGAACGATGAGAGAAAAAACAAGCGATGATCCTTTGAGATTCATAGTCTATCTGTATAAATAATCATTGTTTCCAGTATACCACATTTTTTATGTGAACCACCGGGATTTCACCATCAACACCAGAACAAAAATCGCAAGCATAATAAGGACGATCGTACCGCCGGTCGAGAGGTTGAGGTAAAAAGAAACGATGATACCAGAAAGGACAGAAAAGAATGAAATTATTTCGGCAGAGACGACGGTCTGTATGAAACTCTTCCTCAGTTGAAGTGCTGTCACCACGGGGATGACAATGAGCGCCGCGATAAGCAGTACTCCGACGATAGGAATAGCCAAAGAAACAGTCAGTGCCGCAAGAACGATCAGGATGATGTTGACGAGGCGTGTTCGGATACCGCTCACTTGAGCTGCCTCCTCGTCGAATGTCACATAGACAAGTTCTTTATAGAATGCCAGAAGAAGCGTCACGACAATGACCGCTAAGAAAGCGATGACATACACATCCTGTTCCGTAACAGTGATGATACTTCCGAAGAGATAATTAAAGAGATTGGTGTTGAAACCGTGTGCCAGGCTGAGAAGCACGATGGCAAGCGCCAAACTTCCTGAAAGGAAAAGTGCCAATGCTGATTCACCATAAATCTTTTTCGAATCTCGGAGCCGTTCAATGCCGAGCGAGGCCAACACCGTCGTCGCAAGCGCCGTCAGAACAGGATTGATACCAAGGAAAAGGCCGATGGCAATACCCGCAAGCGACACATGAGAGAGGGTATCCGCAATAAGCGAATACCTCCGAAGCACGAGGAAGATGCCGATGAGCGGTGCGATGAACGCAACAATCATACCGGCCTCCATCCCGCGTATGATGAAACTATATTGGAAAATATCCGGAATCATAAAGATGGAGTGATCATATTACGATCTGTTCTTTCTTTCGCATCCTCAAATATTCTTCCGGTGAAGAATAGCTCTCGAGCGTCCTATCGATCCAAGCGATATGCATCACTTCATTCGTCACTCTCTCAATATCGTGCGATATGAGCACGAGTGTCAAACCAAGCTCCCGATTGAGTTTCCGAAGCAATACATAAAAATCATTCTGAGCCTGTCTATCGATACCGGCTGTCGGTTCATCCAGAAAGATGACTTCGGGCTGGCTAACAATGGCACGAGCGATGAAGACACGTTGCTGCTGGCCTCCTGACAGATCCCCGATGAGCCGTTTCTTGTATTCCCACATATCGACCTGCTTCAGTGATTCTTTCACTAATTTTCTGTCTTCCACCGTGGTTCGAGCGAAGAGACCTCTTTTGGCATATCTCCCCATCAATACCACTTCTTCAACAGTCGCAGGGAAACCCGCATCAAAATACGTCGCTTTCTGCGGTACATATCCAACCTTGTACCAATCCTTGAACTCACTGATTTTTTGTCCGAATAATCGGATCTCTCCTCTGGTCGGCGAAAGCAAACCGAGCATACTCTTGAGCAAAGTGGTTTTTCCAGCTCCATTCGGACCGATAAGACCGACATAATCCCCGGGATGAACGGTAAAAGTGATGTTCTTTAAAACGTTTGTTTTCCCGTCATAAGAGAAAAAGACGTCTTGTACTTCAATAATATTTTTACTATGGTCTACCCTCACACCAATTGCTCTGGCAGGGGTTTTTAATGTTGTACCATTTTCTGTTTCCATTTCTCTTCGAATTATAAAGTTAGCCTTTTCAGTTGGTGTGGGGGTCTACTCGTTGCATCGCAGTGCTGTTTTCAGATTTATAAGATTATTCTGCATTACTGAAAAATAATTTTCTCCAGAGACAACTTCTTCGTCTGTCAATCCTTCGATAGGATTCAATACCAATGTCTGTGCTCCCACTTCTTTCGCGATAGTCTGTGCCAATTTCGGGCTAATGAGACTCTCAAAGAAAATATACTTCACATCGTTCTCTTTTGCAAAAGTCACGATATCCCCGATCTCTTTGGCTGATGGTTCGGCATCAGGCGACAAACCGGCGATAGGAACCTGTGTCAACCCATAAGCCTGTGCCAAATATCCGAAAGCCGAATGCGAAGTAACGATATTTTTTTCTTTACAGGTTGAAAGGCTTTGCATATACATATTGTCCAGATCGACCAGTTTCGATTTGAGCACTTCTGCGTTGGATCGGTATACGATTTCGTTCGATGGATCTGCTTGTACGAAACCCTGCGTGATCTTGTCCACCATCTGCTCGGCCAGCACCGGACTGAGCCACACGTGAGGATCTACTATCGTCTTCCCTTCTTCTACGAAAGTTCCTGTCGCCAAACCCTCTCCTGCAACGATGATACTCATACGGTTCGGGTCGATATTTCTTGTGATGCTGTCTCCCCAGGCTTCCAATCCGTCACCATTCAAAATAAGGAGATCGCTCTTCTCAATACTGGCCCTGTCTTGCGGTGTCGGTTCATACTCGTGCGGTTCGGATCCGGATGGAGTGATATTGTACACTAGAGCCATCTCCTGTGCAATTTCTTTAGCGAAAAAGAAAAGTGGGTAGAAACTTGTTACGACAGAAATCTGCTCCGTAGCGACACTCTTTTGGCTCACTTGCGACTGCCTCTCAGACAAACGAACACCAATAACAACGAGTATAATGATGCACACGATTCCTCCAAAAAATAAATTTTTCTTCATATCCCTTCTTCTTTAGTTGATTATATACTCTGACACCTCCTGCAAAGACCGAAAAATTCGAGAGAATGTCTCAGAATAGTGAATCCTCTCTCATCACTCACCTTCTTTTCTTCTGCGAATAACCTATCCTCGTTCATATCGACATCCTCCACCCGTTCACATTGCAGACAAATGAGGTGATGATGATGCTCACGGAAAGCCAATTCATAATACTGTTTCCGATCTCCGAGTCGAACAACGCCGATGATACCTATATTCTGTAACTGTTCCAATGCCCGATATACGGTCGTTTTATTCACCGTTAACTGTATTTTCCGCAATTTACACAGTATATCTTGTACAGAGAGGGGAGCCTCATTCTGGAACAAGACATCTACCAAAGATCTGCGTATTTTTGTAAGACGTAGGTGATGAGCTTTCAAAAGAGTGAGTATTTCTTCTCTGTATTCCATATTTTTATAATAACGCAACTCAGTTGCATTTGTCAAGGAGAGGGGAGGGTCTCTCTTTCAATACGCTTGAAAAAACTACCGAGAACGCTTCACGTAGCATCGGATGTTCGGCGGGGTTGCTCTTCTTCTTGTTTGACCTATACTGTATGTACGGATTTATTCTTATGTTTTATCAACTATGCCCTCCCCGATCACCATCAATGATGTTTTGAAAACAGCTGTTCATCCTTTTTCGAACGATGATCAGAAGCTCATTTTAGAGGCGTACCATTTCGCAGAAAATGCCCATCGCGGACAAAAACGAAAGTCAGGAGCAGACTACATCGTGCACTGTCTGCACGTGGCGAAAACTCTCGCTGAAATCGGTATGGATACGAAAACGATCATGGCATCCATCCTCCACGATGTGCCGGAAGATACCGAAATAACACTCACAGAAATAGAGAAGAAATTCGGGACAGAAATCGCCTACCTCATCGACGGCATCACCAAACTCGGAAAGATAAAATTGCGTGGTACCAGGGAAGAATATTATCTCGAAAATCTGCGAAAAATGTTCCTTGCTATGGCGCAGGACATCCGTGTCGTGATCATCAAGCTCGCTGACCGGTTACATAATATGCGTACGCTCAGTCATCTCCCGCCTGAAAAACAAAATCGCATCGCCAAAGAAACAATGGAAGTCTATGCTCCTATCGCCAATCGATTGGGCATCGGCGAAATTCAAGGTGAACTGGAAGACCTCTGCTTCAAATATCTCAAACCCGAACATTACGCGGAAACCAAAAAAATCGAAGAAACCTACCTGCACGAAGGCAAAGGGTATATGAATCGCACCGTAGAGCTTTTTCGCACCGTGTTGGAAAAAGAAAAAATCCGCTTGATCGATGTCAGCGGCCGTACCAAACATCTCTACCGTCTCTACCAAAAACTGAAGCGCCACGAGATGGATATCAGCCGCATCTATGATCTCATCGCGATCCGTATCATCGTTCCCGAAATCGCCGACTGCTACGAGGCGCTCGGCATCATTCACCGCGAATATCGACCGATGGTCGGACGCATCAAGGACTACATCTCCCTCCCGAAGCCGAATGGCTATCAATCACTTCATACGACTATCTTCGGTCCTGATGGCCGTATCATTGAAATCCAGATCCGTACCCAAAAGATGCATGACGAATCTGAATACGGTATCGCTGCCCACTGGATGTACGCGGAAAAAGCGCGCTCCAGTTGGCGCAATCTTTTTTTCCGCAAGAGAACCGATCCGACTACCCTGCCCAAAGAACTCGTGTGGGTGAGACAATTGAAAGAATGGCAGAAAGAAATCGGCCGTGATGACAAAGCATTCGCGGAAGGACTCAAGATAGAATTCTTCAAGAATCATATTTTCGCCTTCACGCCGAAAGGCGACATCATCGAACTGCCGGAAGAAGCCACTCCGATCGATTTCGCCTATGCCATCCACAGCGAAATCGGCAATC
>PFVP01000062.1 GCA_002790675.1 Candidatus Moranbacteria bacterium CG_4_9_14_3_um_filter_45_14 | reverse complement strand
GGGAGTCGTACTTGTGTTGGTTGTGGTAGGTGGCTATGTATTCTTCACAAAAGAAGACACATCTCCCCCAACTCTTGTCAATGAAGAATCTTCGAGGAATACGGCCGATCAGGATGTGAAGAAAGAAGCAGAAACACAGCCGGCTGTGGTGGCAGCGGGTTCTTATGAAGTGTATGCTCCGGAGAAATTGGCGAAGGCCAAAGATGGGAAAGTGTTACTTTTTTTTAGAGCCTCTTGGTGTCCTTCTTGTAAGGCGCTTGATGCGGATATCCGTGCTCACCTGAAAGATATTCCCAAAGGGGTGACGATTCTCGAGGTGGATTATGATAAGTATACTGATTTGAAGCAGAAGTATGGTGTGATAATGCAACATACATTGGTACAGGTTGATGCCGATGGAAAACAAATCGTGAAATGGTCTGCGAGTCCGACATTGGCGAGTGTCGTGAGCAACATTCAATAGTACGATAATCGAAGAGAGGGGTGGCTCTCGTTACCCCTCTCGGAAATTCATATATGGAACTCCTTTTCTTTTCATTTTTAGCCGGTATACTGACCATTCTCGCGCCATGTGTGTTGCCAGTGCTCCCTGTTATTATTGGTGGTTCGATCGTCAATCGTGATCGGCTGAGACCATTTATCGTGACGGGATCACTTGCGCTTTCGATTGTTCTTTTTACATTATTCCTCAAATCAACTACCGCGTTCATCACTGTTCCACCAGAAGTATGGAAGGGAATCTCTGGCGGGATTATTCTTCTCTTCGGTATTTTTACATTGTTTCCTCTTGTGTGGGGCAAGATTGAGATGATGCTTGGATTCGGTAACCGATCACAGCGATTACTCCAAGATTCACAGAAACAAAATGGAAGATGGGGAGCGGTGTTTGTCGGTATGGCACTCGGACCAGTCTTTTCTAGTTGTAGTCCGACATACGCCCTTATTTTGGCTACCGTGTTGCCACAGAGTTTTGCTTTAGGAGTTATCAATCTGATTGCGTACGCATTTGGTCTGGCCACTGTTCTTTTGGGAGTAGCCTTTTTCGGTCAAAAAGCAGTGAGTAAGATGAAATGGATGGCTGACCCAAATGGATGGTTTAAGAAAGTGCTTGGCATTATATTCATTCTCGTTGGACTCGCTATTGTGTTTGGGCTGGATAAAGACGCGGAGGCGTTCTTAATAGAGAGTGGTTACTTTGATGTCGGTCAGATCGAAACTCGGTTTTTTCGATGATGATCACTATATTTTTCTATATAAAATATTATTATGCTTACCGCAAAACACCAAAAACTTATTCTGATTGATTTTGACCACACCCTATTTAATACCACTCGCTTTGTGCAACGACTTAAAGAGGTTTTTCAATCACGAGGAGTTTCTGAACAGGAGTTTCAAGAAAAGAGGATGGCCTTGAAAGATTGTTGTCACTTAGATGATATAGATACGTTTGTTGATAAATTTTCTTATCCGGATAAGAAGGATCTGCACGATCTCATTCACACCGTTATTGTGAATGAAGCGCATACGTTTATCTTTGATGATGTACGGTCATTTTTCGAAGAACATGCTGCCGAATTTGATATTATCATCTTGACCCAGGGAGATAAGGAGATGCAGGCGGAAAAAGTGGAGCATAGTAATCTCATATATGATGTGCCACTGATCATCACTGGAGGCGAGAAGGAGATTGCTATTCGTGATGTAGTTACTCAGTACAAGAAAATTTATTTTATCGATGACAAAGCTGTCAATATTGACAGGATGAAGAAAGCCTACCCTCAGATTGAAACGTATTTTCTGAAACGAGAAGATGATCGACCGTACGCTGACCTTCCGTCAACGTGTGGTTGTGCGGATCATGTTATCGCAGATTTACGAGAGAAGCTTTTATAATATAGTAAAAAATATATGAGACCCAAGAATCTTCGGACAAAAATTTTTCTAGATAGTGGAGACCCTTCGGATACGAAAAAAATTCTTCAGGATATCGATTTTTTGGATGGACAAACGACAAATCCATCTCTCGTCGCTAAGAATCCTCAAGTTCGAGACCATCTAAAAGCAGGAAAATCTTTTTCTCAAGAAGAAGCCCTTTTGCTGTATCGGGATATTGTATCGGAAATTTCCATGCTTTTGCCAAACGGGTCGGTATCTGTTGAAGTACCTGCCAGTGCCTGTACTTCTGCGGAAGAGATGTATACCTCAGGGAAGACGATGTTTGGGTGGATTCAGAATGCTCATATCAAACTTCCGATTATACGCGCAGGACTTGAAACAGCGAAACGACTGGTGGATGAGGGGGTACGTGTGAATATGACTTTGTGTTTTACTGAGTCTCAGGCCGCCGCAGTGGCCAGTGCTACGAGGGGGGCAAAACAACAAGGAGACGTTTTTATTTCACCTTTTGTGGGACGACTCGATGATAGAGGCGAGAACGGAATGAGCTTGGTTTCAAATATCATCCGAATGTATCAGAAAGAGAAAAGCAACACCCAGGTTTTAGCGGCGAGCATTCGTACTCTTGATATGTTTCTTCTGGCGCTTGCTTCGGGCACTGATATTATAACGGCACCCTATACGGTTTTGAAAGAATGGGCGGACAAAGGGATGCCTGTCCCAGGGTATAATACGATACCGGCAGATGTGAACCTTCGGCAGATTCCTTATCAGCGGATAAAAATCGATCAGGAGTGGCAAGCGTATGATATCGATCACGAACTGACAGAAAAGGGGTTGCAACGGTTTACGGATGACTGGGAAAGTCTACTTGGCATCTCTCAAAAACACGAGGAATCAAAAAAGAAAAAGAGCATCAGTGAAAAAGTTTCTTTGTTTGAAAAATAATATATACAGTAATACTTTATTTATATGAATAATAAAAATAGTGAAACACTTGGGACATTTGATATAAACAACATACCGAATTTAGATGTTGCTGTTCTGGGAGCGCTTGAACTCTTTCAAAGAGAAAAGTTACCAACAATCAAGCTTGATACATTCAAAAGGCCACTTGTTGTGGGCTCGGGCAATGCTGAGGCGACAGGGAGAATCATCTTTGAAGATTGGGACGCGGTGTTCGCTTCTGAAAGCAATTACGAACAAAAACTGAAAGATATTCATTCTATTGATAGCGTGATAATCATTTCAGCTTCTGGCGGAAAGCATGCACCATTGATTGCAAAGCGCGCGAAAGAACTTGGCAAAGATATCGCACTCATTACCAACAATCCTCATGCGGAAGCGATGCAGTTCGTCGCAAGCGATCGAGTGTTTGTCTTTCCGAAAAATAGAGAGCCGTATACATATAATACTTCCACGTATATGGGTATGATTCTTGGAAAAACACACGAGGATGCTCTGAATATCCAAAATTTTATCGAGGAGCATATTAAAACGCTCTCGATGCCGGATTTTTCAAAATACGATAGATATTTTCTTATCGTTCCGACACGATTCTCTGGAATCATTAGGATGCTTCAGGTGAAATTTATCGAATTGTTTGGGAGAAAAATCGCTCGGGATGTTGAGACGAGTGAGTATATGAAGCACGCCGTGACGGTGGTGCCATCGAACGAACTGTTTATCAGTTTCGGTGATAGAAATATGGTATGGGGGGCGTCAGAAAATCGGCTCAATATTCCTCTTCCGGAATATGCCGGATATGCCACTATGATGGCGATCGGATACTATGTGATCGCACAGATTCAAAAAAGCAAACCACCTTTTTTCAGGGAAAATATTGTGGCTTATACTAAGGACGTGTCAAAAATATTTGGGAGCACTATTTCGCCCATTGTCGAGTAGATTATGTTATGATGAATATCATAAATAGTACAGACAGCATTTTTTGATTATATATCCTTGAGGTAAATAAAACATATGAAAAAAAGTATTTTTATCGGTTCGGATCACGCAGGTTTCCGTCTCAAAGAAGAGATGAAACATTATCTGAGCGGACTGGGATACACCGTAACCGATGTAGGCAATGTGATTCTTGATCCGGAGGATGATTATGTCGAGTTTGCATTGAAAGTAGCACAGCAAGTGTCTTGTGATAGGGAAAGTTTCGGTATTTTGGTGTGTGATACCGGATCAGGGGTAACTATCGCAGCGAATAAGGTTTCAGGAATTCGTGCTGTTAACGTCTGGAATGAAGATGTGGCTCATTACGCTCGTGAGCACAATGATGCTAATGTGCTTTGTTTTGGTGAAAAGTATGTTTCTTCGAAAGAGGCAGAAAAAATACTGCGTATATTTATTGATACAGCATTCAGCTCTGAAGAACGGCATCAAAGGCGAGTGCGAAGAATCAATGCCATTCAAAGATAAAAAAATATTATGGTACATATTATTCCTGCTATTCTCACTTCCGAAAAGAAGGAGCTTGATCAAAGAATGACGGCTTTGAGAGGCAAAGTGTCTTGGGTACAAATTGATATTATGGACGGGGAGTTTGTTCCTCATACGAGCATAGAGATTGAATCCGTTACACTGTATCGTGACGCGTTTTCCCTTGAAGCACACTTGATGGTGAATCATCCGTTACAATATATTGAAAGATGCAAGAAATCTGGAGTGAAGCGAATCACGTTTCATAGTGAAAGCTTGGATGATCCGCGTACAGTTTTACAACAGATAATGATGGCGGGTATGGAAACAGGTATTGCTCTTAATCCTGAAACAACGGTCGCTGATGTTGCTTCGGTTGTACCAATTACAAATAGAGTATTACTTTTGGGAGTGCATCCCGGGGCACAAGGACAGACCTTCATCCCTGATGTGTTGAAGAAAGTACGCCAGATACGGGATATTTCCTCGGAGACCATTGTGGCTTTGGACGGGGGAGTGAACGAGGCAACAGTGGCTCAGATTATTGTCTCCGGCATCACTGAAGTGGTTGTCGGGAGCGCTTTGTTTCAAAAGAATGATGTAGGAGATGCTCTCAAGCGATTGCAGGGGTTAACAAAAGAGTAAATAAGAAGCCACTATGGAAAATGAAACAAAAATATCTTCATCCATAAACCGTAAACGGAATTTTACTTTTGTTTTTCTCACGGGGCTTATATTGCTCACACTTGCTTTTGCTCTTTTTTCTTCACGAAAACCGGATAAAAAAATAAATGAAATTTCTTCTTCTATGAAGAGTATTGCCGCACCAGATTTTTTGGTCAGAGCTTTTCCTGATACGGATTGGTCTAAAGCTGATCAATCGCTCACTGACGCGTTAAACGGTGGACCGGGAAAGGATGGTATACCTGCTTTAAATGAGCCAAAATTTGATACACTAGATACTTGGAAACAAGCTGGTGATGTGAATGCCATCGTAATACAGGATGGAGACAATACTAAGGTATACCCTTACAATATTCTCGTCTGGCATGAAATTATAAATGATACCGTGGGAGGAGTGCCTATAGCCGTCACATTTTGTCCGCTTTGCGGGAGTGCCGTAGTGTATGATCGTCGCTTGCCTGATGGTGTGAGTACCTTCGGGGTGAGCGGGGCACTCGTGGAGAGCAATATGATTATGTATGATCGATTGAGCGAAACTCTCTGGCAACAAAGTACCGGCCGGGCGCTGGCGGGAAAATATTTTGGTCAAGAGCTGACGCGCATATCATTTCAACTTTTGACGATAGATGAGGTGAAGGAGAAATATCCGCACGCTCGTGTCGTGAGCGAACGAACAGGATATTTCCGTGATTATTCCCGTAATCCTTATGGATCATATGATACGAATGAAGATTTTATCTTTCATCCAAGTATGCAAGACGTCCGGTATCCGGCAAAAACAATTTTTGTTGTTTTTACCATTGATGATACTTCAATATCTGTTCCATGGCTGTCATTCCGTTCTGATGAGGTTTATACCACCGAAGTGAATGGACAGAAAATTATGCTTCAGAAAAAAGATGGTGAGCTTGTGGTTTTGGATGCTCAGAATAAGAACATCCCGTTTTATTTTGAAATGTGGTTCAGCTGGGCAGTGAGACACCAGCAAGATGGCAGAGTCTTTGACCCCAGCAAACAATAACTTTGTAGATAAGAAATTATGAAAAATACTCAATTTGATTCTCCAACAGTGGTTATTATTTTCGGAGTGACAGGCGACCTCAGCCGAAAAAAACTCCTACCTTCATTGTTTGATATGTTTCGAAGAGGGTATTTGCCAACAGTTTTTCGTGTTGTCGGATTTTCTCGTCAGTCATATTCTGATGAGAATTTTCAAGCATTCGTCCGAGACGCATTAAGAGAAAAGAAGAGTGTCTATCAACCAGATGAGCTCGCTTCATTTTTGAAAATTTTTTCTTATCAACAGGGAACTTTTGAAGATGCTTTAGCATATACACAACTCTCACAAACGCTCTTGACCATTGATGGATGTGTGGGTCAATGTACCAGTAAGCTGTTCTATCTCGCGGTTCCTCCGACATTTTATGAAGTTATTTTTCACAATTTAGCTCAATCAGGATTGACGAT
>PFVP01000028.1 GCA_002790675.1 Candidatus Moranbacteria bacterium CG_4_9_14_3_um_filter_45_14 | reverse complement strand
CATCACTGGCATTGTTGACGACAATTATTTCCACATCGAAACGACCGCGTGTTTTTTCCATCGCTATCGATTCGAGACATTTTCCAATATAAGTCTCTTCATTATAGGCTGGAATGACGATACTGAGTTTCATATGGCTTTATTCTAGCACAAACAGGCATAGACAGAAACACTTTTCTCTTCTATCCTTTAAGAGTTGATTCTAGAATTCTCATCTGAACAACAAGTTTTCAATAACCGAAAGCTTTTTTCGTTTATTACACCAACTTTTTCTTCCAAGAATTTTTCTGGAGGAGTTGGAGTTTTTTCAAGCATGGTGCCGTCGTTTCGACGGATTGAAAAAAGTCCATAAGAGAAGTTCGTCGCTGGACGAACGAATGGCCTCCAGGAAGATTGCTTGAAAGAAAAAACTTCCAGACAAAAAAATATACTTATCAAAAAATTCTTTTTATTTATGAAAATAGCCGTTTTCTCAGACAATTTTTACCCGGAACTGTCCGGCATCTCTGATTCGCTTGTCGAACAGGCAAGAGAGCTTTCTCATCTCGGACACGAAATTGATTTTTTCGTACCCCGTTACGGAAAAAAAGATTTCGCAATCTCTCATCTCCCCTATGAAGAAATACACATCAGTGAGGGCATTACTGTCAAAAGACTCTTCGCTCTTCCTTTTCCTGCCCCGACGAAACAAGGCCGGATGATTGTTCCCACGTTTCTCAGATGGATCCATCTCTCCAAAAAACATCCGGATATCATCCACACACATCTGTTCTTCGGAGCCGGACTCGAAGCACTCGTAGCGAGCTTTTTTCTGAGACGACCGCTCATCGGTACGAGTCACACGCCTCTTACTGAATTCCTCCGGTATGGTCCGATACAGGCGAAATTTCTCCAAAAATTCGCACTTCGTTTCGTTTCCTGGTATTACAATCGCTGTGATTTTGTCACGGCTCCCTCGCAAGGCATCTTAGATGAAATGAAAAAAAATGGTTTCTACAAACCCAGTCGCGTCATCTCTAATCCCATCGATCTCGACAACTTTTTCCCTGCAGGAATAGATGAGAAGATACAGCTCAAAAAAAAATTCGGACTTGATTCCTTTGTCATTCTCTACACCGGACGACTGGCACAAGAGAAACACGTCGATGATATCATACGAGCGATAGCCATTCTCAAAGAAAAAATTCCTGGATTATGTCTCGCTATCACTGGCCACGGCGACGCAGAAGATTCTCTTCGAACACTTACAAAAGAACTCGGTATCGGAGAGAAAGTAAGATTTTTCGGAACAGTGAGCACTGAAGACCATTCCCTCATCTATCGAGCAGCCGATATATTCGCTATTATGAGCACGGCTGAGACACAGAGCCTGAGTATGATGAAAGCGATGGCAACTGGCATTCCACCCATCGGAACACGCGCTCGAGGTTTGGCGGAATACATTCACGATGATGAGAACGGCTCTCTCGTAGAGCCTGGTGATTACAAGGCTCTCGCCGATATGATACTCTTCCTCTATGAACATCCGGAAGAAAGGAGACGACTCGGCAAAGGGGGCACAGCATTCGTCAAACAATTCTCACGTGAAAAAATCGGGAAAGAATGGGAGAATCTTTACACAAAAGTACTTGATCAATTCAATCAAACAAAAAAATGAATCGATCGATTCATCTTTTATCTCCAGAGGTTTCCTCATAACTCAATGAATGATTCTTTCTCTTTTTTTGATTTCTTCTTGACGGCGTCTTTCGATTTTTTCTTCCGTGTTTATCTCATCAAGCGTCGTTTGAATGATTTCTTGGCGAACGGGATTCGGCATCATTTCAGATTTCACTTCTTCTAGCCCCGGCGCAGACATTTCTGGCACGTGTTCCACTTGATCTGTTTTCTTCTTCAATGGCGTGAACTCTCCAAAAGGATTGAGCATATATTTATAATGAAAAAATCTCAGCTCGGAGAAAGGCGCGATACCCTACTTCTGTTTGTCGAAGACGTTCGTCAGGGGCGTCTGACTCGAGGAACCCGGTACGAGGAGCTGGGTTGTCACCGTATCGCAATTATAACCGGCAGTATGCTCATGCCAGACCGTTCCGCCGACAAAACCAGCGGTACCATTCTTTGCGGATTTTTCATAAGAAGCGAGCATAAACGTGGCACACAATTTGAATTCTCCGATCCGAGCAGTACCATCCATGCGAGATGGTGTGACAACCTGATACTCATACATCTGACCAGTCTCCGGATCCTGCATAAAAGTACCACAGTAATTGTGCTGGCTCGATTGGCGCAAATCAGCGAGTGAAGAAGGAAGCGCCCCGAGATTCCCTGCATATTGTTCCACACACGTAGCCAAAGCGCTCAAATTCTCCGCCCGTGTCTGATCCAGTGTCCTGTTCCGCTGAGTAGAGGGTGATCCTCCAGCAAAAAACCCAAGTATCACACCAAAAATGACCAATACTGACACTCCACGCCCGAAGTATCGAAAAATACTGCGAGGGATATCTTCGTGATACTGGATTTTCCGTCGTTCCAAATAATAAAAACCGAAAATAATTCCAGCGATAACAAGAATAGTCAGAGCCTTGAGGAAGAACCGTACACTCATTTCCCCCTGAAGAAACGTGAAGACAACCGTGATGAGATCGCCCACGATAGTCACGGCAGTGATAAGTAAAACGAGATACGTGAGCACTTTGGAAAAATCAGATTCTGTCCGTCCCTCATCTTCGCGAAACTTCCGGAACCACAATCGCAAAGCAAAAAAGTATAGCGGAAACCCGATCAAAAGCGCTGCGATCGAATAATGGATAGAGCTGGCTGTCTGGCTTTCCGTATACCAATCGATTACATCCAGCACATCCGGAAAGATGACATTGATAATCTGGAAAAACAGCGTTCCCAAAGCGGTGGCAACGATACCAAGAAGAATAAATGAAAAAAAATTGATGACAATATCCACAGAGGAAGCTTTGCGAGGAAGTATCGCACGATTCCCCTCTGTCGGAACAGGAACACCAGAGAGAACCAGTCCTGCCCGATAAGCATCAAGGGATTCCTCTTCTGACCAGCCGACGGCAAGGAGTTCCTCCTGTATTATCGCCTTGGCGATACCGGAACGAATTCTTCCTGCAACATATTCCGCGAGAGCATTCGTATCCATAGAGAAATCTCAACAAATTACAGACTCATTATACCACAAAAAAGAAATACTTCCTTTGTCAGCCATCGATCAAAAATTCTTCTCCCAATAAAAAACGAGGGAGTCATTGACTCCTCTCGTGTAATCCATCGTTCCTTTCGACTCAGTTCAGTCTTACGCGAAACCTTCGAAAAGCTTCCCACTCATTCTGTGCTTTTCCTCTAGCACCATTCAGAACCCGCTCTAACATTTCAAAACCGCGTGCCACCTCGTTGAAGAACCGTCCTTGTTCCACTGTCGCCGTAGTCGCTTCCAAATGCGTTGCCAGGGTGCCGAAAAACGATCGACCCATCTGACGAAAGTAGGTAGAACTTACATGGAGACGGAGCGCTCGCTCTGGAAAAAATCCTGCAAGGATGAGGCTGGCATCTCCACAACGCTTCAAAAAGACTGCTCTTTCTGCTCTTGATCGACGATCTGATTCCAAAAAGTCAAGTGCTAATATACGCCACACGATATCAGTATCCCGTAGATGCTCGATGAGACAACTTACAAGAAAAAGTCTGAGATTCCTTGACAAAGCAATGTGTGCTTTTTCTTCACCCACTCTGACCAAATCATCAAACAACACTGTTTCCTCTGAAACATAAGGATTCTTTTCGGCGATGAGTAACATATTCTTCTCCTTGAGTTAGTTTAAGGAACGCAAGTCCATAATGAGACACCCTCTTATCTTTGTCAAGCCGTATGCATATTCTATTCAAAATGACCCACGGAGGTATTCAGTTCACTCTGTCATAAGACTTTTCAATTAAAAATAATAAAAAACGAGGGAGTCATTGACTCCTCTCGTGAGAAACACATTTCACTTTTTTCGCACAATCTTGGCCTTCTTGATAGCGCCAAGTCGTACGATAACACGCTGTACTTCAGCCGTCTGAGAGAGGCTCCTTTTCGACGAAGTCCGCCGGAGAGATATCTCCATTCTGACCATTGCGTTTCCAGAAACGGAAATGGAAATGTCCGTCATTCGCCTTGGCGGATTTCAGACGTTTTACGAGGCCAGATGAAATCAAAAGCACATCGTGCAACTTACCATCACTACCTGACATATTGACGTGTTTGCTTATATGGTCACTGCCAAGACCTCGAGCCGAAAGTTCTGACTCCAAACTCTCATTAGTGAAAATATCACACTCCACAAACCACTGTACTGCTCTGCTCACTTTCTCTTTAGTATCACTCATTTTCTACTCCTTGAAAAGTCGCATCACTATTCGCAAAGAACCAATCCCCTCTGACGACATCACAGAATAGACCAACATCTCCTTCCTGTCAATCTCTTCAATCCTTGGATTTCTTCTTCTGAATACTCCCCGAGTGATCCATCGCTTCTGATGACTCTGTGACAAGGAATGGCAGGATCGAAATTTTTTTCAGAATAGACCCAATAACCCGACTGGCTTTCGGACTTCCTGCCCGCTTCGCTACAGAGGCGTATGTCATCATCTTTCCTTTTGGAATTTTCTTCACGACAGCCAATACTTTTTCAGTGAATGATCACATATTTTTATGATAAAAAATTCAGCTTGTGAGCCCGAGTTTCTTGAGACGCGAAGAGATAGCGCCTTGCTTCCTGCCGAACGTTTCTGCCATCTCACGAATCTGCACTCCTTTATGAAAAAGTTTCTTCAATCGCTCATCCTCTTCGACAGTCCACTTCGCATACGCCTTGGGATATTCTTCGCGAATTTTCCCGAACGGCCTTTCTCCAACTTTTTCTTTTTTCTTCTTCTCCTTTTTTTCCTTTTTTTGTTTGCCCTCACACAAGACAATGAAATTTTTCTCGATTTCTTCGATTCTCTCCTGTGAAAGAAGATTATACTCCTTTTCTGCCAAGAGAGAGGCTTTGCGAAACTGCTCATCTTTCGCTGAAACAAGAGGGTGGACTTGAAATGCCCGTGCGTTCACACCGAGGAGATGAATGCCCGCGAGCGTCCGCACCCGTGAAAGCGCCACATACCCCTGTCCATATTCGAATGTCTGCGACAGATCTATCACCGCTGAATCGAGGCTCACTCCCTGACTCTTGTGGATAGTCATCGCCCACGCCAAACGAAGCGGTACCTGGGTAATCTTGGCGAATACTTCATCTCCCTCAGCGATAGTCCATTCCATCGGCTCCGTTTCGATACGTACGCCATCTGACGTTTTCACTATCGGATAGTGTGTTCCTGCAGAAAAACCGACAACGATGCCAAGCGTTCCATTGACAAATCCCTGATTGGCATTGTTTTTTGTAAACATTACCGCCGCACCCTCTTTTAACTCCAGACGTTCCGGAGAAAGACACCCGCGAATGAGGGCATCTGTCAGTGTCTCTGGTCCGCGTGTGGCCATCACGAACAACTTCGTTTTCCCTGGGAGTTTCTGCAGTTCTCTCATATTGATCGTATCAACATTGATATTGTGAGAGAACAACCGCGTCATATCATCCGGCAACTCTTCCTGAGAGATGATGCGTTCGCTCAAACTTTCGAAATGCATTTCATCGAACGTATTACCACGAATAGCCGAAAGAATATCAAGAAACTTCTTATCTTCTTGGCGATGTTGCTCCGTAAGATAACAGACGACAGGCATCAAACCTCGCCAAGCGTCGGAGTCAAAAGCGAATTCTATGGCTGTTCCCTTTTTCGCCACCGGTGGCAATTGGAAAAAATCCCCCACCAAGACGACCTGCAATCCTCCAAACGGCACTTTCAGTTTGCGTACCTTGCGACAAACCCTCTCGACCAGCGTCAAGACTTTTCCGTCCAACATAGATACCTCATCGATGATGAGCACTTTCGCCTTCTTGATACGCTTCGCGACATAACGATTCTCTGCGATATGCCTCAATTCATCATCATCGAGTTCCTGATGGACACCGATACCGCTCCACGAATGTATCGTCATACCGTGGATATGCGTAGCAGCAATACCCGTCGATGCGGTCACGGCGAAATCGATCTCATGTAGACGGAGATAATCAGTGTACTGATTGATGATATGCGTCTTCCCTGATCCTGCCTCTCCGGTCAAAAAAACATTGACGCCGGATTTGAGGAGAGCAAAAGCTTGTTCTTGAATCATACTTATTTCAGATATATCTCTATCCTACATTGTCACTACATACTCTGCAATATGATACACATACTCTCGCTGTTCTTCAATCAGTTCTCCTCTCTAGACAAAAGGGCTTTTATTCGTTACAATAATCATATTTGCAATGGGCCGTTAGCTCATCTGGTAGAGCACCGCATTTGCAATGCGGGGGTAGCAGGTTCGAGTCCTGTAC
>PFVP01000053.1:25943-26192 GCA_002790675.1 Candidatus Moranbacteria bacterium CG_4_9_14_3_um_filter_45_14 | reverse complement strand
CACGCCGATCGAAAATACGGAAGTAGTCACGATCTTTCTTTTTTGTCACTCCACTTTCAATATCATCGATGATCTGTTCCGCATCCTCATAATAAGGATCTTCGTTCGTAAGGATGATGATGTCCGCGTAACCGGAAGCGATTTCCCCCATCTGCGGACGTTTGCCCCGATCACGCTCTCCACAGGCACCGAAAACGTGAATGATTTTTGTACCAGGAATCTTGAGCGGGAGAATCGATGCATACAGCT
>PFVP01000053.1:0-25896 GCA_002790675.1 Candidatus Moranbacteria bacterium CG_4_9_14_3_um_filter_45_14 | reverse complement strand
TTTTTCTCGTTCGGCACGAGTTCCATCCTTCCTGGCACGCCGGCGACACTTGCCAAAGCCTCTCCTGTGAGAGAGAAATCAATATCGAGCAACCGCGCTACACCGAGAGATGCCAAAGCGTTTTCGATATTGAATAATCCGGGAAGATGCAGATGGAAATGCTCCTCATCGACCGTAAACTCGGTTCCTTTGAAATCAAGTTCGATGTGCTCTGCAAACAAATGCGCATTCGGATCTTTCGTACTATAAAAAAGTGTCTGCTTTGTTTCACGGACACAGAAATAATCAGGGTCTTCCATGTCCAGGTTGACGACCGCCTGCTTGGCCGATCGGAATAAACGCCCCTTGGCAAAACGGTATGTCGACATCGTCTTGTGGTAATCCAGATGTTCACGTGTGACATTGGTCATCACTGCGATGGCATACGATATCCCCCACACTCGATGCTGATCGAGAGCATGCGAGGAAGTTTCGATGACTGCATACTCACAGCCGGTACGGAGCGCTTCCTGCAGAAACTTCTGCAGTTCCCACGATGAAAGCGTAGTGAATTTCGAAGCATTCACCCATTTTTTCTCTCCTATCTGAAAGTTTATGGTCGAAGCTACGGCTACTTTTTTCCCCGCTCGTTCCAAAATTCGAGCGATGAGATGCGTCGTAGTGGTCTTGCCATTCGTGCCTGTCACACCGATCACCTGCATTTTTTTTCCAATTTTGCTCGTCGCACGATGAGCGAAGTCGTAGGCGGGAAAACCGAAACATACGCAAGCGATGACGGCTTGCATCAGATGGTACTGATTTTTCAAACTTTGCGGAATGATTTTTGAGAGAAAATGTTTCATCGGAATAGAGAGTGAATGATATTTTTCGGATGACGGAGAAAATTATAAAAGAAATATGCTCTGGCATCGAGAACGATATCATACGCGCCAGGATACATCGTCGATTGTGTCTGTGGCGAAAATCCTACTTTGAACCTCGTAATTCCGTTCCAATCGTTCTTGTTCTTCGATTCTTGATTCTTACTCATTGCTTTGTGTTGATTGCTCGCTGTCTTCACCCCGCCAAAATCGTAAAAATAATGTCCTCGTGCTTTCGCCACCCTGATCTGCTCCCATTGCAAGAGATACGGTGCCATAACATCACGGTGCTCATCGGCAGTGCCACCATGAAGGTACGTGACGGTGTCACCATAAAAAATAACGATGTTGGCAGCGATGATCCTTCCCTCGTATTCAGCCACAAACAACTGACACATCTCTCCTGGTAACGTTGTGAAAAACTTTTTGTAATACTCTCTCGAATGCGAAGTGATCCCCTTGCGTCCTGACGTCGCCGTGATGAGATCAAGAAACGCTGCGATATATTTTTCTTCCCGTGTCTCAAAGACTTTCACGCCACGTTTTTCGGCCAGACGGATATTGTAACGGGTCTTCGACTTCATCTGAGCCAAAAGCATCTCCTCATCTTTCGTAATATCCATCACAAAAATTTCTTTCGGCTGCATATTATGAGGGGCTCGTAGCACACCCCCATCGAATGCCTCCTTGATTCCCTGAAGAACCTCTTCGTTTTGCGGTTCAATCCGGATCCATTTCACATTTTTCTCCTTCGCTTCTTCGATGAGTTTCTGTATATTTCCTCTCAACTGTTGTTTGTTGCCTGTTGATTGTTGACTGTTGCCCGTTATCGGTCCTCGTGGTATATACAGATACGTTCCTACCAATGGGAGACGATGAATGATCCCATTCGCCAAGAAATCATCAGACGAAAATCGTATGATCTCTCTCCCGACGGATGCCTGAAAGGCGAGCCAATTTTCAGATTGAAGGAGTTCCCGTGTGTGATTCATTTCTTTCATTCTCTTCATTTCCTGCCTGCCGGCAGACAAGTTACTTGCCCAGATTCTTCAGTGCCTGACGGATGCGTTTGCTTACATCTGTGATATCCGCCGGTACGAGCTTGAGTGCTTCACGTGCTTCCGTGACAGAATAACCAAGCGATGTGAGGGCGAGGATAGTATCCTGTCCAGAGAGAGCTGTGGCTTGATCCTCGATATTCACGGCATCCACTTTATTTTGCAATTCCACAATGACTCGCTCGGCGGTTTTCTTGCCCACACCCGACACACGGGTAAGAATGCTCGGATCCTTGTTCACGATAGCCGTACAGATCGTCTTCACATCAGCGATGGAAAGAATAGAAAGCGCCACTCTCGGTCCGATACCGGAAATAGAGATGAGAAGTTCGAACATCGCCAGTTCTTCTTCATTCAAAAATCCATAGAGTGCCAACATATCTTCCCTCACGTGCGTATGAATATAGAAAAGAACCTGCTCCTGACCGGCCACTTTTCCCAAAGTATAGGCAGAAACAGCCACCCTGTAACCGACACCACCAACCATAAGAATGACGGCGTTTCCTTTTATTCCGGCGATTTTCCCTTCGAGTTGCGCGATCATATGAATAGCTTTTAGCTTCATTAGCTGGTAGCTTTTTAGCTTAAAAAGAGAGTTTCTTATTGAAAAAGCCTTTTCATTGTAACATAACTGCTATCTCTCTCAAATAACGTGACTATTGCCAAAAAAGTTTTGTTATGCTAAAAAGGATAGGACTTAGTCTTATTTTATTCTCTCAGACTTTTTCGTATTTAAAGCTAACCAGCCAAAAAGCTAACGAAGCTACAAGCTAAACTCTATGCCAATCAAAAAAGCAGCCAAGAAGTATATGCGCGTCACGGCCAAAAACACCTTGCGTAACAAAATAGTGACCGGTGTCATCAAGAGTGCCATCAAAAAAACTCGTGAAGCCGTCACTGCTGGCAATGTCGCTGAAGCACAAGAATGGCTCAAAAAGGCCAACAAATCTCTCGATAAAGCTACTCAGAAAAAAGTCATCAAGAAAAATACTGCTGCTCGCAAGAAATCCCGCCTCAACTCACTTGTGAAGGCGATCGCTATCAAAAAGTAGCAAGCAACAAGTAGTATGTAGTAAAAAAGAAGCTAGAAGGCTTCTTTTTCTTTTCTCGTAATTTTTCTTCCTTACTTCTTTCTACCTACTCCCTACTACTTCCAAAGTCAGAACCTCCAGATAAAGAGATCAAGTGCAACAGAGGGATCCATACCGCCACGTTTCAATTCGGTATCGAATCGGGAGAGTGTCATCAGCCCTCGTTTGATACGAGCGATGGAAAAATTATGTATGGTTCCAAGCATTTTCTGAGCCACAAATGGTGGCATCTTCGTTTGTAGAGCAATATCAGAAGCGCGAAATATTCCTTTATCAAATAATTCTCTCACTAAAAGAAGTCTCCGCACCTGCCAAGCGCACATCGAAAGAAGAGGGTAGACTCCTTCGGCATCTGATGCTTCACGATGGAAGAGGAGCAGAGATCTTTTCTTGTCTCCCCGCCCCAAAGCATCCAGTGCTTCAAAGATAACATTTTCTGAAACACTTCCGATAAGAAGATGGATATCTTCCTCTTCGAAAACACCACCGGGTTTGAACGTCGCAAGCTTCTCTAGTTCTGTCCGGATACGCGCCGTGTCCAAACCGATAGATAGACTGAATATCTGAAGCGCTTCACGGGAAAAACGGGCCTCAGCATCGATTGTCGCCAGTTCACGCTTGATATAGGCATTTTTATTTTTCTCCTCCAATTTCTCGAAAACTTCTTCCTTGTTGGCATATTTTATGAGCACTTTTGCCAGCGGGTGCGTCTTTTTTATTTTCCCCGGATGGACGAAAAGGAGTGTCACTTCAGTCTCATTTTTTTTCGTGAAATCTTTGAGAAAATCAAGCAGAAGCTTTTCCGATACTTCCCCGAGTTCGAATGGGTGAAGGAAGACAACCATCTTCTTTGAAGCAAAGAGTCCTTCTTCGCACACCGCCAAACTACGGCGTACATCATCGGACGTTCCTTGGTCTTCAAAATCAAAAACGAAAATTTCTGCTTGAGAATATTTCCGTATGAAAGCTTTTTGCAGGATGCTCCGTCGTTCATTGACGAGGAAACCGTCTCCGCCGTGTATAAACAGAATCATAGAAATATATGCTCAGTAAACAGCTCACCTCTCTATTATACACAAGAAACAAAAAGCAGGCACTTGCCCGCTTCCTGCTCTATCTTTTTTTGTTTTTTTATTGAACGGGTCCCCACTTCAGTGCTTGTCCGGGCTCGAGAACTTCCACCCACATCTGCCCCGGGACAAAAGCTACCTCATTGCCTGATTCATCGAAGAAAGTGAGCTTGCTCGCAATATTCGATTTATCTTTTTTCCAGGTACCGCGATATTGCTGTCCATTCATATAGTAGAAAGCATCCCCGCTATCCGTTTGATCGTACCATGGATCACCGAGTTGTACATTGTTGTACTGCCCCTCGATCTGGGTGGATTGCGCCATAAGGACGATTACATTTTTCGGAGCATTGCGATTTTTGTTATTCCGATCGATATCAGGAACGTTTCCCCACGTACGGAAATAGCTATTGGTCTCACGGTCATAATCATATTCAGCAGCGAACGGTCCAGCAAAAGCTACCCGCAGATGTCCGCTCTGAGGTCTGCTTTCTATTGGCGCTTCTGCTGTGTGCCTGTATCCGGAAAATTTGTTTTCCAAACTGTACCCGAACTCTTTTGCGCAGGTGAGCAGGTCTGCAGGATGACTGTACCCACTATCCACTCCGCGTGCCATACCCTCTTTTCGGAAACAAGGATTGTTCGTACAGGCATTGGCCGATTTCCCGGCGTCTCCATTGCAGTTGATGTTCTCTATTTCTCCACGATCGAGGATACCCTTGGCGAGTCCGACCAGATCACTGTCAGAATGTGATTCTGATCGTCCCCAAGAGACGAAAATGGCGTCCAGACCTTTGGCCAAATCGATGAAATCGTGCCTGGCACTCCGCATCGATCCTACCTCAGCAGGCGTACCACAGATATACACGGCCATCAATCGAGTCACACTCGCAGTAATGACAGGCATTTCGATGACCATATCCGCTTCAGAGAAACCGGCGGCCGGACGGGCTGTCACATCCCCAGGTTGCATTATCGCCAAAGGACGACGATTCCAGTTTTCACAAGGCAAACCAGAAATCGGGCTGACATTCCCATCGTTGAGCGGACCAGTCGAGACCGTTGGCAGAGACTGGTTCTTGTTATTCAGTTCGATCGGCTTACGCATTCCTCTGCTCCCAAAGAAGAAATAACTTATGATTCCCACCAGTACGATGGCGATCGCGAGAACAATTATTTTTTGACGTTTTTCCATAGATACGAGTTATATATATTAAAAAAATTTCAAAACGATAGTATCATTTTTGACAATGCGGACAATAAAAGACACTCCTCTGTCCGATTTTCTTTCGTTCTATTATTGTACCACATTTCTTACAAGGTTTATCACCGCGACCGTATACATACAGTGTCTGTTGGAAGCGTCCTTCCAGCCCGTCCGTATCACGGAAATCCCCGTCGCTCATACCATGAAGTTTCAATGCTTGACGCAACACCTTCTTTATCGCCGGAACGATGCGAGGCCATTCATTTTTTGTCAGTGTTTCGACACGGCGTGTCGGAAGTATTCCAGCAAGGAATAACGCTTCACTCCGGTAAATATTACCGATTCCGGCAATAATATTCTGATCGAGGAGAATCGCGCCGATCATTTGTTTCTTTTTCCCTGAAAGCACATCTCTCAGATACTTCTCTGTGAAGTTCGGTGACAAAGCATCCCGGCCGAGCGATACGATACTTGCAAGCGTTTCGACCTCCTCTGTTTTCATCGTATGCAACCAACCGAATTTCCGCATATCAGAAAACTCGAGCGTCGTACCGTCGATAAAAGTAACGATATGATGGATATAGCCGTTCACAGGATCCTCGGTAAACGCTTTTGTCGTACGATTGGCTTCATCCTTGACCAGAAAATGTCCCGTCATCTTGAGATGCACAACAAGAGAATACTCATTGTCGAGGTCGATGACGATATGTTTGCCATACCGTCGCGTCCCCAGAATACACGCACCCTTCACCTGTTTTGTAAACGTTGAGAAAGAAGGAAGTATTTTTTTCTTCCAATCACTCCACACATCCTTTATTTTCTTCCCGACGATCTTTTGCTCCAGCTGAGAAACAACCGTTTGGACTTCTGGGAGTTCTGGCATAAGAATTCTTCATATACATCCATTGTAAATCTTTTCCCAAAGTAAAGCGAGAAAAACATTTACCACGTTGCCTGTCACTGTCATTTAAGAACGGTACAGTAAACAAGGCGACAGTGGTTGACCAAGGCCTTTTTTTATGCTATACTTAAAAAGTAAAAGAACCGGGTGACCGGTTTTTTTTGCTTATTAATCAGTAAAAACAAATATATGTTTAGAGAAGGTATGCAGACAAAAGCGTGGGAAGAGCCGACAGCAGATTTTCATCTTGATCCAAAAAAAATGGTGGATCCTGTGGAAAGCCTTTTGGAAAAATCTGGAGATGCAGATATTGCCTTTGACACAGTTATGGAATCTCTTGAAAAAGATCCGAACAATCCAGAGATCCGTAGACAAGCAAACTTGCTCATAAACAGGCTTGATGATCTTACGAATAAATTAAGAAATAAAATCTCTCATTAGGAAATCACTTTTCTTCCTTTATGAAAACCGGTCGCAAGGCCGGTTTTTTCTTGTCTCCTCATTGTTTTTTTTGCTCACTGTTTATTGTTGATTGTTATTTGTTCAAATTTCTCCCCAATTTTTTCCGATAGCGGTTTCGGCAACAAGTGGGACGTTGAGAGGATAGGCTTCTTCCATCGTTTTTTTCATCGCCCGTGCAAATATTTCTGATTGATCTTCTCTCACTTCACAAATGAGTTCATCGTGCACTTGGAGTACCATTTTCACGCTCTCTTTGAAGCCTTCTTCGATCAACTTCGCTACGGCAAGCATCGAGAGTTTCATGATATCCGCTGCCAATCCCTGAATCGGCATATTGATGGCCATCCGTTCCGCAGAACGAGCCACCTGCACGTTCCTACTTGTTATTTCCGGCGTATAGCGACGCCTGCCGAGTTCGGTTTCGACAAATCCTTTCTCACGAGCGCCCAGTTTCATCTCTTCGATAAACGTCGCCACTCCGGCGAATTTTTTGAAGTACGCGACGATGAATTGTGCCGCGATGTTCTGATCGATTTTGGCCGCCTGTGCCAAACCATACGCCCCCATACCATACATAATACCGAAATTGAACACCTTGGCCTGCCGACGCATATCAGGTGTCACTGCCTCCGGTTTTACTTTGAAAACGATGGAAGCTGTTTTAGTGTGGACATCTTCCTTATTTTTAAACGACTTCATAAGTGAGGTGTCTCCGCTCAAATGAGCCATAACACGCAGTTCAATCTGTGAGTAATCCGCTCCGACAAAAACATATCCCGGCGCCGGTTCAAAGGCTCCGCGCACCAGGACGCTCCATTCTCCCCGGGCAGGGATATTCTGTAGGTTCGGATCGGCCGAAGAAAGTCGCCCAGTAGCGGCCACCGCCTGATAATACGTGGTGTGAAGACGGGAATGAGTATCTACGAGCAGTGGGAGCGCGTCGAGGTAGGTCGTCTTTAATTTGAACAACTCACGATAGCCCTCAATTTTCTGAATGATGGGATACTCCTGTAATTTTTGCAATTCGAGTGAAGCGGTTGAGATGCCTGTTTTGGTTTTCTTGATATTCGTCGTCGGTATCTGCAGATCTTGGAACAAAATTTCCGACAATTGTTTCGGAGAATTGATATTGAACTCACGACCAGAGAGTGCGTAGATATCTTTTTCCAATACGCCGAGCTCCTGTGTCAGCTCGATCGAAAGTGTCTGAAATTTCCCGGTATTCAAAATAACACCCTGCTCTTCCATAGTGTGCAGAATCGGAACGAGAGGCATCTCTATCTGTTCCAATACGGTACGCAGTGTTTTGCCCCCTGTTTGCGTTTTGCTCACTTCGTCGATGCGTGTTTCAAATATTTTTTGCAGGACAGCAATCTTCTGTGCCGGCATCGCTATTCCTTCCTCACCGAATTCTTCGAGAATGATGTATGAGAAATCGACATTGCTACCGGAATGGAGGAGATATGCCGCGAGCATTATATCGAAAGAGATTCCTCGGAAATCTATCCCTTCTTTTTTGAAAAGATGGAGCAGACTTTTCCCGTCATAGACGATTTTTTTTCTTGCCTCGTCTTCCAAAAATGCTTGCAGAAACTTCTTTGTTTCTTCGTCCCACAAAACGACCACTTCTGATTCTTCATCCACCGCGATATGCACTGTTTCTATGCCGACACCGAAAAGCGTTCCCTCTCCTTGACTCACATACACTGAAACTTCTTTTGTTTTTCCCAAAAATGTTTCCAATGCTTCTTTGGTAGTAATTTTCTTTGTCTTTCCTTTCGTCTTTTTTCCCCCTTCTACATTCTGCTTACTGCTTACTTCTTCATCACCAGATATTCGCTTAATCAAGCTGAAAAAACCGAGTTCTTGGAAGAGATTTGTTACCATTTTTCGGTCGAAATCCTTCGTCACACAGGCGGACAGATCGAGCGTCACCGGTGTCTCAAGGTGAATCGTTCCGAGCTCTTTGGAGAGAAAAGCCTTCTCCTTATCCGTCTCCAATTTTTTCCTGACAGACTCTTTTATCTCCGGAAGGTGTGCATAGATATTTTCCAATGTCGAGAAAGATTGGAGGAGTGTCGTCGCTGTCTTGGCGCCGATACCTGTCACACCGGGAATATTGTCCGGCGCATCGCCGGCCAGTCCTTTGTAATCCGGGATCTGCGTCGCTCCAAATCCATATTTTTCCGCCACGGCCTTCTCATCATACAAAACGATGTCCTTGATGCCTTTGCGGAGCATAAACACTTTCACCAGGGGCGTCACCAACTGGAGCTCATCGCTGTCCCCGGTCACGATGATGACCAAGACATTTTCTTTTTCCGCCTGACGCGCCAGTGTCCCGACACAATCATCCGCCTCGAACCCTTCTTTCTCGTAAATAGGGATATTGAATGCTCTCGTCATTTCTTTCACCCGAGGAATCTGGGCATAGAGATCATCCGGAGCTTTCACTCGTGTCGCTTTGTAATCGGCTGATTTTTCGTGTCGAAATGTCGGGCCAACCAGATCGAAAGACGCTGCAATATATTCCGGCTTGAATTTTTCCAAGACAGACAAAAGTGTCAGCGTAAACCCATACACCGCATTCACCAACTCTCCCTTCTTCGTGGTGAGCGGTGGCAAAGCGTGATACGCCCGGTGAATGAGCGCATTCCCGTCAATCAAAACAATAGTTTTCAGTTTCTTCTCCATATGTTAGAGCTAGACGAGTAAGAAAAATTTAAGAGGAATGCTCACGATGTTTTTCTTCTCATCTACTGCTAGGGGGCTCTTAGAAACAAGAACTCCGTATTGAGCTTGTACTCCACTCTTTCTCATAGTATTTTCTATCTGAGTAAACGATTTCAAACCGTATCCTACCTCTATAATAATAGACCACTTTCCCTGCCTTACAATAAAATCGGCACCTCCAGCAGCACTATCATATGTAATAGAGGTATCGGATTTTCTACTAAGCAATCTTCTTAAGTAGAGCGCAACAGTATCTTCTAATAACTTGCCTTTATAATTTTCTTCAGTACGCGTATTTCCGATAAAATTAAAATACATAGCTCGAAACGCTGAGCTGGTAAAAAGATATTTTGACGGCTGCCGTGTTTGCATTGCATGAGAGCCATGTGGATACACGCGCCATATAGTTTCTGTACGCTCCAATGTCTCAAGAATGCTTGTAAGGACAGGGCGACTTATCCCCAATCTAGCTGAGAGAGCATTAGTGCTCAGCTGATCTGATTCTGCTATAGAGTATAGGATTGCTGGAATTTTTTGGAGCGTCTCAGAAGAAAATTGTTCAATGTTGGGTATGTCTACACTGATAACTCTCTCGAGTGTTTTTTTAATTTGATCATAAATGAGCGCCTCATTGTTCAAAGCTACCATAAAAGGCAGAGATCCATATCGCATATATCTACTGGTCTCCTGTGGGTCAATACCTGCCCAATATCTATCTACCAAAGTCTCTGACATAAGCAACTTCTCATAAGCTTCTGTAGCATTTCGTGAAGTAAAAATAGCTTCTCTTATTTTCTGGCAAAGCCCTTTTATCTCCGTTTTCTGATTTTTAATTTTTATATATTCAGGAAAACTCATTGGGTAGAGCTTTTCAAATATGGCACGTCGAGCAACGTCCGGACTAGCCTGAAGAGATAAGGCTGATGACCCCGTCGCTACTATGAATACTTTTTTTGATCTATCATATATCGTTTTCAATAAAAGACCCCATTTCTCGTCATACTGAACCTCATCTAAGAAAAGAAACACTGGCTCCTCAAGTTTTTCAAATGGCGTCCCCAACATTTCTTCGTATACACTAAGAATATCTTTAAGAGAAACGCCAAAAACACCAGTCACCTGATCAACTGAAAGATAAAGCTTTCTTTCATTGGTGACTTTTGTTGCCTCGTATAATTGGGCAAGTAAAGTTGTTTTTCCAGCTCCTCGAAGTCCATACATAACGATCCATCGCACAGATGACGTTCCGGAAAAAAAGTTGTTCAAATGCATTAAAAGTTTTACGTACGCATTACGACCAAGCCTCTTCTTTCCGCTTTCATCATAAACATAGGCTTTTACTCGAAAGCTAGCTTTTTCAATCTGATCTCGCAAAAATGCTGTTATTTCTTGTTTTTGTTCTGTGGTCATACTTTTTTTCTTAGTAATCCTAGTTTACAAGAAATATACTACCTTGTCAATTAGAATTTACAAGTATCGAAATTCTGCTTTATTTTGCCTTATACTAGGATTTTTTCGAGAAAATCCTTGTTTTACCTTGTTTGTAGTTCAGAATAAGCATACCTATACCAAAATTGTACCTGCTCTATATCTATTTCTTTTCTCCAAGAAAAAATGGAGTCTCATCAATCTTTTTCATTATTCTCTCTGTCTCTGTAAGTGCAACGATAATTTTCTGGTAGTACTCGAGATCCTGATTTGAGAGTGTACGCCCTTTGCGGTCTTTCAACCACTTTTGTGCTGGCTGGTATCCGCCAATGTAGAAACTCCAAGCTATTTCAGAGACGTTACCGAAATACTGGGTTTCGTTTATAAAAACCTTCCCATCTACGTATTTTACTTTCTCTACAATATTTGATCCGCTTTCAGGAAACGTCGTAATAAAATCACGAAGTTTTGGCGACTCCATAAGGTGTAACCCGCGGAGTTCACACCCGTAACTGATAAGTGCACGAAATGATTCATTGTTCCTAGGATATGGTACGCGAGGAAAATCTATCTTGAGAAATTCCTTGTACGTCTCTCGATATTTTGGTGAATGAAGTACAGCATAGATGTAATCAAGGATATCTTCTGGTGTTACCTCCCCAGAAACGCTCGCCTCTATTTTCTCGACAATTTCCGGATTAAGATTCGCAATTTTCGTTCCATCTTCGTGGTAAAAATAGAGAGGACAAAAATATGAACCATTAATGTCTACCGAAATAGCATTCGGGATATTGCTTGTGATATATATGTGATTCCAATTAACTTTTACACTTTTTGAAAAGATAATCGCAGGATTCTGGATGGTAATTATCCCAGCTAATTTTTTTCTCGTTCTATCTACAAATGCATCGCTATAATAAATATATCGAACATCAAATGGCCTATATTGTACTTCTCTAATTTTTTCAACAGAGAACAACTCTTTTTTAATTGCTTGCTCTAAGTTCCAAGTCTTTGATTCAACTACTTGATACTTTGCAATGATATCAGAATAATTTTCTTGAGAAAACACTTTCTCGAATTTTTTAATAAGATTATTCTTATCAAAATCTATGACCATATTGTCACGATGTGATTGCATCCCAATAGAACTTTTTAAAAAAACTTCCACAATAGAAAACCCCTCGAAGTATTCTTCCTTCCCTTCTCCCTCTACCTTCCAAATATCAGCATCATCCAGAAGATTGCTCCATTGCAAGTTTTCAATGCTTCCTTTCGCAAGTGCCTCGTATTTTGCTTTTCTTGTACCATAAATATCGGCTCGATAAATAGTTGCTAGCACTTTCTTTGCCTTGCCAACACTTCGTTTTTTCACACCAAAGATAATAGCAACGCCCGTTTTAATATCAAAGATATTTTCATCCTTACTACCATCTAGTGCCACTTCCTTTTTATTTGAATTTCCATGGAGATCAAGTACGTAAAGAGTATCGAATGTTTTTCGTAAGTGCCAACGCATACCACGAAAAGTAGGGTTGTCGATGTAGCCATGCGATGTAATCATACCAACGAGTCCTTCTCCGTTCTTCTCAATCATACTTTCGGCGAAACGAATAAATTTCACATAATCATCATTGAGCCACTTGCTATTTCTTTCTTTGAGTTTTTCTTTACCTCCTGGTTCTACCTTGTATACATCATGATTTGTATAAAACGCATTACTCGATTCTCCTGAGTATGGCGGATTGCCCAAAACAACCATAATTGGCTTCTCGTGTTTGATTTTTGAGGCTTCGCGTGCCTCTTCGGTAATACTGTGCATAAATCCCAGAGATTCGAAGAGTGTACCATCAAGACTCATCCCTTTTTCGAGTGAATTCGTGAGATAGACTCCGAGACGACGAGAAAACTTTTCATACCCCATATCACGAAGTGTCATCCCAAGCTTGAGGTGTGCGATGGTATATGGCGCCATCATAAGTTCGAAGCCGTGTAGACGCGGAAGGAGATCATCATCGACATAACTCGCCCATCGTCCTCCTTGACCTTCGAAGCTCTTATGAATGAATCGTATCGTCTCATTGAGAAACGTTCCTGTTCCGACAGCCGGATCAAGTATCTGCACTCGATGAATAGATTCTTTGCGTTTCTTCCCTTGTGTTGTCACCTGCGTCTCAATTCGCGACGTGTCTGCAAGTCCATCTACAAGGCCGAAGTCTCGCTTGAGAATCATATCAATCGAACGCACGATAAATCGCACAACCGGAAGCGGAGTGTAGAATGCACCAAGTTTCACTCTCTGTTCTGAATCATATTCCTTCAGGAAATCCTCATAGAAATGAATGACTGGGTCTGGCGATTCTTTTGTTTCACCCCAAAGCGTCATTTTACTATAGTACTGTGCCATAATCTTTTGCACATCAGCAACAGCAAAAACTTCACAAAGTTCATCGACAATATATCCGAGGCGCTTATCAAAGTTTGCACCTGCAATATGGTCGAAAAAGTGTCGAAGAAGCGGATTGGATGCTGGAACAAGGTCGCGTGCTTCCTGACGTGTAAATGTATCAGGGGTGTCATCGTGATATCGTGCAACAAAAAGCCCATAGACAAGTGTTTGTGCATACATATCAGCAAATGCTTCTGGTGAAAGATCATGTACAAGAAGTTTCTTCATAACTTCATATACATTTCGAAGCTCTCCGCTTTTCTCTGATTCTTCCAAGAGATACCTCGAAACATTCTCTCGGATACGTCGAGCTTTTCCTCCCATAATCTTTGCAAGTCGCTCCCCACCACGGATTTTTTCTGGCTTTGAACAAACAAAATCTTTGATTGTCCGTTCGAGAAGTTCGTAATTCTCGGATTTTGGTACAACAACACCTCCGCTCAAGATTCCAATAGCAATTGCTTCTCCATATCGTTCACCGTTTCGATAAAAACGAAATTCCAAATAATCCGTCAAGATTAGATTCGAGTATCCGAAGTAGCGTTTGAGCTGGTCACTCTTCTCTGTTTTATCAAGGTCTGTGCCGACATCTTTTGTCTCAGCATAGCCTGCCGTGAGATCTCCACGAAGAAAAACAAAGTCTGGATTTCCATGTTCACTCCGTGCCGGATCGTTCAATACAGTAAGCGTCGGGTCAAATCCACTTATAAGGTCATGGAATGCTGGCCTGTGTGCATGTTCGCGAGCTTGTCCGGTCGCAAACGATTGCATTACTTTCGAAATATACTGCTCAATGGATGTAGTCATAAATATAAAACAAGATTTCTCCTCTATTCTCCCACAAAAAAATCCCTTTGTACAGCGAGTTTTTGACAGAAAAAAGTGATATTCCTATTATTTACAATCACACGAGGATTACATGTTTTTATTACGCAACTTATTACGTAATGCTTATTGAAAAAGAATTTCTCGTTCGTTTTCGCTGATACTCTTGAAAAATATTTCTGTTCGTTTTTCTGGGAGAAGTTCTGAAACACGCTCAGGCCATTCGAGAATGACGATGCCTTTTTCGTTTTCACACCATTCAGAAAATCCAATCGTTTCGAAGTCTTTGCTTTCCACACGATAGGCATCGACGTGGTAAATGCGCTCGATGCCACCCACAGGTTTTGATAGGCCTGTCTGCCGTGTAGGCAGGCCTGTCTGCCGTGTAGGCAGGTCATATTGTTTCATAATGACGAACGTCGGACTGACAAATGGTTTCTCTGCGCCCAGCCCTTCCAAAAGTCCTTGGGTAAACGTCGTCTTGCCTGCCCCCAGATCGCCTTGGAGACAAAGGAGTGTTCCTGGTACGATTTCTCGTGCCAATTTTTTCCCGAGGCTTCTCGTTTCTTCGGCTGAATATGTTGTGTATTGTTTTTCCATACTGCCTTTATCTTAGGGGAAAAAAAGCTATTTCACAAGAAGAGACTTATTTGACAGCTCCCTTTTTCTTTGCTACGGTGGACTATCAATCTTTTCCGCTGATAAGCGGACCGGTCTTGGGTCGGATTCATTTCATACATACTATGTCACTCACCCTTTCTCAACAATTTCAAGACCTCTTGAAAAAAACTGTTTCCCCTCTCATCATTCTCTCTTCTTATCCAAGCCGTGATGCACTGGCGAGTGCCTTCGCTCTGACTCTTTTTCTCAAAAACAACGGAAAGGTGGCGACTCTGGCGAGCGAACATATCGACATTCACAAAGACATGCTTTCTTTCCTCGAACAACCGGAGAATATCATCACTTCCATTGCTGGAGCGAGAGACTTCGTCCTTGCCTTCAACACATCGCGCAACAAAATACTCGGTGTCCGGACGGAAAATGCTACTAACGAAATCCGCATCTATCTCACGCCGGAAAACGGTTCCATCGATCCGCGAGACTTCTCTTTCATTCCGGCCAAATTCAAATTCGATCTCGCCATCGTCATAGGGAGCCCAGACAAAGAACACTTGGGGAAAATCTATGAGGAAAATCCGGATATTTTTTATGAAATCCCCATCGTCAATATCGATAACCATCCTGAGAATGAACTGTTTGGTCAGATAAATCTCGTCGACATCACCGCTTCTTCCAATGCTGAGATTCTCGCTGAAACACTAGAATCCGCCGACTCGAAATTCTTCACGGAAGCCGTCAACGAAAGCCTCCTCACTGGTATCATTTCCGCCACGGAGAGTTTCCAAAGACGCAACACCACGCCAAAAGCGCTCAAGCTCGCCTCACGATTGATGGACAAAGGAGCTGATCAACAGAAAATCATCCGCTTCCTCTACAAGACCCAACCACTCCACCTCCTCAAGCTCTGGGGACGGGTGATGGCGCAGGTGAAATGGAACGAGGAATTGAAACTCATCTGGGCTTTCGTCACAATCGAAGACCTCGTCCAATCACGCGCCCGCGTGGAGGATCTGCCCGATGTATTGGAGAAAATCAAAAGCAATTACTCAAGCGCCCAACTCTATATGGTTCTGCATCTGGAAACGAATGTCTTGGTACGCGGTGTCGTCAAAGCGCATCCGAACGAGGCTCTAACCCTTTTCGCCAAACAATTCAAGGAAGGGACACTCCAAGGCGATACATTTTCCTTCACTCTTTCCGTCACTGCCCCAGAAGAGGCAGGCGACATCATCATCAATCGCTTACAGGATACGATTGTCCACACGGAAAATCTGTAGATAGAAAAAGCTCATATTCTCCTCTCACTTTTCGGGAGGATTTTTTGCTTTTCTATCCATTTTTGAGGTACAATGACAATGATAGATTCGAGATGGGAGCGTACTGAATACAAAAAACAAACACTATGACAAACGTCATTCACAAAGATACACCTTCTCATTCCGAAAAGGATGAACAATCCCAATCGATTCTGAAAAAAATGCGCGATGTTTCGATCGAAGAGGAGGCAGCTCGATTAGCAAGTGCAAACGGGTTCCCCTATGCCGACCTGCACGTTTTCCCTCTCAGCACCGAAGACGTCATCCTCGTTCCGGAAGCAGACGCGATACAATTCAATTTCGTCTTGTTCAACAAACAGAATACTCGTGCCCGTTTCGCTATTCTCGATCCTGCCGACACAGAAACATTGCGCTATATCAAAAATTTTTCCGATGAACACGGGTGGCAGAAAGAAATTTTCATCGCTTCAAAACCATCGCTCGACCACGCATGGAAAGCATATTCCAAACGTACCTTCATTGACAATCTCGACCTCGTCCGCGTTTCCCTCAGAGATGCCGATTTGGAGAAATTCGAAAAAGATTTCGGAGAACTCATCTCGCTGAAAAGCATCCATACTGCCAATACCTCACGGGCGATGGAAATCATCCTTGCCGGTGCGAGAAAACTCCGTTCGAGTGATGTCCATCTCGAGCCAGCAGAAGATTTTGTTCGCCTCCGTTACCGTATCGATGGCGTTCTACAGGAAATAGGCAATCTCCCATTGGAGCGGTACCACCTGATGCTTTCGCGTATCAAGATGGTTGCGAAAATGCGATTGAATGTACGAAAAGTGGCTCAAGACGGACATTTTTTCGTGAATCTCGAGGACAAACGCATCGACGTCCGTGTCAATAGCATCCCTGGAAAATTCGGTGAAAACATCAATATGCGTCTCCTCTCAGGAGATGATGTCATCGTCGATGTGACTGCTCTCGGTCTCCGCGGTCTCGCCTATGAAGAAGTGACGAAACAGATCACCAAACCAAACGGCCTCATATTGAATACCGGGCCGACCGGTTCCGGAAAAACGACGACGCTCTATACCCTCCTCAATCATATCAACCAACCTGATATAAAAGTCATCACCATCGAAGACCCGATCGAATATACGATCCCAGGCATCGTTCAAACAGAAGTTTCCAAGAACAAAGACTACACGTTTGCAACGGCGCTCCGGGCAGTTGTCCGTCAGGATCCCGACATCATCTTGGTTGGAGAAATTCGTGATGATGAAACGGCCGACATCACTGCCAATGCCGCACTGACCGGCCACTTGGTATTTTCGACAGTGCATGCCAACAGTGCTGCTGCCGCCATTCCTCGTTTTATGGAACTCGGAGTGAAGCCATCGATCCTTTCTGCTTCACTTAATGTTCTTATCGGGCAACGTCTGGTGCGTGTCCTGTGTGAACACTGCAAAGAGTCCTATGAGCCGGCACACGAAACCATCGACTCTATTCTCAAACTCATCACTATCATTTCTCCGAAAGCGAAAATTTCCCTCCCGCAAGAAGTGACGGCGCTCTATAAATCGGTGGGTTGCGCGAAATGTCATTTCACCGGCTACCACGGACGGACAGGTATCTTTGAGGTTCTGACGATGACAGAAAATATGACAGAAATCATAAACAATATGGGTACCGAACAGGAAATCCTCCGAGTCGCCCTGGAGAATGGAATGGTGACAATGACACAAGACGGGATACTCAAAGCGCTCGATGGAATAACAACGCTGGATGAAGTATGGAGGGTCACGGATCAGGCAGAGTCACTTCGTACTCTCTATGCCGAACTGATGCCGAGCGAGCTTTCTCGTTCCACCTATATCACCGAGGAGATCTTCGAAGAAGCAAAAAAAGAAACCGCCTCTCTCAAAGCTTTCGCCAAATATATAAAAACGATCAACTCTCAACTGCGTATCCCTACACTCTTCGCTGGAGCCATCCTAATGAAGGCCACGGATATCCACATCGAGCCTACGGGAGATACAGCGGATGTCCGTTTCCGTATCGACGGTATTCTCCAAACGGCCGCTACGCTCCCTCTCACCGACTATCCTGTCCTTGTCGCGGAAATCAAACTTGCCGCCGGACTCAGATCAGGCGAACGTTCTGGGACGGTCGATGGACGCTTCTCTCTCACGCTTGAGAAAGGACTCCCCGATAAGACGAAGAAGGTAGACATCCGGCTTTCTATCATTCTTGGCGGTTTCGGAGAAACGATCGTGATGCGGCTCTTGAACCAGTCCATCATCAAACTCGATCTCGATTTGCTCCACATCCGCAAACAAAGTCTCAAGAATATCTATACGGCTATCAGCAAACCGCACGGCATCATTCTGAATACCGGACCGACCGGCTCGGGGAAAACGACAACGCTCTACAGCATCCTCTCAAAGCTCAATACACCCGAGGTGAAGATTATCACCGTCGAAGATCCGATAGAGTACCGGATCCCGGGCATCCTCCAGACACAGATAAAGGAAAGTGAAAACTATACGTTTGCGACCGCACTGCGTTCTCTCGTACGTCAGAATCCGAATATCCTGATGATCGGGGAAATTCGTGATGATGAAACCGCAAAAATGGCCATCCAAGCGGCCAGTACCGGACACCTCGTTCTTTCAACGCTCCATACCAATTCAGCCTCCGGGGTCATCTCCCGCCTGAACGCTATGGGAGTGAGCAATGATGACATCGCCAATACCGGAAATCTTTTTATGGCACAACGCTTGGTTCGGAAAGTCTGCGAGTACTGCAAGAAACTCCTGCCACCGACAGAGGAAGAGAAAGAAGTCATCGAAAAAACACTGGGTTCGATGCCATCGTCAAAAGAACAGACGACTCTCCTGAAAAACATCACGCTCCCTCACACGAGCGGTTGTCCTTCTTGTGGCGGTACTGGTTTCTTAGGACAGCTGGCAATTACCGAGACGCTTCTCATAAACAAAGACATCTCAGCGCTTATCGCACAAGGGGCACTCACAAGCGAGATTGAAGAAAAGGCTATCGGGCTCGGAATGATTACGCTGACCCAAGATGGCATCCTCTCGGTGCTTGAGGGGAACACCACTCTTGACGAAGTACGACGCGTGACAGACTTGTAGAAAAGGGAAACAACAAAGAAAACCCCGAACCTGTTGAAGGATCTTTTCTTTGTTTCGCCGAGCAAAAGCTGTTTAAACTGTAGACAAACCCCAGGCATAGGAGTCTAAGGAAAGGAAAGGTGTCGAGGTATAGCGCAGCCGAAACCACCCTACCCGGATCTGGACTGACAGTTCCGCGATTGAGGACAAAAGATAGTAATCCCCAATTGTCTACAGATGAAACAGTTCCCGCTCATATCGCTTCGTATGATGATGCGAACAAACCGAGAAGCTCACCTGCCTGTCGACAGACAGAAATTTCTTTGTTAAGCGAAATGCCATACTAGCATAGCTTTATTCTTTTGTCAACTCCGTCACAAATCTAGGCGACTATGCCAAAAAAATCGCTTACGAAAGCCGTAGGCGCTACCGGCTCATATTGCATATATTAGTAGCGACAACATAATTTGTGACCGGGGTCAACCCGTGTTACAATACAAAGGTATAATTTCACTTCTTCCCTTTATTAAGCCCTCTTCAGACCATCCAAACGTATGCTTACAACAACCCCCGCCGACATCCTCGATGATAAAAACTTCGATAATACCCTGCGTCCGCAGTATTTTGCAGAGTATGTCGGTCAGGAAAAGATCAAACGTCATCTCGATATATTCATTCAGGCAGCCAAAAAACGAGAAGAGAGTATTGATCACATCCTCCTCTATGGCTCGGCTGGTCTCGGAAAAACAACACTGGCTCATATCATCGCCAAAGAAATGGGGGTGAATATCAAGATCACCTCCGGTCCTGCCATCGAAAAAGTCGGAGACTTGGGCTCCATTCTTACTAATCTTGATGATGGCGATGTGCTCTTCATCGATGAAATCCACCGCCTGAACAAAATGATCGAGGAGGTGCTCTACCCGGCAATGGAAGATTACAAACTCGACATCATCATCGGCAAGGGTCCAGCAGCACGTACCATCCAACTTGATCTTCCTCATTTCACACTTATCGGTGCTACCACTCGCCTCGGCTCTTTGTCCAATCCTCTTCGCAATCGCTTCGGTTCGACCCATCGTCTGGAATTTTACACGCCGGAAGAAATCAAAAAAATCGTCAAACGGTCTTCCGGTATCCTAAATATCGGTCTCGATGAAGAGGGTGCCAAAGAAATCGCCCAGTCGAGTCGTCAGACGCCTCGTGTCGCCAATCGTATTCTGAAACGCGTCCGTGATTATGCTCAGACGAAAGACTTCCCTACTATCACTGGCGATATCGCCCGTGAAGCTCTCCATCTCTACGAAATAGATCATCTCGGTCTCGAACCGACCGATCGCCATATTCTCGAAACCATCATCAAAAAATTCAAAGGTGGCCCTGCCGGTCTCCAAGCGATTTCCAGTGTTACTGGTGAAGAAATACAGACTATCGAGGATGTTGTCGAACCCTATCTCTTGCAACTCGGATTTCTCGCTCGCACCCCCCGTGGTCGCGTCGTCACCCCCGAAGGCTACAAGCACCTCGACATCCATATGCCCGCCGATCATCAAGACAAACTCTTGTAGGCAACTCTTCTTTTCTGGGGCAGAAGTTTTTGATCTTTTCACTCTGATGATACAATATAAGTATTCATCTTTTGCTTTTCATCATTGATTGAGAGGGGAGGTGAACGTATTGTTTCACTCATTTCACAAAGCAAACCTATGCCGGCAATTTTCGGAGTCATCTATCTTCTTCTTTTTTTCAGTTACATTCTGATTGCCCTTTTTGTTATTTATCATATCTTCCGTTATTCACTGAAACGGGGTTCCGCTTTTTTCGGAGCCACTCTTTTTTCCTCTGTCTTTTTGGTACTCCTTATTACCAATACGCTCCTCTTCCTATCATTACCATTCGATGAGCTCTTTGTCCATTTTTCTCAATAAAACTATCTATGTCCTACGCATTTCATCCCTATCATTTCGCTTCGCAACGTGAAGGCGAAGAGGTTATCCGTGTGATCCATCGTCATTGGTTCAACATCCTTTCCCGTTTTCTCCTCATTCTTCTTTTCTCTTTTCTCCTTATTGGGAGCCTTGTGGTGTTCCTCCTCCTCTTCCCTGATATATTCAGTATCAGTGGAAAGAAATTTTTCATCTTTATGGAAAACACTTTCTTTATTTTCGTATGGCTTTTCGGTTTTCTCACCTGGATCGATTACTATTTCGACATCTGGATCATCACCAATCAGCGTATCGTGAATATTGAACAGAAGGGGCTTTTCGATCGCCACATAAGCGAGCTCAACTTCTCCCGCATCCAAGATGTCACGACGACCGTGGAAGGCATCATTCCTACTGTTCTCAATTTCGGTGATGTCTCCGTGCAGACTGCCAGTGAACAAGAGCGTTTCCTTTTCCGTATGGTACCGGATCCTTACAAAATCAAAGACACTATTATGAAAATCTCCGAACACGCTATGTCCGATGGCACTCATTAGGACGGATACACACTCAATTATCATCCATATTCCATACACTATGTCAGGACATTCACATTGGGCCACCCACAAACACCAAAAGAGTATCAATGACGCCAAGCGAGGCATCATTTTTACGAAGTATGGCAGACTCATTACTATCGCCGCTCGTGAGGGCGGCAATGGTAACCCAGATATGAATTTCAAACTGCGTATCGCTATCGATCAAGCAAAGAGTGTCAATATGCCGAAAGAAAACATTGATCGAGCGATCAAAGTCGGCACGGGCGAATCAAAAGACGGGGTACAAATCGAAGAAATTTTGTATGAAGGATATGGCCCTGGTCAAACGGCACTCATCATCGAGACAGTTACTGATAATAGAAACCGCACCGTGAGTGAAATAAAATCTATTCTCACGAAAGGGAATGGAAAATTCGTTACTGCCGGAGCAGTGAGCTTTATGTTTCGTCGCGTTGGTCTCGTCACTTTTTTACTCGAAAAATATTCCGCTGAAACATTGGAAAACGAAACGCTCGAATCCGGTGCTGACGATTTTTTTGTTGAAGAAAATATTTTTGTAGTAGTGACAGCTGTTGATAAACTCCAGTCTGTCGAAGAATATTTCCGCAAGAAAGATTTTCTCTGTGAAAGTGCTGAGCTCGGCTATATTCCACTCCAAACTGCAACGCCAACCGAAGAAAATATGGTTTCCCTGGAAAAACTCTTGGAAGCCCTTGATGAACATCAGGATGTTCAGCGGATATGGAACAATCTCCCTTAAGCAGTCAACCATAAAAAACAACGGGAGCTTGTGTTATTTCTCAAACTGTCTCGAAATTTTTTGTTGCTGTTGACTATTATATGTTATCCGTTAACTGATATGAGAATTCTTGGCATCGATCCTGGCACCGCGACGGTAGGCTGGGGCGTAATAGAAGTACAGGGTGGCAAAACCATCACCGTAGCTTTCGGACACATCAGTACGAGCAAAGACTCGACTCCCGAAAAACGTTTGGCAGAAATCTCAAGCGACCTCGTAGATATCGTGAAGAAGTACCGACCGGAAGAGGCGGCCGTCGAAGAGCTTTTCTTTTTTAAAAATCAAAAAACCATCATCTCCGTCGCACAGGCTCGTGGTGTTATCCTCTTGACTTTAGAGAGTTTATGTGTTAGTATTTCAGGTTATACGCCACTTGAGGTGAAGCAGGCATTGACAAATTATGGAAGAGCAGGCAAGACTCAGGTACAATTGATGGTAAAGGCTATTCTCAAACTCAAAGAAATTCCCAAGCCCGATGATGTCGCTGATGCCTTGGCTATCGCGCTCTGTCATTCCAGTCGTCGCAAGATGGAAGCCGTCAAAAATCCTTAAACATTTTTCAATTGATTCACTATGACATATCATCCCCTTATCGCTTTTTTCACCGAGCAAGGCGTACCGGTACAAACGGTCCTCCTTCTTTTGATGCTTCCTGTCGTGGCGACACTCGTTGCATTCTTTCGCCAGGTCATAGGTATCAAAGCGTTCGGCATCTATACGCCATCGCTCATCACTTTCGCCCTACTCGCTTTCGATCCGAATGGCTTAAAATACGGTATCGCTATCTTCGTCAGCGTCATATTGGTTGGAATGGTGACACGCTTCATCTTAAAAAGATTCCGGCTCCTGTATCTGCCGCGTGTCGCGATAACGCTTTCCATCGTCTCTCTCGCCATTCTTCTTATTCTTGTCATCGGCGGAATGTATCAGCGTACCGGGCTGGCATCCGTGAGCATTTTTCCTCTCCTTATTATGATCACTCTCGCAGAAAAATTCGTTGCAACACAAATCGAGAAAGGAAGCCGGGCTGCTTTCATTTTGGCAACCGAAACCCTTGTCATCTCCGTTATCGGCTATTTCCTCGTCAGCTGGCAGACTCTCACTGTTTTGATTCTGGAATATCCTTGGGTTATACTTTCCACTTTCGTCATCAATTTTTCTTTGGGAAAATGGACAGGCTTACGCATCACGGAATATTTTCGTTTTCGGAAAGTCACCCGTCATCTCTAGGTTTTTTCATTTAATGTGGTGGGATCTTCGATAGACCCTCGCCTTCTCCACTATGCTTGAATTTTTCAAAAAAAGCCAGTGTCTCTTGGGTATGAACGCCCGAAATCTGGAGTATATCCGCCCGAACAACCGTAAGCGTGGAATGAAAATAGCGGACAACAAGCTTCTTTGTAAACGCATTCTGAAAAAAAACAATCTCGGCATTTCCACGCTCATTGCGAAAATAGAAAACTATGAAGAACTCGATTCATTCGATTTTTCGACGCTCCCTGATAGTTTCGCATTGAAACCAAACCGTGGTTTCGGTGGTGAAGGGATCATCGTCGTGTACGCCAGAAAAAAGCCTGCCCGCCAAACCTCAGGAGGGAATGGTGGAGGTGCCTGGGTCAAGGCTGATGGCACCACTATCAGCATTGATGACTTAAAAAATCATATCCGCAATATCATCGATGGTTCATTCTCTCTTTCGAGTGTTCCTGATATCGCCTTTTTTGAGGAACGTCTCAAGCTTCTCAAGCTTTTCAAACCATACACTTACAAAGGCATCCCTGATATCCGTATCATCATTTTCAACCGAGTGCCTGTTATGGCGATGCTTCGTCTCCCCACGCGCGCTTCTAACGGCAAGGCCAACCTCCAGCAAGGTGCTATCGGCGTCGGTATCGACCTCGCCACAGGTACCACAACGACAGCTATTCTCGGTAAGGGTCATCTCATCGAATATGTGCCTGGTACCCGCCTCGCTCTCTCGGGAATCAAAATCCCCTACTGGAAGAACATTCTCCGTATGTCCATCGATGCTCAATCGGTTTCGCACCTCGGCTTTCTCGGGGCAGACATCGCTATCGATCGCGATCGCGGTCCGGTCATTCTCGAGTTGAATGCTCGTCCCGGCCTTTCCATCCAACTCGCAAATTTGAGCGGGCTCAAAGAACGGTTGAAACGCATATCGGGACTGAAGATAAAAACCACCGAACGCGGTATGCGCGTCGGAATGAACCTCTTCGGCGGTGAAATCGAAGAAGAAATCGAGGAGCTTTCAGGCAAACGTGTCATCGGTAGCATCGAAAAAGTGAAACTGATCGGAAAGGACGACAAAGAAATCGAAGTGGAGGCAAAGATTGATACTGGTGCTGATTCTACTTCTATCGATATTTCTCTCGCCAAAGAACTAGGATTTGAAAATGTTTTGAATACCTTCGAATCAAAAGTAGCTGGTCGGGACCTCTTGAAAGAGCTTTCAAAAAAAGAACGAGAAGAGCTCTTCTTTACAGTTCCCGATCTTGCAGACACCTTTCTTGTTCGATCCTCTCATGGTATTTCTTATCGTCCAGTCATCTTGATATCCATAACTATCGACGGACTATCTTTTCCTGCAAAAGTATCGTGTATCGATCGTTCTCGTCTTAACTACCCAGTCATCATCGGTCGTAAACATTTAAAAAAGTTTTTGATTGATGTAAACAAATGAGTTTATTTTTTATTTTTTATCAAAAAACAGTATGTCTATATCTATAGTTAAATACACCGAGGATATCCATCACGGAGGATTCAAATCTTTCCTTAAAAAAGCTGTTCTTTTAGGTATAAAGACAGAAGTTATCAAGGTATCTCATACAACTCTTATAAAATTAGAGTATCAAGGAAAGGTACTCTTTTGTCACAAAACCAATCTTCCTCTTTTTAGACGTATGGGAAATTTAACCAAGAATAAAGCTGTTACGAAGACAGTACTAGAATCTTTCGGCATACACACTCCAAGAGGTATAACGGCGGGTTCTTTAAATGAGGCAAAAAAACTTATTCGGGAAAAAAGCCTTACATATCCACTGATTTGTAAACCAGTCGATGGTTCCCTTGCAAAGGGCATGACATGGGATATCCGTTCTGTTTCAGAATTGAAAGAGGCAATCGCCTTTACAAAAGGTGCTTACATACACAATCCAAGAAGCAAATTTCTCATTGAAGAAATGTTTATTGCCAGTGAATATAGAGTGCTTGTTTTCAATGGGAAGGTGCTTTCTGCTGTTCAAAAAATTCCTGCTGGAATAATTGGTAACGGCATTTCTCCTCTTTCAGAACTTATCGCCCGTTTTAACGAAGGCAGACTTCCTGGTTTTATCATCAAACAAGATGCTATTTTCAAAAATACTCTGAAGGATAACAAACTTACGCTCGATTCTATTCTTCCAAAAGATACATTTTTTCAGTTTCGCAACAACCTTAATATGTCTGATGGAGGAAGATCTGTTGAACGCACCACAAAGATGCA
>PFVP01000049.1 GCA_002790675.1 Candidatus Moranbacteria bacterium CG_4_9_14_3_um_filter_45_14 | reverse complement strand
CTCTATATCACCTCGGCCGGCAATGATAGTCGAATGACACTTGCCAAGGGAGCCATCACTGCTGCGATGATCGGGCTCGCCATCGGGATTGCTGCTCCGTCGTTTCTCTTGCAAATAGGGGATATCCTCGGCTGGGGACCAGTGACCAGTAGTTTGCCACCGGAAACGAGGACACTGACCGCGATCGCTTTGAGTGTTCTCCAATTCCTCCTCTCCATTGTCGGGACTTTGGCTATCATTATGCTGGTTGTCGGAGGTATTATGTATATGACTGCTGCCGGAAATGAAGACCGCATCGATACCGGGAAAAAGATTGTTCTTTATTCCATCATCGGTATCGCCGTCGCACTTGCCGCTCTCGTTATCGTGACGCAGATTGCAGTACTTTTCGCGTAGAAGAAAATGCTTGATTTTGTGCAAAGAAAAAAGCGGCTTGGATAGTATCTATCCTTGCCGCTTTTTGTTTTGTTGGAGATTGTTACATCTCCTTTTCAATTTCCACCACAATCATCCCGCGATTGTGGATAAATGCCACATCACAGAATGGGATGTTCGGGCCGATTGAAAGAATTGTTGCCTTTTCGATTTCGAATGATCCTTTCTGGAACGGATCGAAAGCTTGCTGTTCTCCGATTTTCGCAATGATTGAACCAAAGCGCCGATTGCCACCGACTGGAGCGTCTTTCAGAAACGTCCGTACATACGATGGATTGTTCTGCCATTCGCTGAGAGAAATTCCCTGTGATGGCACAGCACGGTATTCAACCACACTTTGCGTCGTAGGATCCCAGAAGGCTACATCCCAACGTACTTCTTTGAGGAGAAGCCTATAGGTGCCAGGTTCCAATTTCACTTGGCTCGTACACCAGCCCCGACCTTTTTCCCACGTTTCTTTACCCATAGGACAGATGATGGTTTCTATAAGATTCCATCCGTATGCATCGACACTTGTTTTTTTCAGAAAAGATGTCTTTCCAAAAAAAATGGAAATGGCAACGATTCCGATAACTATACCAGCTATCCATATCAGAGGTTTCCCCCAGTTGGATTTTTGAGATGTCTTAGCTGTAGCAGTAGTTGTTGACGTTACCATCCCGGATGGTTTTTGGAAGCGTGCCCAAAGTGTGCTGAGCTTCCTACCACTTTGTCCCAATCGAATGAGAACAAATGCGATAACAATCAACAGTCCGATTATCAAACTCCAGCTCATGATTGCCTCCTTCTTGGTTGCATGGGTTTAAGGGTTTCTGCAAGGATTTGCATCAGCTCTTGTTTTTGCTTTGGACTCAGCCCTTTGAGAAGCTCCTTTGGATCGAGACCTGCCGGTTTTCCAAACATATTAGACAACTGATCCATCAGGTTGGTTGGAATCGGGAAGATGGTTGTCGCTTGACCTTGAGCCATCGCTTCGAGTGTGAGAAGACTTTGGATGCGAACACCCTCTAGCTCTCCGCTGATCGCTTCGATGAAAGTTTTGCGAGCGTCTGCCTTCCCTTGCCCTTCGAGTATCAGCTTTTGCTTGTCGCTTTTGGCCTTGATGATCGTAGCCGATTTTTCCTGTTGAGCAATTTCTTCGATAGTGAGACTATCGAGGAGTGCCTTGGGAATCTCGATGTGAGCAATCGACACCGTCGGATCTTCTATGTGAGAATCCATAATGATGTTCCCTGTCTGGCTGACGTCCTTATTGGTTACAGGGGTGATATTCTCCCTGAAACTTCTATTCACTTCCTCAGCGAATCCGCGACGATCCCGCGCAAGCTCCACCCAAATTTTCTTCCCACCCGCTGTACGGACGTGATCCAGAATAGGTTCCTGGAAGATGTTCACGAGAGCAGGAATATCCTGTGGACTAGGGAGGAGTTTGACACAGCGCAGGAGATCCTGATCTTCCTTCGGCCACCGGAAGCGAAATGAAACATCCATTCCGATATTGGCTGTGCCGAAGATGCGATCCTCCTGTTCAGTACCGTCAGTGCTTCTTGACAGTTTCCCTTTGCGGGTAACGATGCCAGCACGTCTAGTCCCCTTTTCGGTCACGTCGAGCTCCACAATACCTGTAGGGTAGTGCAAGAACTTTCCGATAAGAAACGGAGCCCACCGCAAACCTGATGAAACGACGGATTGTGGATCTCCGAGAAGAACCATCACACCGCGTTCATTCTCGCGAATGATTTGGAATCCAAGAACGTACCAGAGGGCAACTGCAATGACCCATATTGAAATGGACCATGGCAGGACTAACATCGCGAATCCAGCTATCGCAATGGCGATAGCAATTTTCACCATACCGTTCATGACATTCTCCTTTCAAGAGAAATTTGATTGTTAAGGATAGTTCTGACTAGAGTATCTGGACAGAACCAATACTCACTGTTGTTACTCCTGAGGCACCGCCTCATTTTGTAACCGTCTATTATAGCACAAAATGAAGAAAAATGCAATAGTCAAAATATGCTTTAGAAAAGGGATATTTTTAGTACTTTTCTCTCGATTTCTGATTCAATCGGAGAGAGTATTTTTTTGGCCGTATCAAATCGTTTGACAAATATTTGTATCAAGATGTATTATTATATATGTAAGTAGTGTAAACTATCACACCAATCCTTTGCATATGTTTACGGCATAAAAGATACTATGTAGAGAATATCTATCAGCATCTCAAATTATCTTTAGTGGAATATATTTTTTTAAAAAGATTTTAGCAAAGGATTGGTGTGATAGTAAACAAAAAAATATGAGAAAAGACAATATAAATCCAACAGTCTTTGAAGAAAAAGAAGTACGACGTGCGTGGCACAACGAGCAGTGGTTTTTTGCTATAGCTGATATTGTCCAAATACTCACCGATTCGAAGGATGTTCAAGGGTATATAAAAGATATGCGGAGGCGTGACCCTGAGCTATCCAAAGGGTGGGGGCAAATTGCCACCCCCCTTTCAGTAGAGACAAAAGGTGGACCACAGAAACTCAATTGTGGGAGCCTACAGGGTATTTTTCGTATCATTCAGGCTATTCCATCACCGAAAGCTGAGCCTTTCAAACAATGGCTTGCCCGAGTCGGACAAGAGCGGATTGAGGAAATTCAAGACCCTGAGCGATCTATCGTGCGTGCTAAAAAAATATATGAGCAAAAGGGCTATAACGATGACTGGATTGCCAAACGGATGCGTGGTATTAATATACGCAATACGCTCACGGACGAGTGGCAGGGACGAGGAGCGAGAGGAGGATTCAATTTTGCTATTCTCACCAATGAAATATACAAGGGTACATTTGAAATGGATGCGAAACAGATCAAGGAATTCAAATCACTCAGTAACCCTGATAATCCTCGAGACCACATGTCTGAATTGGAGCTTATTCTCACTATGCTTGGCGAGGCGACAACGACAGAAATTACTACTACCAGAAATTCGAAAGGTTTGCCAGAACTTTCTCGAGATGCCAAAGATGGTGGACAAGTTGCAGGACGAACTCGTAAAGATATTGAAAGACAAACAGGAAAGAAAGTAATTTCAAGAGGTAATTTCAAGAATAAGAAACAAAAAACTCTTCCTAAATAAGGAGGAGTTTTTTATCGAGAGAAAATCTAGCGGACTTTCTCGACGAACCTTGTGAAGATTTCTGGATTTTCTCCCCGCCATAATTCACGAGAGCGATTCGGGAGAGTCTACTGTCAATCCTATCTAACAGATTCTACAAACTTCGTGAAAATCTCAGGATTCTCTACGGCCAACTGTGAAAGCACTTTGCGATCGAGGGCGATACTTTTCTTACTTTCCAGAGCGATGAAATCATTGTATTTCATACCGTTCAAACCGAGGGCGATATTCAAGCGAGTGATCCAGAGACTGCGGAAACTGCGCTTCTTGGCACGGCGATCTCGGTGAGCGTACGTGCCGGCCTTGATGACGGCCTCTTTGGCCTTAGTGAACAAATTCTTGCGTCCCCAACGGAAGCCCTTGGCAGCTTTCAAAATATTCTTGTGGCGTTTTTTGGTCATGACACCACGCTTTACTCTCGTCATATGTTTGCAGTGAAGTGTGAATTAGAATGAGTACGGGAGGGAGGCTTTGATGTTCTTGGTGACGGCTGGGTAGACATCATTGTCTTGACGCTTGGCACGGCTGGCTTTGCCGGTATCACGTGAGTTGTAGTGGTTCTGACCGGTGGCACGGGTTTTCAATTTTCCGCTTCCGGTGATCTTCACTTTCTTGCTCACTGATTTCCTTGTTTTGAGTTTTGGCATACTGTTATTTAAAAAATTCTTATATTCTTTATCTGAAGTTCTATTTATTCGGCGACGATGAGAGCGTTAAACCCCATAGGCCCGCGTTTCACCTCTTCTTCGAAGCGGTGAGGGATAGCGATGCCTCGGATGAACTCATGGAGGTTCTCTCTGGCTTTTTCTTGCATCGCTTTCTCTCTTCCGCGGAGGACTATCTCGATGCGAACTTTGTTTCCTTTGGTGAGAAATTTCTCTGCCTGTGTTTTCTTGAAGAGAAGATCGTGAGCGTCAGTACGGAAACCGATACGGATGCCTTTGGTTTCGACTTTCTTCTGTTTGGCTTTCTGTTGCTGTTCTTGCTTGTCTTTGCGGTACTGGAGTTTCCCGAAGTCAGTCACCTTGCACACCGGCGGTACTGCGAGAGGGGATACTTCCACGAGGTCCGCTTCCTGTTCCTTGGCGAGTACCAGGGCATCGGCAATGGTCATCGTACCATGATTGACACCGTTTATGTCGATTACAATCACCTCCGGAGCGAGAATCTGCTCATTGAGGCGTGAGCGTACCAGCACTTGGGCTTTCGGTTTCGGTCGGTTGTGACGTCTTCTTCTCATGTTATAGCTTCGTTAGCTTCGTTAGCTGCAATAGCTTCGTTAGCTTAGAAAACTTTTTTGTGTTTTCCTAAGAAGCTAAAGAAGCTCGTGAAGCTATAAGCTGATTTATGTGGAGTTGATGGGAATTGCACCCATGTCCAGAAACGGTTCTTCAAAATATTCTACAAGCTTAGAGTGCTTTGTGTAAATGAATGAGGTAGAAAGCAGACAAAATTCTCATTCATTTTTTTCTTTTGCAATACGATCGGAAAGTGTAAAGAAAAAGAAATACTTTCGTCACGTCTCGATTATATGACACCAGAGATTCCGTATCGAGAATGGGGATTCTGATGGCTACGCACTAAAAATTAGGCGAGAGCAAGAGCGAAAGAAGGAGCAAATGCTTGCGCGAATGCATTCTTTGCCTTTGTGATGAAGTTTGCATTTATCATCGTGATGGCGAGTTTTACGATCATACCATCGAGATCGGCTTGCATATTTTGAAAGTACGCCCTGTCGAGTCTAAACAACCCCCGCCCGCATCGCTTCACGTAGCGATGCGGGCGAGCCGCACATACTACAAAAGCGTTAGAGACGGTGAACGTCTAGATGTCACTCAATCTTCTTTTTAAATAAGCTCTTCCGAAGCCAGTCTTGAAATCCTCCTTTCTACTGAGAGCGTCTTCAAGCAGGTTATATGCTTCGTAGTAAAGGAGCTTGAAAGGGCTTCTATTTTTTTGTTGACTCAACTTGTTTGGAGTTGTGTTCTTTGAAATGTCGTCTGAGATTGTCTGTATGACCAATATACAGCTTTTTATCTTCCAGACTTTGTATCACGTAAACGTAGTACATAATCCTCTAACTTCTCATTGCTCGTTCGATCCGCCTTTTGGCGTCACGTTTGCCTATATCCGAGCGTTTGTCGTAGGTTTTTTTCCCTTTGCCGACAGAAAACTCCAACTTGACAAGTTGTTTCCTAGTATACAGGCGAATAGGCACCAATGTCAAGCCTTCTGTGCGATATTTCCCGATGAGAGAGCGGATTTCCCGTTTGCGGAGGAGGAGTTTGCGTGGACGACTGGGTTCGTGCTTGGTATCCTGATGGGCGTGCTGATAACGTGGTATCAGTGCATTGGTCAGATAGAGCTCATTTCCTTTCACTGTGACGAAGCTTCCTTTGAGGCTGGCGTGGCCTGTTTTGACCGACTTTACTTCGGATCCGGTCAACACCAAACCAGCCTCGTAACGTCCGTCCAAGGTATAATCGAAACCAGCTCTTCTGTTGGTTGCTATGACTGTCATAATGGTACCTCTACTGTAGCGAAAGAATGGCAGAATAGCAATTTTTCAGCTATCTAAAAATAGCATTGAAAAACTCTTTTCTTTTTAGCTTTTGTACGCTACGATGAAGAGTATGAAAAAGATACTGGAAGAAAAGATACGGACAGTGATACAGGGACTCCAAGAAGAGGAGGCGCTCCCTTCTTTCGGTGTGCCAGAAATCCGCGTGGAACGGCCGAAAGATGAGCAATTCGGTGAATATACGACAAATATTGCCCTCGTATTGGCGAAATTGGCCAAGAAGGATCCGATGGAAACGGCAGAGGCTATCAGTCAACGATTGACAATAAACAGTCAACAAGAAAAAACTTTTGAAAAAGTAGAAGTCGTGAAGCCCGGGCATATCAATTTCTATTTTTCACAAAAAACATTCGCTTCCTTTATTGCAAAAATTTTAGAGGAAAGGCAGAAATTTGGTTCAAGCGAAAAAGGGAAAGGAGAGAAAGTGAACAATGAATTCATCTCTGCCAATCCGACCGGACCTCTTTCAGTAGGGAATGGTCGTGGTGGATTCTACTCGGATACTCTTTCGAATGTTCTGCGGAAATCAGGATATGATGTTGTGAACGAATATTACGTGAACGATGCCGGTGAACAGACGCTCAAGCTCGCGCATAGCGTACTCGGAGATAGTGAAGCTGTGTATGGAGGGGAATATATCGAAGAATTGAAAAAAAGATTTTCCAGTGATCTTTCTTTGGAAGCAATCGCTCTCCTGGCGTCACAAGCAGTGCTTGATGATTATATCCAGCCAACGGTGGAGAAAGTGATGCAGGTACATTTTGATGTATGGACTTCGGAAAAGAAACTTATTGAAGATGGTTATGTTGAGAAAGCTCTCTCAATATTGAAAGAAAAGGAGCTGACGTTCGAGAATGAAGGCGCTCTCTGGCTCAAGACGACTGATTTCGGTGATGACAAAGATCGCGTGTTGGTGAAAAAAGATGGAGCGAAGACATATTTTGCTTCGGATTGCGGATATATTTTGCAGAAGATAGACCGAGGTTTCAATCATATTATCGAAACGTGGGGGGCTGATCATCATGGGTACGTTGTCAGGTTTCAGGCGGCAGGGAAGTCGCTTGGATTTTCGGGGAAAATGGATTTTATTTTGGTTCAGCTGGTCAAGGTGGTGAAAGATGGGAAAGAAGTGCGGATGAGCAAACGTGCCGGTAATGTTGTGACGATCGATGAGTTGATAGAAAAAGTAGGGCACGATGTGGCACGATTTTTTTTCTTGATGTATGCACCGGAGACACATATGAATTTCGATCTTGGTCTGGCAGAGGAGCGTTCACAGAAGAACCCTGTGTTTTATGTTCAGTATGCGCACGCCCGTCTTTCGAGTATCTTACGAAAAGCCGAAGAAGAGAATTTTGGAGAAGAGAGTGGTGACTTGGATCTTCTCGTTCATCCGAAAGAGAGAGAACTTACTCGAGAACTCCTTTTCTTTCCTGAGCTTATTGAAATGGTCGCAACTGATTTCTCCGTTCATAAATTGCCCCAGTACGCGATGAGACTTGCGGATACGTTCCATTCTTTTTATAATGATTGCAAGGTGATAGACGAAGAAAACCGTGATATGAGTATGGCACGGCTTGAGCTCATCCGTGCGACGAAGATAGTTTTGTCAGAGACGCTCGGTTTGATGGGTATCGACGCTCCGGAGAAGATGTGATATATAGACTAGAGCAGTCATTTTTACAAGAATTTTTCTACGATAAATATAATCAGTAAGAAATACGAAGATGGCACGACTCAAGAAAGAATACAGAGACAAATATAAGAGAGCCCTCGGCTGGGATGAAAATCTTTTACGTTTTGTTGTAAAAACTATCGGTTCGGCTGCATTGTTTTTCGTCGTTGCAATCGGCGTCGATGCGTATCACCTCTTTCATTAGATTTCTTGATATATGATCACTTTCTACCTGGTACGGCACGGGGAAGCGGAAAATAATGTGAATCATATCGGTAATTCACTCCCGGAAAAAAGACAGATGCACCTGACCGAGGAGGGTATCAAACAAGTTTCTGTCACAGCTCTATTGCTTTCTACGAAGGGAGTGGACGCGATCATCGCTTCACCGCTTGTGAGAACTCGCGAGACAGCAGAGATCATTGCAGAAAAAACAGAGAAAGAAGTATTGATCGATGCCCGTCTTCACGAGACCGGAATGGGTATCTATAATGGGGAACCGATAGAGAAGTTTTTCTCCAAATATCCCGATATGCGCGCGCGTATTACCACTGATGGAGAAGATGGCGCAGAGAGTTTCATCGATATGAGAGGTCGTCTCACGGCATTTTTGCAAGATGTGAAAAAAGTATATGCTGACAAAAAAGTCGTGCTTGTGTCGCACGGTGATGTTTTGGATCAATTCTACGGTTTACTGAACGAAGAAAGCATCGGACAGACGCTGGATGATAATTGGTATCCGGAAAAAGGGTCTTGCAAGGAAGTGATTTGGCGAAACAGGAATTGATTTTCTCATTTGTTTGTGATAGTATAACCGTACAATTTTGAAAGGCGATGA
>PFVP01000002.1 GCA_002790675.1 Candidatus Moranbacteria bacterium CG_4_9_14_3_um_filter_45_14 | reverse complement strand
TTCGGCTCTTAGAGCAGGACAGATCTTTTCTCGGCGACTTTTGTCGGAAATGCCTGCCTGTCGGTAGACAAGTTCGACGGAGAGACAGGGGAAAGAAAAGGGAATGTTTTCAGAAAATTTTTATGAGCTAATTATTTTTTTCGTGTAATGCTTTCTTCATTGTCTCGAGCGAGAGGAGTCCGCACTTCAGCCGAGTAGGAGAAAGGGTGACACCGAGCAGTTCGAGAATGTCTTTCGGTTCCAGGGCGAGAGCTTTTTTCACGGATTCTTTCTTGATGCATTCCGTCAAAAGAGAAGCTGACGCTTGGGAGACGGCGCAGCCGGAACCGGAAAACTTCACATCATCTATGATATCATTTTTGACGATTATGTCTATATGGAGGGTATCTCCACAGGAAAGATTGCTTGCTTCAGCATTATGGGTGGCACCTTTGAGTTCGCCCTGGTTTCGTGGGTTTCGGTAGTGATCCAAAATGAGGTCTTGATAGAGAGACATATATTATTTGTTGAATATCGTTTGAATTTCTTCGAGGATGGTAATGAGCTTATTGATATCGCCTTCAGAATTATAGATTGAGAAAGAAATCCGTGTCGTGGTGTGGAGACCGAGACTCCTATGAAGTGGAGTCGTACAGTGTTCACCGGCTCGGACGCAGATATTGTATTCGCCGAGGACTGAAGCGATATCATGCGGATGAATACCACCGAGTGTGAAGGCGATAATCCCGCTTCGTTTTTCTGGATGTGTCGAGCCAATAATATGAATGTTTTCACCGAAGGTTTCTTGGAGACGTTTGAGAGCAGAGAGAGTGAGAGCGTGTTCGTGTGTCTGGATATTTTCCATTCCGATACTTTCCATATAGTCGATGGCCGTACCGAGAGCGATAATCCCTCCGATGTTTGGTGTGCCGGCTTCGAAACGATAGGGAGCTTCTTTGTAGAGGGTTTCATCGGCACAACTATCCAGCACCATCCCTCCGCCGAAACTGACTGGAGGCAGTGTCTCGAGAAGTGAGAGCTTGCCATAAAGTACTCCGACACCTGTCGGGCCGAACATCTTGTGTCCCGAAAAAGCGACGAAGTCAGCGTTCCATTCTGAAACATTGATAGGCATATGAGAAACGGCTTGAGCAGTATCGATGATGACAATTGTGTTCGGATTGATATTTTTTATGAGGGTGGTTATCTTCTTGACGGGGTTTATTGTACCCAAAACATTGGAAATGGCTGAAAGAGCGACGATTTTCGTGTGTTCGTCGACAGACTTTTTCAGTATCTCGATATCGATTGTCCCTTCTTCGGTGAGAGGAATGACACGGAAATCAAGGACATTCTTTTTTGCCAGTTCTTTCCAGGGGAGAAAATTGGAATGATGTTCCATCACTGTCGTGATGATGGTATCGCCTGCTGCCAGTTGCGATGTGAGCAATCGAGCGACAAGATTGAGAGCATCCGTGGTGCCGGAGGTGAAGATGATTTCTCTCGCACTTTCAGCACCGATGAAGGTGGCCACTTTTTCGCGTACCATTTCGAATTTCTTAGTCGCTTTCTCGGCCAGGGGATAGAGTCCGCGAGCGATATTGGCAGAATAGCGTTCGAGATATTCCTTCTCCGCTTCGATGACGACTCTCGGTTTGAGAGTTGTCGCCGCTGAATCCAGATACACGAGATTTTTTTCGTGTTCGAAAAGAGGGAAGTCTTTCTTGATTGCCTGTATATTCAGCATAAAAGAGTTTTTAATTATCATTTTTCACTATCTTTCTGATATTCTCTGTCTCTTTTATTTTCACTCCCAGGTCTGCCATTTTTTCCACAGCATCATTCCAGAAGCCCGAGAGGAGAAGTGTTTCTGCCTGGGCGAGAGAAAGACCGCGTGTCTCTGCGAAGAAAAGCGCTTCTTGATTGAGAGGACTCGTGGTAGCTTTATGGTTGCAGATGACATCACTCGCCAATATTTCCAGTGTTGGTTTCATAGAGACCAGAGCATTGGAAGAGAGGAGAATAGCACGGCTCTCCTGAGACGCGTTACTTCCCTGTGCATCTTTATGGATGAAAATTGTTCCATCGTATATGCATACCGCTTCATCTGAGACGACGCTTTTTATCAATATATGAGAAATTGTTTTCGGGGCACGATGGTTTTGAATGATTTGGAGGGAATGCTTTTCAGTATCTCTTCCAATGAAGAAAGCGAAGATGCGTGCTTCTGCATTGATGCCGGAGAGTTCGAACGTGATTCTTCCAGAACGATTGAACAAGAAGAAAACACATCGTTCATTTTCCTTGAGCGTGTATACTGTTTCGTTCTCCTGGGATATGTTTCTGAATTGCATAGTGTTAACCGACAGATCCTTCCATATTCATATTTATCAGCCTGTTCAATTCGATGGAATATTCCAGCGGTATCTCTTTAACAACCGGATCGATGAAGCCATTGACGAGGAGTCCTTCGGCATCTTCCTTCTTGATACCACGAGAAGTAAGATAGAATAATTTTTCTTCACCTATCTTTTCCACTGTTGCTTCGTGTTCGAACGTGGCGCTTTCTTCCTTGATAGACATCGTCGGATAGGTGTCCGAACGTGAGATATCATCTAAGAGGAGTGCATCACAGACGACAGAAGCCTTGGCATTTTTGGCACCTCTCCCGATATGCACCAGACCGCGATATGATGTCCGACCGCCATCTTTGGAAACGGATTTTGAAATAACCCGTGATGTCGTATCGGGGGCGAGATGCACCATCTTGGCACCGGCATCCTGATGCTGACCAATGCCTGCATAGGCGATAGAGAGCACTTCTCCGTGAGCCCTACGCCCGGTGAGATAGACGGCAGGATACTTCATCGTGACGCCCGATCCGATGTTGCAATCCACCCATTCCATCCGGGCATTTTCTTCGGCACGTGCCCTCTTGGTCACGAGATTGAAAATATTCTTGCTCCAATTCTGGACAGTTGTGTAGCGGACGTGAGCGTTTTTCTTGACGAATATCTCTACGACAGCGGAATGCAGAGACGAAGCGGTATAGATAGGAGCGGTACAGCCTTCGACATAGTGTACAGAACTGCCTTCCTCGGCGATGATGAGCGTTCGTTCGAATTGTCCGAAGGCTTCAGCATTGATGCGGAAATAGGCCTGGAGGGGGAGCTCGACCTTGACGCCTTTTGGTACGTAAACGAATGAGCCCCCCGACCAGACAGCAGTATTGAGAGCGGCGAATTTGTTGTCGTTCGTGGGAATGAGCGTGCTGAAATATTCTCTAACAAGCTTCGGATATTTTTTCACTGCTGTATCCATATCACAGAAAATGACGCCGAGTTTGGTGAGCTCACGCTCGATACTTTCATAGACCACTTCGGATTCGTACTGTGCGGAGACGCCTGAGAGGAATTTTTTCTCCGCTTCCGGCACGCCGATACGGTCATACGTATCTTTGATTTCTTTGGGGAGATCATCCCAGCTGGTCGCTTGTTTGTCGGTGGCTTTCAGATAATAGGTGATGGCATCGAAATCGATTTTGGAAAGGTCTGCGCCCCACTTCGGCATCGGTTTCTCTTTGAAAACTTCATAAGCGTGCAGACGGATATCCCGCATCCATTTGTATTCGTTTTTTATTTGAGAAATTTCGGTGACGATTTTCTTGTTCAAGCCGAGCGTCGTCTTGTGAACCGAGCGTTCCGGCATAGCAAAACCAAACTTGTAATCGCCGAGTTCAGTATTCTTAAATTGTTTCTCCTTGGTAGACATAGCGCGTGTTTTTAGCTGAGAAGACTTAAGATTTTAGAATAAAGATTGAAGAGTAATTCATAAATCCTCAATTCTCAATCAAAAATCATTGAATCCCTCCTTCTCGATTTTTCTGGCGAGCGCTCCCGTACCTGTTTTGACGAGACGGCCATCTTTGATGACCAAAACTTCCTGCGGTTCTATGTATTTCAAGAGACGTGTCGAATGAGTGATGAAAACAGCCGTCGTTTCTGGAAGATGTTTCTTCAGGAAACGAGAGATAGTCCAGAGGGCATCGACATCGACACCGGTATCGATTTCATCGAAAAAGGCGAACGAGGGCGTGAGGAGTACCGCCTGAAGGGCTTCGAGCTTTTTCTTTTCACCGCCGGAAAAACCATCGTTGAGAGAACGTTTCAGGAGTTCATCCTTGATGTGGAGTTCTTTGGCATACTCCTTCACTTTTTTGTGGAGCACGACAGGATTCATCTGTTTCTCGAGTGCGAGACGGAGCAGTTCGAAAACGATCACGCCTGGCAGTATCATCGGTGTCTGAAAAGAGAGAAAAATGCCGAGTTTTGAGCGTTTGTCGGGGGAGAGTTTTTTGATATCCCCGCCTTGGCGGGCAGGCTTTCTATGTATGATGATTTTTGATGCACGGGAATAGGTGATGTTCGGGTGTCCCATAATGGCGCTGGCGAGGGTAGATTTTCCGGAACCATTCGGACCCATAATGGCGTATGTTCTCTTCGGTTTGAAATCAAATGAAATATCGTGAAGTATTTTTTTTCCTTCGATAGAAACAGAGAGGTTTTTGAGAGTGAGCATAGAAAGAAAGATTTAGGATTTATGACGTTAAGAATACATTTCAGAGTCACGAATTGTTTCTTGGTATGAGACTTTCGAGGGTGACATCTGATAATGTTTTTTCTATTTTATTTTCGAGCATCCTCCATACTTCATTGGTCTGGCAGTGGCCGACATGGAGACAGGGGAGTTCTCCTTTGAGGGGAGTTGAGAATGTTTTTATCGGTGGATCGAGTTCGCGGAGTATTTCCCAGATATTTGTTTCTGATGCGGGGCGAGCAAGCGCGTATCCTCCAGCGACACCTTTGTGAGCTGTCACAAGACCTGCTTTGCGGAGTGTTTGGAGGATTTTCTCGAGATAATCTAGAGGGAGATGTTCCATTTCAGCTAATGTATGAATGGAGAGAGGTTTTTCTGTTTGGGCCAGAGCGAGAGTGGCTCGTAAGCCGTAGTATGCTTTCTTTGAAATTTTCATAATACATTTTATACAAGCCTTCCTGTCTGCCGATTTATCTGCCGTAGGCATGACAGGCAGGTTTTGATACTTTCATAATGTGGACTAAATTTGTCTGCTTTAGAATAACAGATGAATGCGGAATGTGTCAAGAATGGACAAAAAGAACATCTTATGATAATTATAGAAGAAGAGAGGTATTCTAGTTGTTTTAAAAAAGGAGTTGAAAATGAAAAACGAACCGATCAGTGTTCTTCCAGTAAAAATACCGGAAGATGAATCTCTGTGGAGCATGAAGACGCTCTATGTTTCTTCGACACAAGGCGAGTTTCCAACACTTCCGTTCATTGGAATCAGACACCCTGAAGAGCAATGCCTTTTGCCGGAAATCGGGCTAGGGATCATGTGGTCAAATAGGCAAGTGAAAAAAAAGGAATTCTTCGGATTCGTCATTGATACGGAGGATTACCTTTCTCGTGCTTCACTTGATCATCTACTGCGAGCATACCGAATCCTGTGTTCTACCAAGTCCATCGATTTGCTCCATCGACAAGTTAACACCTTCAGTTTTTGTTGGGGAATGGCGAATCACAAGTTTGATCAACATTGGGAACGAACGATTTGCGAGTGGATAAGTAAGGATACTTTCGAAAAATTACGCCGAGAAATTTTTGAACAGTATTCTCCGAGCGAAAACGAAAGAATTGTTCTTTTTGAATCACTGCTGAAACACACAGCTCCTTTCTTGGAATGACGCTGTTTCATATTATGGACCTCAACGCGAATAGTGCTGAGGTTTTTTTTCTAAAAATACAGTAGACTGGTTTGATGAACAAAATATATATGATCAATCCAAAAGATGTAGAAATTATGGCTCCAGCAGGGAGTTTCGATAGTCTCGCCGCCGCTATCAAAGGCGGGTGCAACAGTGTGTATTTTGGCGTGACTCAGCTCAATATGCGCGCTCGGGCTGCGGCCAATCTGACGCTCGCCGATCTCGCAGAAGTGGCCGAGATTTGTCAGAAAGAAAATGTGAAGACGTACCTCGCAGTCAATACGCTCCTTTACGATCATGATACGAAGATTATGAGAAAGCTGGTTGATACTGCCAAGGCCAATCATATCGATGCCATCATCGCTTTTGATTTTGCGACCATACAATACTGCAATGAGATCGGAATACCCGTGCATATTTCTGTTCAGTTCTCTGTTTCGAACTTCGAGTCACTGAAATTTTTCGCGGGTATGACCAATAGGGTGGTGCTCGCTCGTGAACTGACTCTCGACCAGATTCGTGCTATCTATGAGCGCATTGAAAAAGAACAGTTGATGGGACGAGAGGGTCGGCTGATAGAAATAGAGGCGTTCATCCATGGAGCGCTGTGCGTGGCTCAATCAGGCCGTTGTTTCATGAGTAGCTATACCGACAATGCATCGGCCAATCGTGGAGCCTGTCTCCAGAATTGTCGCAAAGAATACAAGGTAACCGATATGGAAACAGGGAAAGAATTGATCCTCGACAATCACTATGTGATGAGCGCAGCGGATATCTGTACGATTGATTTCTTGGACGAACTTTTCAAGTCAGGTGTCCAAATATGGAAGATAGAAGGCCGCGGACGTTCTCCCGAATATGTCTATACCGTGGTCAAGACATACAGGCAAGCACTGACCGATATTGAAAATGGCGTGTACACGAAAGAAAGAATAGAAAAATACTTTGAAGACTTGAAGACGGTCTATCATCGTGGTCTTTCCAAGGGGAATTATTATCTCGGCAAAGAACTGGAAGCGTATAGCGATGTCCATGGTTCACAAGCGACGAAAGAAAAACTTTTTGTCGGAACAGTGAAAAAATATTTTGCCAAAGTCGGTGTTGCAGAAATGGTGATTGATGCTGGCACGCTCTCAAAGGGAGATGAGATACGCATCCTCGGTGTGACGACAGGCGTCTATGAAGGGAAAATTGGTGAATTTCGATCGGCTGATATGAAGCCTCTGCAGATCGGAAAGAAGGGTGATGTCGTGACCTTTCCTGTGACTGAACGTGTACGTGTGAATGATGCTGTGTATATTTGGAAGGACAAATAAAGAATATGGGAACAAAAAAAATCACTGTGTGTCATAAGCGGAACGATTGCATCGGATGTGGATCATGTTCTCTCGTTGCGCCCGATCGGTGGCAGATGAATGAAGAAGATGGCAAAGCTGATCTGAAAGATGGGGAATGGAAAGGCGATGAATTCGTCGTGGCGAAAATCAACGAAGAAGAATATACAAAAAATAAAGAAGCTGCCGATGCCTGTCCAGTGGGGATTATTCGAGTGGATTAGAGAAGAATTTCTTAGAAGTTTTTTGTTTTCTGCACTCCCGGTTGACGTCGGTAATATTTGCGAAAAAAGTGTTACTAGAAAACGAGCGTGACGCTCGGAGCCGTTTCGGCTCTTAGAGCAGGACAGATCTTTTCTCGGCGACTTTTGTCGGAA
>PFVP01000047.1 GCA_002790675.1 Candidatus Moranbacteria bacterium CG_4_9_14_3_um_filter_45_14 | reverse complement strand
ATATGGCATTCGGTTTCGGAAAAAAATATTTTCTTGGTGTGGATTTCGGTACGGCCTCCATAAAAGTGGTGGAGTTTTCTGTCGAGGATGATCAGCCGAAGTTGGTAAACTACGGGCAAGTAAGCCTGGAAGGTTTTGAAAAAAAGGAGGTGCAAAAGGAAGACTATTCATACGATGATAAGGTCGTGACATATCTGCGGACACTTCTGAAGAATATGAAGCCAAAGGGTGAATCTTCGTATGTGGCGATGCCGGCTTTTACCGGACTCATTTCGCTTGTGGAATTTCCTCTGATGGAAGAATCGGAGCTCCAGAATGCAGTGCGTTTCGAAGCGCATAAGTACATCCCGTCCCCACTGGAGGATATCGCTCTCAGTTGGGAAGTGGTCAGTGTCCGGAACACCCCGGATAGTGGAGAGAAAATGGAAGTGCTTTTGGTCGCAGCGCTCAATAAAGAAGTGTCTCGGTATGAAAAATATATCGCTGATGTAGGTCGTACGCTCAATTTCCTAGAATTGGAGACATTCTCTCTGGTTCGTTCTATTGTCGGGAATGAGATGGGACTCTTCCTTATCATCGATATCGGTTCGCGAGCGACCAATCTCATATTGGTCGATAATGGAGTCGTCAAGATAAGCCGGAATATAGATGCCGGAGGGAAAGATATCACACGTGTTCTTGCAGAGGGTTTCAATGTTACATCGGAGCGTGCGGAGATAATGAAAAAAAGCGGTAAAGATTTCTTTTCTTCTCCGGAGACGACACTTACCTTTCCATCGCTTCAGGCGATTGTGAATGAAGCGGAGAGGATGCTCATCTCTTACCAGGTGAGGTATCCGGGCGTACAATGTCAGCGTGTGTTCCTCTCAGGAGGGACGGCGCAGTTCACCGGATTGACAGAATATTACTCGCGTGTTTTGAAAGTGCCGGTTGTAATCGGGGATCCGTGGAAAAACGTGAAGTATGATCCGATACTCGAACAGAAGATCCGGGAATTCGGAACATCATTTTCTGTCGCCATCGGGTTGGCTCTCTCCGGCACAGACACTGTCCTCAAGAAGAAGACAGCGCTCATAAAGAAGTCGAAGAAAGATTTTTCTTTAAAGAAATTTTTCGCGAAGAAATTGTAGAAGTTGTCATAATAGATGGAAATTGTTATCATATATCTAAGTGTTGTCATAATAAATATTAAAACATAAAGAAATGATCGGGATGAATCTTTCTTCGTCAGTACCGGAAAAAAAGCAGGAAGGATCCTGGACTTTTGGCGGACCCGTTATCGTAACGGTAATCTTTTTTTTGTTGCTTGCCTTTTGGGGAGGTATGCAGTGGTATTTGAATACACTCGATAAAATTCTTTCGGAACAACAGGCACTGCTCGAAGAGAATGCTTCGCGATTGAAGGGCGATGCTGTCGATCGTGTGGCATCTTTTGACGCTCGTTTGACGCTTGCGACAAAACAGATGAACGAGGAGGATCCTGTCGATACGGGAAAACTTTTGAATCAGCTTGAAAGCTTGGTGATTCCCAACGTGAAGTTGACAAAATATGAATTCGATAAGAATGGAAAATCTGTCATCGTAGAGGGGGAAACGGACACATTCAAATATGTGGCGCAACAGTTGTTCGTTTTCAAGGGAGATGCTCTTTTTTCGAATATAAGAGTGGACTCGCTGAAAAAGAATTTGGAAGGACGCATCGAGTTCTCTTTCAAAGCGGAGTTCAACAAATAATCCATAATCATTCATAATTTTTTCAATCACTATGAAACTCAAAATATTCATCCTTCCTTTCTTTCTTGTTATGATACTTATCCTGAGTATCGGCTATATTAAACCAGACTTCGATATAATTTTTGAAAAGAAGGCCGAAATCAATACTCAGGATGCGTCTTTGAAGGATATGGATTCCGTCTTAAATAATATCAGCACCCTCAATGATTCGCTTGATAGGAATGCAAAGTCGGAGCAATTTATGCTTCAGTATCTGCCTTATGTTATGAATCAGGATCAGACGATAGATGCTTTTGGTTACCTCGCTTCGCAATCCGGACTTGTCGTTTCCGATCTGGATTTAAAAAAGATAGATGAAGCAGCCAATACGAAAATCGCTCCAGATGGGAGTATCGTCGAAGATACCACAGCAAACAAAGTGAAAACTTTCCAACTCAAAGGCAGTGTCCTCGGAACGTATGAGAACATCAAAACCTTTTATGACCGCTTGTCGCATATCAGTCGTTTTCAGAACATACAGTCGTTCTCTATCGAGAAGAAAATCGATTCAACCTCCCCTCAAGACAAGGGTACTGTCTCTGATCTTAAGGGAACATTCGTGGTAGCGTACGGGTATCTTCCCAAGAAGTCTGTGTTATCGGCTCTCGCTATCCCTGTTTTTCTCCAATCTGAATTGGATTTTTCAGGTGTAGCACTCCTCAAGGAGAAGATAACGTATACGCCGACTCTTGGAAAAGATCAGGTCGGCAAACCGAACCCTTTTCAATGATACATTTTGTCGTTGGAAGTTGTTTATTGATCGTTTGATGGGATCGGTATCTGTTTGCTCCGGATGATGATGAGTGTTCTCTCTTGTTTTTCTGTAGATGTCGATAGGTACGGATGGGGTGATGAAAATACAGTGTTGAGTAGAGATAATTCGATAGCATTCAATCTTAGTATGGCGGGAGAGGGGGTACAGAAAACTCAAACAAAACAAGAAAATGAAGTTGATGATCAATCGACTTTGATAGCGCAGGCGAAGTTGCTTGGTGTGCCCGTTCTTTTCGATGCACCTAAAGAAATCCTCAAGACGACACTTCTTATCATACCGGAGGATACGGCCAAAAAATATGAGATGGTGCCGTTTCTGAAAGAAGGAGATACTCTTTCCGTTGCTATGGTAAACCCGCAAGAATCAGAAGCACTCAATGTGCTCCGTTTTTTGGCTGAAAAAGAGCATATCAAGATAGAGGTATCTCTTGTTGCGAAGAAGCTGTTCTCTCAGATTATGAAACATTACGCCGGAACGGATATAGCCCTCAAAGAAGCCATTTTTTCCCTGAAAAATGATTCGGATGAAGCGTCGGAAAAGGATCAGGCTAAGAAAAAGAGCAAAGATACGGAAGTATTCCAGGACGCGCCGATTGCGAAGTTGGTAGCAGTGACCGTGAAACACGCGATGGAAGGACGCGCGAGTGATATTCATATCGAACCTATTGAAGGGAGTTTTCGGGTTCGTTTCCGTGTTGATGGTATACTCCGATCGCAATTCGTTTTCCCGATCGAGATCGGTCGAGCGGTCATTTCACGTATCAAAATTCTCGCGAATCTGAAAATCGATGAGAAGAGAAAACCGCAGGATGGACGTTTTCGTTTTGAGAGCGAGGAGGGTGATATTGTTGATCTGCGTGTTTCGAGTCTGCCGGTCATCGATGGAGAAAAAATCGTTATGCGTGTGCTCGATAAGAGCGCGAACTCGACGGATGTCGAACAGCTCGGATTGTGGGGGAGGAATCGGGTGATTCTGGAGCGACGTATCCGAGAACCGTTTGGTGTTGTGCTGATGACCGGACCGACAGGATCCGGAAAAACGACGACGCTTTATGCGTTTCTTCAGATTCTGAACAAAGAAGAGAGGAATATCGTGACGTTGGAAGATCCTGTGGAATATTATGTCGAAGGTATCAATCAGAGTCAGATCAAACCGGAAATCGGGTATACTTTCGCGAGCGGACTTCGCTCGATCTTGCGTCAGGATCCGAATGTCATTATGGTCGGTGAAATCAGAGACACTGAAACGGCGGAACTTGTCGTTCATGCGGCGCTGACTGGGCATCTCGTTTTTTCGACGCTTCACACCAATGATGCCATTGGAGCTATTCCGCGTTTGATAGATATGGGATTGGAGCCATTCTTGCTCGCATCATCGCTCCAGGTGGTGGCTGCTCAGCGTCTCGTACGGCGTATCTGTGATCATTGTCGTGAAGAATACCCTCTTACTCCAGTCCAAAACAAGCGTATACAAGGATTTTTTGATGTCATCTCACCTGAGGAAAAGAAGGCTTACGGACTCCAACCGGAACAGAAAATGATTTTCTTCAAGGGGAAGGGTTGTGAAAAATGTGGTCAGTCTGGATACAGAGGGCGGATTGCTATTTATGAAGTGGTTGAAGTGGATGAAAAGATGCGTGCCATCATCTCTGATAAGAAGGGGAGCGAAGGAGAAGTCAAAAAAGCTGCCATTGAACAGGGAATGTTGAGTATGAAGCAGGGCGGAATACTTGTAGCGTTGAAAGGGATGACGACTCTTTCGGAAGTTGAGCGTGTGACTGAAGGGAAGATTCTCATCGATGAAGAATAGAAAGAGTAATAAAAAAAGTTATTCTGTGATATACTGAAGACATTCAGGAGAAGAGAAATTTTTGCAAACTTCGTTTTTTGTTCGCTTGCAAGCAGAAATCTAATAATAAAGAAAATGGAAACATTACATACTGAACAACGATTGAAGAACCTTCTGTTGCTTATGGGACAGCAAGGTGCTTCTGATTTGCATTTGGTTGTCGGTCGTTATCCCACATTCCGTATTGATGGGAAATTACGACCTGTCGCGGAAGAAGAGATTCTGACATCGGCGGATACCAAGGCCTTGAGCGATATTTTGCTGACAGATGAGAAGAAGCAGGAATTGATAGGAATAGGACAGACCGATTTTTCATATAATATGGAGGATAAAATGCGTTTCCGCACCAACGTTTTTTTACAGAAAGGCTATGTGAGTGTCACGATGCGATTCGTGATGGATCGTCTACGCAATTTGGAAGAATTAAATATCCCCAGCTCCTTGTACGATTTCACGAATTATTCTCAGGGACTCGTTCTCATCACCGGTCCTGTCGGACACGGGAAATCGACGACATTGGCTGCCATCATCGATTATATCAATCATAATCAGGAAAAACATATTGTCACCATCGAGGATCCGATTGAATTTGTTTACAATCAGGATCGTTGCATCGTCAATCAGCGTGAAATAGGGCGTGATGCGAAGAATTTTCCGGATGCCTTGCGTGCGGTATTCCGCGAGGATGTGAATGTCGTCCTCCTCGGAGAGTTGCGTGATCTGGAAACGATCGGCACTGCGATGACAGCAGCGGAAACAGGGCATCTCATCTTTGCGACACTCCATACCAATGACAGTGCTCAGACGATCGATCGTATCATTGATGTATTTCCGTCTCATCAGCAGAATCAGATCCGTTTACAGCTCGCGAGTGTGCTTTTGGGTGTCATTTCACAACGTCTGCTCCCACGTGTCGGTGGCGGACGTATCCCGGCAGTGGAAGTTATGTTCAAGAATCACGCTGTCGAGAATCTGATACGAGAGAACAAGATTCATCAATTGGATTCCGTCATTGAAACCGGTCTCAAAGAAGGAATGGTATCACTGGATCGGGCTTTGGCTGATTTCGTGCGGAGAGGACTGATTTCTGTCAATGACGCCTTTACATACGCCAAGAATCGCGAATATCTCCAGATGCTTATGAGCAAAGAATAGGCATACATTTGTTGAAATAAATGTAGAGACAATGCGATGTGAGCACGTTAAATTATATTAATTCGAATTTTCACAACTTGTGAGAAAGTTGTCGAAGTTTCGCGAGAGGATATGAAATTTTTATTCAAAGCGAAAAATGATGCCGGACAGGTACGCGAGGGAGTGGTCGAGGCGATGAACTGGGAGTCTGCCGCCAAAATTCTCGGTAAAAACGGTCTGACGCCGATCACTATCAAGGAGCAGGTGGAATCGCACGCCATTTTGAAAAGTTTTGAGAAGATTTGGGAAGGCGTCAGTCAGAAAGAACTGATGATTTTTTTCCGTCAGTTGGCGACTCTGATCGAAGCGCGTGTGGCTATTGTGTTGTCTATCAATACCGTTGCAGAACAATTAGATAACAAGTATTTTCAAATCATCATCAAAGAAGTCTCGGACGATATCAAAGATGGTATGTCTTTCGCTGATGCGTTGGAAAAACATCCGGAAGTTTTTTCTTCTCTCACTATCAATATGATCCGTTCCGGGGAAGTATCGGGGAGTTTGAATAAATCCGTGACTTTCGTCGCCGATAATATTGAGAAAAATTATGAATTGGCATCTAAGATCAAGGGAGCTCTTTATTATCCGATTTTCGTGCTTTCGGTTGCTTTTATCGTTGGTTTCTTGGTAGTAACGTTTATCCTTCCGAAGATCACTCTCCTGATCAAGGATCTGAATGTCCCTCTGCCTTGGTATACTTCCGTACTCATCGCAGTAGGAGACTTTATGGCACAGTATTGGTGGGCGGTGTTGCTTATGATCATAGCAGGTATTTGGGGATTCATTTACTATATTCATTCGGAATCGGGTCAGCGGGAATGGCAAGTCATGATACTCAAGATTCCTGTTATCGGCACATTGGCTCGCAATATCTATATCACACGGCTTGTAGACAATCTGAGCGTGCTTTTGACCGGAGGCATCCCTGTGGTACACGCGCTTCTCATTGTGAGCGAGGTCATCGGGAATCAGGTTTTCAAGAAGATTATCGTCCAAGCAGCAGAAGAGGTGAAGGTTGGAGGCGCTATGAGCAATATATTCTTCCGGAAACAGGAAATCCCACCGATTGTTTCGCAGATTATTCGCATCGGAGAGGAGACAGGAACACTCTCTCAGGTGCTAGGAAGTGTCGGAACATTCTATAGTCGAGAAGTCGATTCTACGACAAAGAATCTCACAGCCCTGATGGAACCGGTTCTGATCGTAATTTTGGGTATTGGTGTCGGTATTTTGGTTGTCGGAGTTTTGATGCCTATCTACAATATCGCTGGACAACTCTGATCCTTGACGTACCCTCAAAAATTTTGTTTACAATTTCCTTAAATAGTTGTAGAATAGAGACAAGTTTGAAAGACTTTTCGAAGGTTTTCAAATTATTAAAAAATAAAAATAAAAATATGAAGGAGGTGAGCATATGAAAAAAACGTTGAAGTTGAAGGGGTTTACTCTCATCGAACTTTTGATTGTCATCGCTATCATCGGTATTTTGGCATCAATCGTGTTGGTGAGTTTGAGTAGTGCTCGTATTAAAGCTCAGAAAGCTGCTTTCAAGGGAGAGGTTTCTGGTGCCGTGGCGAGTATTATAGTTGATTGTGATACCAACGCCGTTCCAACGCCCCCTGTCGATACGGTGGCGAACACCAACTGGGATGCTACTTTCACTTCATCTAATTGTGGGTCAACTGGAAATGGAACATTTTCTATTAACGCAGTACCTGCGTCTGCTGCAGTAATTGCTGACGGATGTACTACTGCCACTGTGACTCAATCGGGATCTGATTTCACTAACTGTCCATAATGAAGAAAAGTGATTTGTAACGTCATAATAAACATAAGGTGAATAAAGTAAATAATATGAAAAAAACATTGAAAGCCTGCCTGTCGGCTAGACAGGGTTTTACCCTTATCGAACTTTTGATTGTCATCGCCATCATCGGCATCTTGGCATCCATTGTCTTAGTTAGTCTCTCAGGTGCGAGAGCAAAAGCAGAAGTCGCATCGTTTAAAGCAGAAGCTGCTTCCACGACAGCAGCCTTCTTGATTGGTTGTGATACAAGTGATGCTGCATTAACTGCCGCTATTGCTGCAGCATCTGACGCTAGTACGAAAACGACATATACGGCTGGCTCTTCCGACTGCGGACCGACAGGTGCAGGCACATTCAGTGTGACTGCTTCGTCTGACGTATCATCGGTTCCGGCAGCGTGTGATACTACTACAGTTACACAGTCTGGTGCGACCTTTCCAGTTGATTGCTAGAGGTGTACAGTAATTGTCTGTAAACAAAAACTCTGATTTTTTCGGAGTTTTTGTTTGGCATTTTTTTTGAATCGTTCTATACCATACACTCTTCCCAAAAAGCCTACGAGAGTGTATAATTGGAATATGTTCACATTCTTTTCTTTTTTTATCCTCGGTCTCATCATTGGGAGTTTTCTTAATGTGTTGGTGTATCGGCTGAAAGATGCTGAGACGCTTTTGGGGCGCTCTTTCTGTCGGAACTGCAAGCATCAAATACGCTGGTATGACAATGTCCCTCTGGTGAGTTTCCTCTTGCTCCGTGGTGCCTGCCGTGATTGTGAAACCAAGATTTC
>PFVP01000042.1 GCA_002790675.1 Candidatus Moranbacteria bacterium CG_4_9_14_3_um_filter_45_14 | reverse complement strand
TCGCAATCAGGAGAAACAGCCGATACACTTGCTGCTATTCGTGAAGCCAAAGAAAAAGGAGCACTCACGCTCGGCATCGTGAATGTCGTAGGTTCGACCATTGCGCGGGAAACGGATGCTGGCATCTATTGTCATGCAGGTCCAGAGATATCAGTGGCTTCGACCAAGGCCTTTACCTCACAGCTTGCTATTTTGGTTCTTCTGACGTTGTATCTAGGTCGTCAGAGAGGATTGTCGCTCGTGATGGGTAAACGTATTGCAAAGGAACTTCTCGCTATTCCAAAACATATCGAAACTGTTCTGAAACAGATGGAAACTATCAAAAAATTGGCGAAGAAATATGGAAAGCAACAGCACTATATGTATCTCGGACGCAAATATAATTTTCCGAATGCCCTCGAAGGGGCGCTCAAGATAAAAGAAATAGGTTACGTACCAGCTCAAGGGTATCCGACAGGAGAAATGAAACACGGTCCCATTGCTCTCATTGATTCGTCCGCTGTTTCGCTGATGATTATTCCGAAAGATAGCGTGTATGAGAAAAATATGAGTGGGATGGAAGAAATTCTTGCACGCAGTGGGAAGATCATCGTGATTGCTACGGTGGGTGATACTGCGATTCAGAAAAAAACAAAAGATGTTATTTTTATTCCAAAAACCCTCGAGATGCTGACTCCGCTTCTTGCGGTTATTCCATTGCAACTTTTTGCGTATTTTGTCGCGGTTGAAAGAGGATACGACATTGATAAACCGAGAAATCTGGCAAAAAGTGTTACTGTAGAATAAAATATGATACTTTCCTCGTGAAATCGTTGTTGTTTCGCTGGGGGTTGATAAGCCACGCAATCTGGCGAGGTCAGTAACAGTCGAGTAATCTTTTAGTGAAAATATTCTGAGAGATTTTCCTTTATCCACGCATCCCTTCTCATCTAGTCGGCGTTGTAAAATGATGTTATAATAAGTCCATTCTCTTTTTTAATATTATAGAAATGCGTACCAGTATCACCGACTACCTCACCTTGGATAGGCCACTCATCATCTTCGACCTTGAAACGACCGGACTGGTGACAGGAGAAGACAAAATCATCGAAATCGCCTACGAAAAAATAATGCCATCAGGAGAAATCGTGGCCTATTGTGAGCGCATTAATCCGGGGAAACCGATTCCAGAAGTGGCGAGCAGTATCAATGGTATCTATGATCAGGATGTCGCCGATGCGCCGAGTTTCGCTAAACTTTCTTATGAATTGTGGAGCGTGTTCGAAGGTGCGGATGTCGGCGGGTTCAATATTACAGGATTTGACCTTTCTTTTCTGAAAAGTGAGTTTGCGGGAGTGGGGAAGAATTTCGATTTCACATCGAAGAAGATCATTGATGCGAAAATTCTTTATCACAAGATGGAACTGCGTGATATGTTTGCTCCACGCAATCTCTCGGCAGCCTATAGATTGTACTGTAACAAAGATCATATCACAGCACATACAGGTGCTGGCGATGTGCGGGCGACCGTGGAGATTCTTGAGAAACAACTGGAAAAATATCCGGAATTCCGTAATTGGGAGTATCTCGCAGAACTGCATAATAACAAAAAATTATTGGAATCAGTCAAAACAGAACACGCACCCGTAGTCACTGAAGCATCACTTGGAACATTATTTTAAGAGTATTTTCATCGTATGGATTTTTTGCACGCTATTATACTTGGCATCGTCGAAGGGGTAACGGAATTTCTCCCTGTCTCTTCGACGGGGCATATGATTCTTGTTTCAGAGCTTTTGCACATCCCTGATACAGAATTTTTGAAGACGTTCGAAATCACTATTCAACTTGGCGCGATTCTGGCTGTCGTCGTTTTGTATTGGAGGAAACTTCTGCTGGATTGGGAAATGATGAAGCGTATCGTGGTAGCACTGCTCCCGGCGCTCGGTGTCGGTTTCCTTTTTTATTCTTTGATCCGAAGACTTCTCGGTTCGGGGATGACGGTGGTTGTTGCATTATTTATCGGCGGTATTCTCATCATTCTTTTCGAACTTTTGAGAAAGGAAAAAGAAGACGCCCTCGAAGACTTGTCAGCACTCTCATACCAGAAAGCTTTTTTTATTGGCTTATTTCAAGCCATTTCAGTCATTCCAGGCGTCTCTCGGTCGGGAGCGACTATTCTCGGTGGGATGTTCCTCGGTATGAAAAGGAAGGCTATCGTCGAATTTTCATTCTTGCTCGCTGTGCCGACGATGGTCGCTGCCACGACACTCGATATGATAAAAAACACTGCTCTTTTCGAAGGAGTAAATACTTTGTTCTTCCTTACCGGTTTCTTCGTTTCTTTTTTGGTGGCTATCTTTGCTATCAAGTTTCTTTTACGTTTTGTAGAGACGCACACATTCATACTGTTCGGCGTGTATCGGATGGTTGTCGCGCTTTTGTTTTTTCTTTTTGTGATTTAGCGCGTACCCTGTATTGATAAAAATTATGGCACTTCTGTACGGAAAATCGATAGCCGACAGGATCATTTCTGAAACGAAGAAACGAGTCGAGGTTTCTGGTATCATTCCAGGACTGGCAGTCATCCTCGTGGGGGATGATGCTTCGTCACGATTGTATGTGAGCTTGAAAGAGAAGTCGGCAGAGAATGTCGGTATTCGTTTCGAGAAGCTTCTGTTTTCCGCTGAAACGGAGGAGGCTGAAGTGATGAATCGTATTGATGATCTGAACCAGCGTGATGATATCCACGGTATCATCGTACAGTTGCCGTTGCCGGACGGTTTGAATACGGATGAAATTATCGCGCGTATCGATCCGCGCAAAGATACGGATGGATTTCATACGGAAACGCTTAGGCGTTTTCTCGCTGGAGACAGAGATGCTTGTCCTGTGTTCCCTCGTGCGGTGATTGAATTGCTCCATACTGCCGGTGGCTATCGAATCGGAGAAAAAGGGCTTGTCATAGCCAATTCTCAATTGTTAGGAGAAGTGATGACACAGGCGCTGACACTCGAAGGTTTGCAAGCTGAATATATGTTGAGCGGAGAGTCTCGGGAAAATATCGCTTTCAAAACGAGAGAAGCTCGTGTGATCGTGACCGCTTGCGGTATCGCAGGTTTCATCACTGGAGATATGATTGCAGAAAATGCGGTGATCATCGATGGTGGGATCAGTCATATCGATGGTAAGATTGTGGGGGATGCCGACAGAGCAACGGTAGAGCATAAAGCGAAATTCCTCTCTCCGGTATCAGGAGGTGTAGGACCCGTCACTGTCGCGACACTGCTCGCCCGTGTCACTGATGCAGCACTGAAAACATTCATAAATAAAAAAAATATCAAGGTCTGACCCTGATATTTTAGAGTAATTATTTTGTGGGCGAGGAGAGACTTGAACTCTCACGCTGTTGCCAGCATTGGATTTTGAGTCCAACGTGTCTACCATTCCACCACTCGCCCATTTTCCATCTCGTATATTCATTTGTTTCGTTTCTTGCTTCCCCCTGCTTGTCATACCTACGGCAGATAAATCGGCAGGCAGGATTCCATCACCTGGCATTTTTCTTTCCATTGAGCCAAAGAACATAGGTATAGGATAGGAAATTGATAATCATTTGTCAATGGACTATAATGGGAGGAAGCGAGCAATCGAACAGTTAATAACAAGAAGTTTGAATTTTTTGATTGTGGTTTTTTGTTCGTTGCTCACTGTTTTCCGTTGACTGTATATATGGCCAAGATTATCGGTTTTGTCAATCAAAAGGGTGGGGTCGGGAAAACGACTTCCACTATTAATGTTGCCCGTTATTTGGCTGAAGCAGGGAAGAAAGTCCTGTTGGTCGATCTCGATCCGCAAGGCAATGCTTCATCGGGTCTTGGCATTGATGCTCGAAGTCTCGAAAAAAATCTCTACCACGTGATGATTCTCGGCAATCCTCCGCAGGAAATCATCCTGCGTACGGAGACAGAGGGACTCCACATCATTCCGGCGGCGCAGGATTTAGCCGGAGCAGAGATCGAGATGGTACATATCGAAAATCGTGAATTCCGTCTATACAATGTCCTTCGCCAGGTGCGATCGTATTATGATTATATTCTGATTGATAGTCCGCCGTCTCTCGGACTCCTCACCATCAATGGTTTGGTCGCGTGCGATGAAGTGGTTATTCCTGTCCAAACAGAGTACTATGCATTGGAGGGACTCTCACAACTTCTCGGTACGATAGAATTGGTACGCGAACACTTACAGCCGAATCTGAAAATTATGGGAGCACTTTTGACATTGTATGATAGGCGTAATCGTCTGGCACGACAGGTCATTTCCGAAGTGCGGGCACATTTTCCCGGACCGGTATTCGAAAGCGTTGTACCTCGTTCCGTACGTCTCGCTGAAGCACCGAGTTTCGGTAAGTCAATTCTTGACTTTGATGCTTTTTCCAAAGGAGCGCGTGCTTACAAAGGAGTGGTGCGAGAAATATTGGCATGGGAAGAAGAGGAGAAAAAATTAAAAGTTTTGTAAAGAAAAATTATGGCACAACAGTATGGTCTTGGACGAGGGCTCGCTTCTCTCATACCGCCGAGAAAAAAAACCGAGGAGGAAACAAATGTTTCACCTTTTCATAATGTCATCACACCGCATACGGGAGGAGCTTCTGTTTCGCAGGGTTCTGTCACGGTACTCACTCCCCAAACGACACTACCTCTCAGTACAATGATGGAAATTCCTCTCGAAAAAATAGTACCCAATCCGCAACAACCGCGTCTCCATTTCGATGAAACAAAACTGGCGGAATTAGCAGAATCCATCAAAGAACACGGAATTTTACAGCCACTTATCGTGACAATGGAAGGGGATCATTATGAAATCATCGCAGGAGAGCGTCGTCTCCAAGCGGCCAAACGCATCGGCCTTCACACTGTTCCTGTCATCGTGCGCAAGGCCAACGAACAGGAAAAATTGGAATTGGCCATCATCGAAAATATCCAGCGTCATGATCTCAATCCGATTGAAGAAGCCAAAGCCTATCTGCGATTGCAGGATGAGTTCGGTCTGCAACAGGAATCCGTGGCGAAAAAAATGGGCAAGAGTCGGAGCGCCGTGACGAACACTCTTCGTCTCCTCCATCTCCCTATAGAAATCCAGCGCGCCGTGGCTCTGGGCACGATAAGTGAGGGGCATGCTAAAGCACTTTTGGCTATCGAAAATCCTGAAAAACAACGAGCCGTGTTTGACATTATCATCAAGGAAGAATTAACCGTCAGAGAGACAGAAGTGAGAGTGCGAAGCATCTCTGTGAAACCGCACATCAGAAGCACTGCTTTGCTCAATCCGGAATTGCTCGCACGCACTGAACATCTGACACAGCTTCTCGGCACGAAAGTAAAAATTTCTCCATCAGGAAAAGGCGGAAAAGTGGTCATTGAATATTATTCTCCAGAAGATTTGGATGGTCTCTTCCGTCGCTTGGAACAGTGATTTTTTTGTCTGAACAGGCCGATTATATGCGGTGACTGAGTACAGTATGTATTCAGTTTTCTTTTTTTTTGGAGAGATTTCGGAGCACTATTTGGAATGTTTTCTGTCTCCTTAGAGAGAGAAAAAAATCACCCATTTTTTTCTCTTGACTTTTCGTTTTTTTCTCCCTTTCGAAAAAGCTTTTTTTATGGTATATTTATGCTAATCTCAGAAGAAAAATATATTTACATTTTGTTCGGAAAGAGTTGAAATAAATGTATGCCTGAAGAAGAAAAATTCGACGCTTTCACTCCTGAAAATAATCAAGGAATTCTCAGAAAAATCAGTCGAAAAAATAAATGGATTATTCTTTCGCTCATCCTCATTCTTTTGTCTCTTGGGGGATATTTTTTGTCTCAACGGATAACTCGTCAGAATCTAGGGGAAACGGTGGTGCCTAGAGAGAGCGTCTCTCCTCAATCGGGAAAAACCGCCACTCCGCAAACGACAGACACACCGGACATTCAGTCGGTACTGCTTTTCGGTGATGCCAATTATCAGAGTGAAAATTTCCGAGTGGGAGATATCGCCATCGGAGGAGAAGCTGAATTTCTTCTCACGGAAGACACGCCTGATCCGCTCTCTATCAGCGATATTCGCGGTGAAACGTTCACAGAAAAGAACAAGCCGGAAGTGAAATTGGTACTGAATTGGAAAACGAACAAGTTGGCGAAATCTGATATCGAATATTCCAAAGGCCTTGGTCAAGCTAAAAAAACCATAAGCGAAGAAGATTATTCGCTCAGTCACAGTCTCATTGTTCCCGGTCTGGATCAGGCTTCGACGTACATCTACACCATCGTTTCGCGCGATAGATTCGGCAATGAAATGACGAGCGATCAGCACGCTGTTTATACGGGTTCAAAAACGGTCTCTCTGTTTGATTTGATAGCGGGTGCGGTAGGGGATGTTTTTGGCTGGGCTATCAAGAAATAGTATTGTTTGACAAATGAAAAGTGTGCTATAATTATTAGGGAGCAATCGGGTGAAAACTTGTTTTCATTCAGGGTGATTGGTGCAATTTCAAGTACCGTTCAGTACTTATAATTTGGGTGTCATTTCAGATTGAAATTACATGTCGTTTTATGTAAAAAATAAAAATCGAAAAACAGCACATACTTCCCTCATTTTCGCTTTTGCGATAGGGATGATCATATCAGGGTGGTTTCATCTACGACCAGTTTTTGCGCAGACGATAAACGCATCTATCAATCGAATAAGCCTTTCCGCGTCACTTTTTGGAAGCGATAATCGTATCGTGACGAATGGTACCTACGAAGTACGTTTTGGAATATACAATAAAAATCGTGAAATTTCCGATGCATACCCATCCAATACCGATGCAGGGAGCCGTCTCTGGGAAGAAACACAGACCGTTACAGTAAAAAATGGTATCTTCCGTGTATTTTTGGGATCAGTGACAGCATTTCCGAGTACGCTCAATTTTGAAAACGGTGATTATTATGTCGGTATGCGGATTGGTACCGATTCCGAAATGGTACCACGTAAACAATTGGGTGCGGTGCCGAATGCTATCAATTCCCAATTCCTTCAAGGAAAAAGTATCGGGACGAGACAAGGAGAAATTCCACTCCTCGGTAAGAGTGGAAAAATCAATATCAAGAATTTGCCCACGGGAACATCGAGCAATCAGCTTGTTTTGGGAAATGATTCCCGTCTGACGCCGGATAGCAATTCTCATATCCAAAATACCGATACCGGTACGACTTCCGAAGTCTTCACTCTTGGCACAGACAAATCTTTTGCCTCGACAAATTTTTCTCTGAATGTTGCCAGTGCGACGAATACGCCGGCACTTCGTTTCAACGCGACGACACAGACGTGGCAGCTTTCGAATGATGGTTCTTCGTTTAGCGATATCTCTTCCGGTTCGATCGGAGCATTTCTGCCACTCGCTGGCGGGACTATGACAGGCGATATCATTTTCGCGGGTTCGCAGACGTTCACCAATCTTATCAATCTCGGTGCGGATACGGTAGGCAACTATGTCGCGACCATCACTGCGGGAAACGGTATCACAGGATCTTCATCAACCGAAGGAGGGACACCGACGCTTGCTGTCAACCTCCTCACATCTGCCGATGGAGTCGGGGCGACGTCTTCGAATTCTGGTCTTGAATTCGCCGGCGCTTCATCGAATCAACTCGCTCTCATTCAGGGCTGTGCGAATGGCCAAGGAATTTCTTATAACACAACGACTGATGTGTGGGAATGTGCGAGTTTTTCGGCTG
>PFVP01000023.1 GCA_002790675.1 Candidatus Moranbacteria bacterium CG_4_9_14_3_um_filter_45_14 | reverse complement strand
CCTTACTACAATGAAGAAAGACTCCATATGGGAATTGATTATCAAACGCCCTCTCAAGTGATGCAAAGGTATTGACTAGGAAACGCCCCCACACCAATTGAACTTCAACTTTGGATACTTATATCTCTATCTTTAGCGGACTTCTTTAAAGTAAGACTTGAGTACGGTTTTCATTTTAAAATACCAAAGTTCAATTGGTGTGGGAGTCAACCATACTCCGTATAAAACCCTTATTTAAAGCTCTTCTGGCTCAGTTTCCTTCAATTTTTCCACTACTTTTTTGACATCTTCAGCGTGTCCTCGCTTGCAGATGAGGATACTTCCTTTGGTCTCCACGACGATCAGATCCTCCACACCGATAGTCGCTATCAGACGATTTTCCGTACTATACGTATACACGTTCTTTGAATCGATGCCGATGTGTCGCGCGGTGGGATTGTGTCCGATAATATCAGCCAAACTATCGAATGATCCGATATCGCTCCAGCCGAAATCCCCTGCAAACACGACCACTCGCTTCGATTTCTCTGATATAGCATAGTCAATAGAAACCGCCGGAGCAGAACTATACTTTATCAGAATCGTTGCAAAATCATCTTCAAAGAAAGAGGCTATTTCCGGTGCATACGCCGAAAGTTCCTGAAAGAATGTACGCGTATTGAAAAAATACATACCGGAATTCCAGAGATATTCTCCCGAAGTGACATATTTCTCCGCGGTCGCTCTATCCGGCTTCTCTTTGAATTCGAGCACGGGAAAAGAATCATCAGATTTCTTCGCTCCCTTGAGGATATATCCATACCCTGTCTCAGCCTTCGTCGGTACGATGCCGATCGTTCCGATGCAATCCTCTTTGACACCAAGAGCCTGCTCTACCGTCTTCAGATAAGCATCTTTGTTCCCGATATAATGATCGGATGGAAGAAAGAGCACGGGTTCACCCTGATCTATTCCGACTCTCTCAGTCAAGTATTTCATCGCAAGAGCGATGGCCGGCGCGGTATTGCGAGCCGAAGGTTCGATAATGATCTGATCCTCCGGAAAATCCTTCTCACTATCACGGATCTGTTCCAAGACATTTCCTCGGTTATCTTCATTCGTCACGAAAAAAATATGCCCTACGGGAAGTATTGCGCGGATACGCAAATAGGTCTCTTGCAAAAGCGACTTATCTCCGTAGAGTTTCAAAAACTGTTTCGGAAAATTTTTCCGGCTCATCGGCCACAGACGTGTCCCTGATCCGCCACACAAAATAACACTGTACATACCTCTATTATGCTACCAATAATGCTTTCAATTCTTCTACCATATCCACCGGCGTCGGGTTCTGTCCATATTCCAATGCCAGATAATACGAAGCGAAATCCGCGATGAGAATAGTACCAAATATCTTCTCGAAAACACTGGCACCTACCATATCGATCATTTCCACGTCAGTACCCTTACTACGGAGCAACTCTGCTGTTATTTCGAATCGTTTCAGAATCCTCGGATGGGTATCGCTATCACGAAGCATCAGAATCATAAATTTCCCTTGGGGCAACGTCCACCCTACCATCTCATTGTGATTGAGCTCAGGGAAGAAATTCCAGAAAGCCGGTGTTTTGGCATTCTCATTGAATTTAATTTTCCACACCATCGCCACAGATTTGTACTGTGGTGTCGCGTATACAACAGGAGTTTTCCCGACAAGTTTTTTCGATAAAATTTTTCCTTGTTCTTCCAAGTCCGGCACAGATTGTTTCATCTTCTCGACTTCCAGAAGCAACTCTTCCGTAGTATCACGGATCAAACCGAGGTTTACCAGCACCTGAAACATCACACCGAAAAAATAGCCAGTGCCAACACGAGGTTGAAATCCGAGGAAAGGGATGGGCAGTTTGATATGGGGAATATCATTCGCCAGACACATCTCTTCCACTTTCCCACCGCTTGAAAGCCCGATACAAGGAAGGTTGTGCTTCAGTGCCTCTTCGAAAGAAGCGATGGTTTCTTCCGTATTGCCAGAATAGGAACAGATGAAGTTGAGACAGTCCTTGAAGGCTTCCGGAGGAAGATTGTAAGAGCGGTTCTGGTAGATGGCAAGCGGTTGCTCGTCGGGAGTGTCCTTGTGAAAAAGATCATTGAGATAAATACGGAAGATGTTCCCCGGAAGTGCTGATCCTCCCATACCTGATATCATAATAGACTTGAAAAATCCTGGAATATGGACATCTTTCGCGATATCAAACCCTGCACGGAATTGATTAGGACTATCGATGATCATCTGACGGAAATTATACGTATCCAGTTTATTTTTCATATCCTTGAAAGATTATTTTAATTCTTATTTTTTGTGCTCTTCCTTTGTTGATTTGGGATTTTACCTGCTTGCCGGCAGGCAGGGATTTAAGAATTTTATTCAAACATCTAAAATCATACATCTTCAATCTATTTTTTCACTCTCTTGGTGTCGATATACCAGTCCTTGATATTGCTCAGACGAGAATGAGCGGTGTCGATATTCTGTATATCGATTCCTTTGACGACACTACTCACAACATACGAATAGGTCGGGGTATAGAGAAAAACAGCTGGATTTTCTTTGGTCAAGATTTCTTGGAAAGCCCTGTATTTTTCTTTTTGTTTTTCTTGATCCAACTCTTCACGAAGCGATGCAAGAATATCGTCCGCACTCTTGTTGTCGAACAAAGCGAGATTCAGTCCCGGATCACGTTTTTGGCTCGAATGCCAGAAAGAATAGGGATCAGGATCAAGCATCGCCGCCTCACCGAAAAGGAGCGCTTGATATTCACGCGGACGGATAATGTTCTGCTGGAGATCTGAAGCCCCGACGACATTCACCGTTATCCGCGCGCCTATTTGTTCCCACTGTATCTTGAGCAGATCAGCCGTATGACTGAGTTCCGGCCAATCCGGCACGGTCAGCGTCATTTCCAGAACCACACTTCCCTTGGCGCGCACGCCATCTGATCCGCGTACCCATCCGTGCGCATCGAGAATCTCCTCCGCTTTATTCTTATCAAAAGATGGCATAGTCACACTCGCATCATATCCGGTCATAAAAGGAAGGAAAGCTCCCAAAGCAGGTTGTCCTTTGTCGAAGAGCACCTCTCGGATAATTGCGTCCCGATCGGTGGCATAATTCAAGGCCTCGCGCACTTCACCGCTTGCAAGAGGGACATTCTTAGTCACATTGAAGAAGACGGCAAAAATACGCGGGATATTGATGGCATAAATATGCGTACTCTTGCGTTCTTCAAGTTTGGAAAGGTTTTCCGGCATAACAGAATCAATCCCGAGCACTTCCTTCCTGTTGTATGCGTCGATGAGGGCGGTTTCGTCGGGATAAAAATGGAAGATGACTTTTGAAATGAAAGGTGTCCCATCGAAATAATCGTTCCACACACGCAGTTCGTACGAAAGCATATTGCCACTCGAGTCTTTCTCAGATTTGAAAAAACTGTATGGACCGCTACCAATAGGAGCCAGGTTATAATCAGCTAAGAAGAAGTTCTCCGGAGCGATATTCTCCCAAATGTGTTTCGGCAAAATCCCCACCGTCAAGTTTTCCAGAAATCCGAAGTATGGTTTCTGTAGTGAAAATGTCACTGTATAACGATCAATTACTGCCACATCGACAGACTGCCAACCTGAACGAAGAGGACTCTTGTAAGCCGGGTTCTGGATAGCTTGGACGGTATACAGAACATCATCCGCAGTCAATTCCTCTCCATCGTGCCATTTCGTTCCGGGACGGAGCATGACCGTATAGGTTTTTCCATCCTCCGAAATACTGTACTCCGTGGCTAAACGCTTCACGAGATTGCCGGAAGCGTCATAACTGAACAATCCACTATAGATAAGCTCTACCAGATCAGCATCCGCCTCGCTGGTTTGTGACAGGATAGGATTGACATAGCGTGGTTGTCCAGCTACTCCTTCGGTATACTCCCCGCCAGCTTTTGGAACCGCTTTCGTAGAGACAATATACAAAGCACCTAACCAAAAAAAGAGTGCGACCATTCCGGCTACGGCAAAAAAAGAAACAATGATCTTGTCTCTCGTTTTCAAAGCCTGGAATAATCGTGCCCAATTCAGCTTTTTCAAAATAGCAATGGATTCTAAGATACGAATACGCGTATTTTAAGAATTAGTAACTGTCTAAAATCTCATGTCTTGAGAAAATGTTCAGATTTCGTGATGAAAACTTTGAAAAGTGAGGCGGACTATCATGATAATCCTACGAGCTTTGAGGAGTTTTCAGCCAAAATCTGGGCATTTTATAAGACAAGCTTTTGTTTTTTCTTATAAATAAAGTATTGAGATTTTAGACAGTTACTGAAAGTGCTAATCGCACATTGATAACGGCGAGGACGAAAAAAATAAAAGCAAGCAATACCGAAGCATATAAGAGAAACTTTTCCATACCACGCTTGGTATAATAGCCGCCGAAATCACCGCCGAAAACACCCCCAAGTCCGGATCCTCGATTTTGAAGAAGGATGGATACGGTAAGAAATATAGCTATAACAGCCTGAGCGATAAGGAGTGCTCTCATAATAAAGTTATATAGTAGAGGAAAAATCTGCCTGCCGGCGGGCAGTGATGCTTTTTAAACCCTTTTATTCTAGCAAAAAGAAAGTACTCCGTCAATCAGGGAAAAATATAAGAACACAATCAATCTTTTAGTCAATAACCCCCCTTTCGAGAGAAATACGGAAATCCTCGTTGCCTTTTTTCCTGTGATATATGTTCAAAAGAAGTCCGATAGAAAAGAGGGTGGAGAGGAGGGAACTCCCACCATAACTGAGGAGCGGAGCCGGTAGTCCTGTCACTGGAAGTAACCCGATATTCATTCCGATATTGATGGCGATTTGAGAAAAAAACATCACCAATGTCCCGACAGCTACCAGATACCCGAAGTTATCGCTCGCTGTATCACCGATCCGTTTGACACGATACAAGAGGGTGAGATACAGACTCATCACGAAGAACGCCCCTATAAGACCGAGCTCTTCGGCAACAACGGAGAAAATGAAATCCGTATGCTTTTCGGGGAGAAAGTTGAGCTGTGACTGCGACCCATGCCCGATACCCTTCCCGGAAATTCCCCCAGAACCCACAGCCACGATCGCCTGAAGGACATTGTAACCACTGCCACGCGGGTCAGATTCCGGGTGAATAAATGTATCGATACGATCTTTCTGATACCCTTCCAAAGTGAACCAGCTCCCAAAAAGAAGTGTCGCACCGAGGAGAGACAAAACCAGGAGATGCTTCATCCGTAATCCGGAAGCCAAAATCATCCCAATCCAGATAGCGACGAGCACCAAGCTCGAGCCCAGATCCGGCTGTTTCAAAACCAAGAAAATAAGCACGGCAGAGAGCACAAGTGATGCGATAACCCGCGCCCATTCGCCCAATTCTGATTTTTTCTTGGAAATAAAGCTGGCTAAGAATATAATCAGCGTCACTTTCGCAATCTCGACCGGCTGTATCTGAAACACACCAAAAGAAAGCCACCCTGCCGTGCCACGCACCGTCGTACCGAATAAGAGAACGAGAGAAAGGATGAAAATCGTCAAAAAATAAAGCGCCGTACTATATTTCTGTATATGCCGATAATCCAAGAAACCGACGAGAAACATACTGACCAGGCCAAATATGGCGAAAACAGTCTGCTTCAAAAAATAATCCACCCCCGAAGCGACCGATAGACTATACAGCGTCAGCAGACTCACTCCCAAAAGAAGCAATGTCACCGCGACCAATACGAAATCAAATTTGAAAAAGAATCGAAACACAAGCCTTGGAATTAAAGAATCCTTCAGGTACCGCTTTCAAAGATATATTTTGATTTTTTCTAATACCCTCTTGCCGGGGTGATATCCTGAAATTTTCCTCCAGGGAGATATTGCCGAATGAAATTCTCGGAATGATAAACATCCGCATCTACGACCATCTCGACATTTTCCACTGCTCCGGGAAAAGCACTCGGCCACACTAGACGGAAATCGCGGTTCTCATGAGAACGCACAGTGTTCATTTCGGTCGAATTGAGAGCAAGCGGTTTTCCTGTACTATCACGCAAAATAATCTGTACGATGAGCGATCGAAAATCATACGAACTTTCATTGGAAAGAAGTCCGAACACTTCACTGAAACCGGTACCAGAGGAAATTTGATCATACCGCTTCTGATAGATGCTCACGGCTGGTTTCTCCTGGTATCCTGAAAAACGTACCCACTGTACGTCACTCAGATGGATAGAAACAGTAGTGGGAGCGACAGATATATCCAAATTGAAATCGAGAATATATTTCGTTTCCAATGGCAAAATGTATCCGGTACCGGAATGCGTTGCCAATACCTTCTCAGCACTGTCCAGAAGTGATGCTGTATATGTAAATGAAGTTGCTCCGACTTCACTGTTCGGATTGTGTATCTTCCCAAGAATATCATACCGATTTTCACCACTCCGGATGAATGCTGTTTCTTGAAATTGTATCTCCTCACCGGTAACAATTTCCTTGCACGCGAGCTGACAGACTCCGCCACAATCCATCGCCTGTTCATTCTGGTTCTGCTTCCCATCGAAACAGGTCTCTGGGGCTTTGATAAAGGAATAATAGATCATCACCCCGAGAAGTATTGTTATGACGAAATACGTACAGATAACAAAAAACTGTTTGATTCCTCGAGACATAATGGTAGAAAATTTTATCAACCCCGTCTTTATCAGCGGGTATATTACTGACATTATAGCATACTTCTCTACTGCTATTGAGTGAGTGTATTTTCTGAGCAAAAGCAATTTTTTACCAGAAAATATACTGTTGAAATTTTCTGCACAAGCAACCTTCCTGGGTAGACAGTCATTTTCTCCAGCGAGAAAGCTCCCTGCGTGAAACCTTTTTGATCCGTCGAATACGACGGAACCCTGCCTACCGGCAAGCAGGCGTGCTCAAAAAGCTTTCAAGCCTCCCGGAAAGATTCTTACGACAGAAAACTTCTCTGGTATTCAATAGAGACACAAAAAAACCCTGCCCGCCTTGGGAGAGAACTTTGTTCAGGCTGTATTTTATAAAAAGAATTTGAAGAGGAACCCTCTGGAGGCGTGCAGGCGTTCCCGGCACTTCCGCCAGCTGGCGGACTACTCTTGCCACTGAAGGCTATCATCGGTGCTGAAGTGCTTCCAGTCCGAGGCTGATCCACCTTGGGCGGAAAACTGCACCTATTCTTACATTATTTTTGAGTTCAGGGTACCCGGCACTGTCCTACTCTTGCCACTGAAGGCTACCATCGGTGCTGAAGTGCTTAACTGCTGAGTTCGGTATGGGATCAGGTGTTTCCACAACGCTTAAAGCACCGGATACTCTGCCCTCAAAAACATATAAGGAATTCCCCTGCCCGCGATACTACGCCAGCCCGCAGTAGATACAGCGTTTCTGGCAGGTATAGAGCGTTGCGGGCAGGTCTCCAGATTGTCTGTCTAAAATATAATGTTGTGTGTCCTTTTTCCCGTTTAGAGAACGCTGCGCCTCTGACGCAACTTCAGTCGCTTGCAACGACTTTTCTCTCACAGGACCAAGCACTCTTCACTGCTAACCGCAACTCACTTTACCCTCTTGCGAGAATAAAACAAGATGAGAAAAAAGAAAGTTGAATAAATTTATTAGTACTGCTCGACTGAATCCTTCCCAGGACTTACATCTGCAGCCTATCAACCTAGTAATCTTCTAGGAAATCTTGTATCAGTAAACTGATACTGTTGCCTTATCTTGAGCTTGGCTTCCCGCTTAGATGCTTTCAGCGGTTATCCTACCCGAACGTAGCTACTCTGCGATGCTCCTGGCGGAACAACAGATACACCAGAGGTTCGTTCTTTCCGGTCCTCTCGTACTAGGAAAGAGTTCTCTCAAGCAACACACGCCTACAGCAGATAGGAAACCAAC
>PFVP01000008.1:254-29966 GCA_002790675.1 Candidatus Moranbacteria bacterium CG_4_9_14_3_um_filter_45_14 | reverse complement strand
CAAAGTGAGGCGCGTAGGGTTTTCTTCGGCCAAGCGGTTTCGTCGGATCAGGTCATTGAGGCGCATCAATTTTTGAAACAGTATGAAGGTGGTGTCGAAGCATTAATATAATTTCAGATAAAGGGAAAAGAAGAGCTATGTCAGAATTTACACTCCAGGTGAAGGCACGAGGACAAGCAGGAAAAGATTTGTATACGATGCGTAAGCAAGGTTCTATCCCGGCTGTTATGTATGGTCACGGTACGGAACCACAGATGCTTTGGGTGCAGTATATGGATTTTTCCAAATTGTATGCCAAAGCAGGTGAGAGCAGTATCGTCGAAATTATCCCTGAGACAGGAAAGAAAGTGAATGTCATTGTCCAGGATGTGCAAGTAGATCCGCTCTCCGGCCGTTTTTCCCATACTGATTTTTTCCAGGTACGTATGGATGAGAAATTGGAGGCGCATGTTCCGCTTGAATTCGTCGGTGAAGCGCCGGCTGTCCGTGAAATGGGTGGCATCCTTCTAAAACCGATAGAAGAAATATTGGTGAGCTGTCTGCCGAAGGATTTGCCACATACACTTTCTGTTGATCTTTCATCACTCAAAACATTTGAAGACCATATCCAGATCAAGGATATGAAAATTCCTGCCGGTGTTGAAATTCTGATAGAAATGGACACTACGGTCGCTCTTGTCGAAGCACCGCGCACAGAGGCTGAAATAGCTGCCCTTGACGAGAAAGTAGAAGGAGACGTTACTAAAGTAGAGGGTGTTGAGAAAGAAGGTGTTGTTGCTCCCGATGAAGCTATCGATACCGAGAAGAAGGGTGGCAACAAGGAAGAGAAAAAAGCTCCTGCTGTCAAGGCATAACCGAACTTTTTCGCGAAAGATGAAACCGCCCTTTGATAGACAGGGGGCGGTTTTGTTTTCTCTTCTTGCTTTTTCAATCTATGGCAAGATTTCGGTGGCTATTTTTGGAAAAAGTGTCTGTAGTTTTGTGAGCTCTTCTTCTCCGAATTTTTGGAGGACATAGTCGTGTGGTGGTATACAGACACCCAAAATTTCGGTAGGGCGTCCGATACCGAGACGGATGCGAAAGAAGTCTTGAGTGCCAATTTTTTCCATAATATCTGCAACGCCATTGTGACCGGCAGGACGGGAAGAAAGGGTAGTCTTGTATGTCCCAGATGCGATATCGATATCATCGTGAATGATGATGATATCAGCCGGTGTGAGTTTGTAGAATTGTAGGAGTGCTTGTACCGCGGTACCGGAATTATTCATAAATGTCATCGGTTTCACGAGGAGTACCTTCTCACCGTTTCGTGTCCCCGAACTTATTTCTGCAGACATCTTTTTATCCGAAGTGAATGGTTCGAAACCGAATGCTTGCTGTAAAAAATCCACACACAGAAATCCCGCATTGTGGCGAGTGTTTTTATATTCTTTTCCTGGGTTGCCGAGTCCGATGATAATTTTCATAAGGAGAAGAAATATCTTCACGAAAGTATTGATGAGCCTGCCTGTCATGCCTACGGCAGATAAATCGGCAGACAGGTCTAGGGCAGAGACAAAAGATTGCTTTCGATGAGGGTATTTCTTTTAAAAAATTAAAGGTGAAATCGCTATTCCTTACGGATGTTTTCTTGCGGAGGGAGGACTTCGGGGAATGAAGCACCCTCAGGGACTTCACTGCTGAGATTGTCGTCAAATGAAAACGTGTCTGCGAGATCATTCCCGATGGTAATTTCGAAATCAGACGTGTCCGATTGAGGGAGAAGAGACGAACCATCTTTTTTCAAAGAAAATTTCTTTATCAGTTCATCGAGGCTGTAGGGTTTTTGTAAACCGGTTCTATCTGCAATCATACTCTTTTCCGGATGGTTTTTCAAAGTGTTGGGATAAATGATCGTTACATCCTCGAATCCCATTTCCTCCATGATGTACGCCTTCATTTTTTGGGCGAGATCGGTATCTTGCGGTAGGGCGAGTAGCGTGAGAGAAGCATTTTCTTTTTTGATATTGTTCTGTCGATCTTTGATTGTGTCGAGATGAAAAATGTTTTCGCTGACATCGCGAATTTCGCTCCAATTGCCGATACGCGGAACGAGTATGAAGGCTGCCACAGAACCGACTTGGATGTGGGAGACACGAAGGAGGCTTTCTTTCTTCCAGGCATCGACAACGATGGAAGTGGCATTTTTCGTATCGAGCTTCTTGATGAGACTGAGAAATTTCTCCATATCATCGAGTGACATATCCGTCTGTACGCTTTCACCGAGCGCCGTGAGTATACTGTTCACGGTGAAAATGTTGAAGAATGTCCCGAGAGAGAATGCTTTGTCCTTGATAGCCTGGATAACCTGTTGCTGACGCTTGGCTCTGCCGAAGTCGCCTTCCGGATCATTGTGCCGTTCGCGGACGTATTTGAGCGCCGTCGCGCCGTCGAGTGTCTGCCATCCTTTTTTTATCTCAAACGTCTCATAACTGTAATTTTTTCCAGGATAGCGTGGGTCGTAGAAATCCCGGATGATATCCACCGAGATACCGTGCAATGCATCGACTACTTTTTCGAAACCATCGAAATCGAGGATGAAAGAATAATGGATCGTCTGACCGGTAATGGTCTCGAGAGATTCGCGGAGAGGTGTGACCCCACCGCCTGTATCGAGCCCGTATTGATAGAGAGAATTTATTTTGGTGAAGAGCAACGTCTCAGGAATGGGCGCATAGAGATCACGTGGGAGAGAGAGGAGCGACACTTTTTTGTTCGTTGTATCGATACTCAGAATCATTATCGTATCGGTGAGATTTCTCCCCGGATAATGTTCTCCGGCTCGACCGAGGAGGAGGATATTGATGCGTCCTTCTTTTTCACCGCGGAGAGGAGGCGCATCTGTTTTGATGAGTGAAGAAGCCAGACGTTTCACATCGGAGAAGAAGGAAGGTTTCGCACTATTCTCAAATTGAATGGTGTGTCCGATCGAGAAGCTTTTGTACAGAAAAAAAGTGGTAGCCCCAAGAAAGACGATAAGGAGCAGTATGAAAAATGCGATGAAGAGTTTTCGTCGAACGTGACCTTGTCGAGGTTGTTTCTGTTGCGGAGAAACAAAATGGTGCGGAGGAATTGCTGGCAGAGGATGGGGTAAGACGAAATGCGAAGAATCTCTCACTTGGCGTTCGAAGGAAGTAGGTGTCGTAGTTGGAGAAGATTTATGGAGACTATCCATAGAGAAGTTGTTTTTATGCTTAAGAAAGCGGTTTTTCACCCTTGCCAAAGCGTTAAAAACCTGTTAGAATGTGAATGTTTTTACTTTGAGATGCATTTTGCCGGTACCGGCGAAACAACTTTTTTATGACAGGATATACGGATGATATCTCCAAAAAATCACCAGAAACGGAAGTCGAATATCTCGGTATCGGCGGACTCCTTTTGGAAATGGCCAAGGTTTTTCTTTTGGCTGTAGTTATCATTATACCTGTTCGTGTCTTTTTATTCCAACCGTTCTTTGTTCAAGGATCAAGTATGGAACCGAATTTCGAAGATGGACAGTATCTTGTCGTGAGTGAGTTCGGATACAAACAGACAGATGTTAACCTTACGGACAGCTTTCATTTTGCAGTTGATCCTTTCAAAACTATTGAGCGTCAAGACGTGATTGTTTTTCGTTATCCGAAAAATCCGGAACAGTTCTTCATCAAACGTGTCATCGGTTTGCCGGGAGAATCCGTGGAAGTTCGTCAGGGAAAAGTGATTGTTTACAATACGGCTCATCCGGATGGTTTCGTACTTGATGAAAGCGCCTACATCGGTTTGGATATTCTGACCAAGGATATGCCCAAGATGAGCGTCGGAGATGATGCTTATATCGCGATGGGTGACAACAGAATGTTCAGTTATGACTCGCGTGCCTTTGGTTCGATAAAAAAAGATAAAATCATAGGACGTGTGCTTTTGCGAGCATGGCCGATCAAACAACTTTCACTTTACTAATAATTGTAAGCCTTTAATCGAATAGATATGCCTCAGAAGAAAATTTCTCGAAATCTGATCATTCGAAATGCAAAGAAGAAAGGCATAAAAAAAACGAGCCTAACGAAAACTGGCGCGAAGCACGGAACATCCAAGAAGGCATCGGATGCGAACGTCAACGAAGACAAGTTGTCGCTTCAGGCTCTTCGTGGTATGCGTGATATCCTGCCTGAAGATCAACCCTATTGGGAACGCGTACGCAGAGTACTCACGCATGCATCGCAGGAGTACGGTTTCCAGCGTATCGATACCCCGCTTGTGGAATATGCCAATCTTTTCACTCGTCTCATCGGTACCGGAACAGATATCGTAGAAAAGGAGATGTATACTTTCGTTACCCGTGGCGGTGACAAGGTGGCTCTGCGTCCGGAATTTACAGCGGGTATCGCACGAGCGTATATCCAGCATGGTATGAACATCCTTCCCAAGCCGGTTAAGCTTTTTTCTATTGGCCCTGTTTACCGGTATGATCGTCCGCAAGAAGGACGTTTCCGTGAGTTTTGGCAAGGAAATTTCGAATTATACGGGGAAAGTGATCCGATTTTGGATGCACAGACCATCCAACTCGCATATCGTGTGGTTCAGCAGTTAGGATTGAAAAATATCGAATTCCAAGTGAATAGTATCGGCGTACCGGAGTCACGGCGTGAATATGAGAAAGCCCTCGTACGATATTTGGAAGCGCAGAAAAGCAAACTGTGTCAGAATTGTCGTGAACGATTGACGACCAATCCGATGAGGATTTTGGATTGCAAGGAAGATAAATGCATCCAGCTGACAGCACAGGTTCCGCAATCGATCGATTATCTCGATCAGGAATCGAGGGATCATTTCAAGCGTTTGCTCGAGTATCTCGATGAGCTTGAGTTACCCTATACTATCAATACGCGTTTGGTACGCGGCCTCGATTATTATACGAAGACCGTGTTTGAAATCTGGTCCAATGACAAAGATGGAAAAAAATATTCACTCGGTGGAGGTGGACGTTATGACAGACTCATCCAGATGATGGGAGGGGAAGCTACTCCGGCTATCGGTTTCGGATTGGGACTCGATCGTATCATCCTTGAGATGAAGCATACCCAGGTCAAGCCGTACCAGGAACCGAGAGCGCGGGTATTCCTGGCACAACTCGGCGATATGGCCAAGAAGAAGAGCCTGAAATTATTCTCTGAGTTGGAAAGGAACAGTCTTCTTGTCGCGGAGAGTTTCGGTCGCGGAAGTCTGCGATCACAGATGCGTGTTGCCAACCGGATGGGAGCGGAAGTGACCATCATCATCGGTCAGAAGGAAGCGCTCGATGATACCGCTATCGTCAAAGATATGGTATCCGGCACGCAGGAGACCGTGACGCACGAAAGACTGGCGGACGCTATAAAGAAAATTTTGAAGACGAATCAGGAATTGAAAATAAAGGAAGTGAACATAATTCGCCCAGCAGAAGAGTTCGAGAAGGGTGAATAAAAAATATGGAAGACAATGTTTTTCTGAAAATTATCCGGAAAGAAATTCCCACGAAATTCATCTATGAAGATGATGATATTTTGGCGTTCTATGATATCCATCCGATTGCACCTGTCCACGTCCTCATTATCCCGAAGAAACCTATCGAGAGTATCGCATCAATGGCGGAAGAAGACGCACCACTTATCGGGAAAATGTTTCTGGTGGCGCAGGGAATTGCCAGAGACTTGAATATTTCCGAGAAAGGGTATAAACTGCTCATTCGGGTGGGGAGAGATGGCGGACAGGAGGTTCCTCATCTCCATCTTCACCTTTTGGGAGGGGCTCGATTGGCGGAAGATATTCACCCTGTGTAGTTCCGTCAAGGCGGATCAGCGAGGCCAGATTACACGGGGTAAACTCCGTTTAGTACTTATTTAAAAAATACCTTAATAATACGTTTGTAGTTTCTTGACTTTTTAGCTGATGAAGCTAAGAAGCTAGGAAGCTACAAGCTAGCTAGTGAAAGGAGGTCGTTTCTATGATTCAAGTAAAGAAGAAAGAAAAAGAGACAGCCGAAAGTCTTATTCGGCGTTTTTCACGTCGTGTACAACAAAGCGGAGTGCTTAGGCAAGTACGAAAGATACGTTTTCATCAACCGGTGCAGAGCCGTGGTAAACGTCGCGACGAAGCCCTCTACAAAGTGAAGATTCGCAAAGAAATCAATCGTCTCAAAAAATTGGGTAAGTTCGATGAAGATGCCCTTCGTGACATCAAGAAAAAGATGTAGATTTTTTCGCAGAAAGAAACCGTCCTGGCATTGTGTCAGGGCGTTTTTTATTTCCTTTCAAAATATCTTTTTTCGGAAATGCCTGCCTGTCGGTAGACAAGTTCGATGGAAAGAAAGGGAATGAAAAAAGATATTTTGAAAGGAAATACAAGAGTATTTGTATTCTCTGTTGAGTTTGCTATTATAGAGAGGCTAATCCGATTGAATACAGGCGTATGACATTGTACGAAACCATCAGTGTGCATTTGAAGGAAGCTATGAAGTCGGGAGATACTGTACGACGCGATACATTGCGTTTATTTCAGAGCACTTTGAAAAATGTGGCAATCGAGAAACGTAAGTCTCCTGAAGAATTTTCCGATAGCGAAGTGGAAGATGTTCTGAAGCGTCTCGTGAAGCAACGCAAGGATAGTGTAGAGCAATTCCGTGCAGGTGCGCGTGAGGATCTCGCCCTGAAAGAAGAGGCTGAACTGAACCTTCTCTCCGCCTATCTTCCTCAGGCGATGGGAGAAGAAGAGCTTCGAGCGCTCATCGTCTCAGCCTTGAAGATAGCAGGGATGACTTCCAAAACACAGATGGGGCAGGCGATGGGTGTCGTGATGAAACAAGTGGCAGGCCGTGCCTCGGGAGATGACGTCCGTAGAATAGTGGAAGATATTCTCTCATAATGTTATGCATATTGTCGTAGAATATACGGAGGAAGAAAAGACTCCTTTTTCAGAAAATTTTTTCCAAACTGTTGCTGTGCGGACACTTGAAGCGTGTCGATCTCCTTTTTTGGAAGGGAAAGAAATAAGTCTCAATGTGATTGCCGTGTCAGCGGAGAAGATTCAGGAGCTCAATATGAAATATCGCGGGAATGGGAGTGTTACGGATGTGCTCTCTTTCGGCGAGTATACCGATAAGGATACTCTCAAACAGGCAGAGGAAGATGAGATTTTTCTTGGAGAGATTTTCTTCTGCCCGACATTCATCGAGGATGCGGCGAAGGAAGATGCTGTGACATTTGAACGTGAAATGGTATATATATTTTCGCACGGGGTTCTGCATTTGGTGGGATTCGATCATGAAGAAGAAATGTTTATGATTCAGGAGAATGTGACAGACCTCTACACTAATCGAGTTTAAGCAAGAGGGAGAAAAATTCTTGTGCAAATTCCCACAAAGAGAACGTTTAAAAGAAGTTGAAGGCATATTTTCCAGAATTGAAACTCGATTGGTGTGGAGGCAGGTGCTTTTCCTTTGGAAAAATAGTATACTGAAAAAGATATAATTGTAGTGATTTTTTATGTCTCAATTTTTCCGCAGTTTTTCGTATGCAGTGAAAGGTATCCTCTTCACGATGCGAAATGAAAAGAATTTTCAGGTTGAAGTGTTTGTGGGGATCTTTGTCATCGGTATGATGCTTTTCTTTCCGCTTACTCCGCTGGAACGATCGCTTATCGTCCTCTCGATAGCCTTAGTGCTTACTTTGGAGCTTGCCAATACGGCACTGGAACGAGTGATGGATATTTTGAAACCGCGAGTTCATCCGTATGCACGTATCATAAAAGACGTAATGGCAGGAGCGGTGCTCCTTGCGACATTTGCTACCATTGCAATCGGTATAGTCATTTTCTTACCGTATATCCTGGTATTCTGACTCTCCCTGGGGGGTCATTCTTTGCGTTTGAAAATTTTCGGGGTATAATAATGATAGCAATTTGATCGTGCTTGTTTTACGACGGTTTTGATTTTTTCTTTTATGTCACGAGGTCATTATTTTGTCGGTTTGGATATCGGTTCTGCAGAAATTCGAGCAGTGATTGCTCAGGAAATTTCTTCCGAAGAACCACTGCGTATTATCGGTGTTGGTATCACGCCTTCTTTTGGTATGCGGCGTGGAGTCGTAGCAGATATGGACAGTGTCGCCAAGGCATGCAATAACGCACTGGAACAGGCTGAGCGTATGGCCGGTCACCCTGCAGAGAGCCTTGTCGTGAGTGTCGGTGGGACAGAAATCCTCTGTCAGGATGCTCTCGGTGTGGTCGCGGTAGGACGAGCCGATGGAGAGGTTGTTGAAGATGATATAGCACGTGTGCTTGAAGAAGTGCAGGCACGATTGACAATGCCTCTTAATCGAGAAATCATTCATGTCATTCCCAAGGACTTTCGTCTTGATGATCAGAAGAATATCAAGAACCCAGTCGGTATGCGCGGGGTACGACTTGAGATGAATGCTATTATTATAAGCGGGAGCACATCGCATTTGAAAAGCATTTCTCATAGCCTTGAACAAGCTGGAGCGACTGCGGAAAGTTTTGTCGTAGAACCGCTGGCTTCTGCTGAAGCCGTGCTTTCTGATAAACAAAAAGAGCTCGGTACGGTGCTCATCAATATAGGTGGTAGCACGACATCGCTTGTCGTATTCGAAGATGGGGATTTATTCCATCTGGCTGTTCTGCCGGTCGGGAGCGGACACATCACCAATGATATCGCTATCGGATTACGGACTACGATCGAAGTTGCAGAAGCAGTGAAACTGCAATTCGGAAGTACCCTTCCGGAAGAAATCAGCAAGAAAGATGAGATTGATCTGAGTGTTTTTGATTCACAGGAAGACGTTTTCGTTTCTCGTCGACATGTTGCAGAAATTATCGAAGCACGTTTCGAAGAGATTCTTTCCTTCGTGAATGGAGAATTGAAGAATATCGGTCGTGAAGGACTTTTGCCTGGTGGAGCCGTATTGTCAGGCGGAGGAGCCCTTCTTCCCGGAGCAGTCGAATTGGCGAAAAAATTATTGCGACTACCGGTTCAAATCGGATACCCAAAACCACTCGGTGGCATACTCGATCAAGTAGACACTCCACAGTTTACGACAGCCGTTGGATTGTTGCTTTTGGCGCAAACGAACTCTTCACATAAAAATCCTTTTTCCACCCCGAGTAAAATAATGGGCATTATTCCGGAAAGCGTGTATACTGTAATAAAGAAAATAAAACGTTGGTTGAAACAATTCCTTCCGTAAATAGCTTTGGTGGAGGGAAAAAACACATAAACAATGTATTCTCTCGGAAAAATACTCTTTTCCTGGGGTTTTCTGTTGCCTTGACACGTTTTCTCGCATTATGATAGAGTGATAATTCAAGAAACGTTCTGCCCTGAGTGACAAGATGAGATGAGAGAAAAGAGAAAGTACGGAGTAAATCGATTATTTAACCAACTTTTTTAAAGGGGACACATATGGCAGAGATCAAACCTGATATCGAAACGTTTGCGAAGATTAAAGTTGTTGGTGTCGGAGGTTCCGGAGGTAACGGTATTACACGGATGATTGATGCCAAGATTAAGGGTGTTGAATTTGTTGCTATCAATACGGATGCACAGGCACTGCATAATTCCAAAGCTCAGGAGAAAATCCACATCGGAAAAAATCTGACTAAAGGACTTGGTGCTGGTATGAATCCGGAAATCGGACGTCAGGCTGCCGAAGAAAATCGTGATGAAATCCAAGAAGTATTGAAAGGCGCTGATATGGTGTTCGTCACGTGCGGTTTGGGTGGAGGTACCGGTTCGGGTGCCGCTCCTATCGTTGCGGAAACTGCCAAGGAACTCGGAGCGCTCACCGTCGGCGTCGTGACCAAGCCATTCGCTTTTGAAGGATCACAACGTCGGGCTATTGCTGAAGAGGCTCTTGTTAATTTGAAGGATCGCGTCGATACGCTCATTACCATTCCGAATGATAAATTGCTCTCAATCATCGATCGCAAGACAACGCTCATCAATGCTTTCCGTATCGTCGATGATGTCCTCCGTCAGGGTGTGCAGGGTATTTCCGATCTGATTACGAAACCGGGAATCGTCAACGTCGACTTTGCCGATGTGCGTGCCATTATGGAAGATAGCGGAAGTGCCCTTATGGGTATCGGTATCGCCTCCGGTGATAATCGTGCCGTAGAAGCCGCCAAAGCAGCCATCAATAGTCCTCTTCTCGAGCTTTCTATTGATGGTGCCAAAGGGGTATTGTTTAATATCTCTGGTTCCAATGATTTGACGATGCTTGAAATAAATGAGGCAGCAAGCATCATTACTGAAAATATCGATCCGAATGCCAAGGTTATTTTCGGAGCCGTAACCGATGACCAGATTCGTAAAGGAGAGATTCAGATTACTGTTGTTGCCACCGGTTTCGATGTCGCTCGTGTCAATGAACCATCACTTGGATTGATCACAAATAGGTCTCCTCTTACCGTGACGCCGACTTCTCAACTTCCATCACATCATACGCCTCATACGACAGAAGACCGTTCGGAGAATGAAAAGAAAGATGAGGGTGAGGATGATTTCCATTTTCCGAATCGCAGTATTGAACAGCCAGTGATGATTATCGAAGAGAAAATCCAACCACGTAATCTCGCCCCTCGCAACGAATCGAAGGAGCTTGTCGAGGGAGGAGAAGACCTTGAAATCCCAGCATTTATTCGTCGCAAGATGAAAAAATAGTTTTGAAAAAAGAGTAGCACGCCTCGAAAAGAGGCGTTTTGCTTTTGTAGAAAATAAGGGTGTATACTACAAGTGTGAAATACGGATTGTTTATCTATTATTCTTCCTATGAACTGTCCATTCTGCAGTCATCCAGAAACAAAAGTCATCGATTCACGCGATACGCAGGAAGGGCGTGCCATCCGTCGTCGTCGTGAATGCGAGAAATGTCATGCTCGCTTCAGCACGTATGAGGAAGTGGAGATTTTTCGGCTATCTATCATCAAGAAAGATGGTCGTAAGGAAGAGTATGATCGGAATAAGATTGAAAAAGGATTACGGCGTGCATTTGAAAAACGTCCGGCTGCCGAGGAAAAGATTGAGAGAATTCTGGGAGAAATAGAATATGCGCTCCACGAGAAGCATACGAGTGAGATCCAGAGTCGGGAGATAGGGAGTTTGGTGATGGAAAAACTCAAAGAAGCCGATGATGTCGCTTATATCCGGTTTATCAGCGTGTACAAATCTTTCGGCAGTGCTAAAAGTTTCCGCAGAGTATTGGAGACATTGGAATAAATCATTATGGCGAAGATTTCTGTGAAGGTCATTCCTCGGGCGAAAAAGAATACGGTGGAATGTGTCAAAGAAGGAGAATACCGCGTCCGTTTGACAGCTCCGCCGGTCAATGAAAAAGCCAACCATCTTCTCATCAAATTGTTGGCGAAACATTTCGGTATAGCACCGAGTCATATATGGATCGTTTCCGGCGAGAATAGCCGTCAAAAAATCATTGGGTTGCCCTAACGTATGTCCAAGGATCAGGTTTTTCTTTCGGCGTGTTTGGGATATATCGGAGGAGTTTTTGTGGGCTCTTTTTTCGTTCCTCCGATCTGGTCTCTCATCCTCGGTACAGCGTTTTTCATAGCCCTCTTGATAGCGTTTCCATACAAAAAAACATTCTTTTTTATCATTCCATCGATATTGTTTCTTTCTGGTGTTGTCTTGGTAGCGGAGAGTGTGGATCATTTTCGCGAGGGTACTCTGTATCGTGGGGAAGTCGTCGGTACTTTCCGTGTGGTGAGTGATCCGGAAGAGAAGAGTTTTTTCAAGCAGGTTATCATACAGGCACAGTCCTGTATTAGCGGGTGGTGTCCGCGAGAGAAGATCCTTTGGCAAGCACCGAGGACGACAGATATCGTGATCGGGGCGAACATCGCATTTTCCTGTGATGTGGAGTTGCCGAGAAATTTTGATCCGGAATTCGATTATCGGATGTTCCTTGCGAAAGACAATATCGGATATGTTTGTTCCAAAGCATCGCAGGCGGACGTGTTGTCAGAGGATAATCAGGCGCGTTTTATGAGATTCTTCTTCCTGCCGAAACGGGCGTTTGAAAATGCTGTAAATAAAAGTCTACCGCAACCGGAAGCAGGATTGGCGGCAGGACTGATAATAGGAGGAAGCAATCGTCTTCCGGAGACACTCAAGCAAGGATTCGTCATCGCGGGTCTCTCTCATATCGTGGCTATTTCCGGATACAATATCGCGCTTATTGCGCAAGGGTTTGTTATCATAGGGATCGCCCTTGGTTTGTGGCGACGGCAAGCTCTCTGGTTCGCTGTTATCGGAATCATCCTTTTTATTTTTCTTGTCGGAGCTCCTGCTTCGGCAGTGAGGGCTGGCGTTATGGGTGTCTGTGCATTTATGGCACTCTTTTTTGGGAGAGTATCGCGAGGAATCAATATGCTCTTGTTTGCAGGCGTGGTGATGCTCCTTTTCCAACCGCTCTTATTACGTTATGATATCGGTTTCCAGCTTTCGTTTCTTGCCACGCTCGCTATCATCATTTCTGCACCATATATCGATCAGTTTATTCCTCGAGAATTTTTTGGGAGGAGTTTCCTTGAAATAGCCCTTTTGACGTTTTCCGTAGAACTTTTTGTCGTGCCGATCATCGCCTATCAATTTCATATTTTCTCACCTTTCGCGCTTATTATGAATATTCTTCTCCTTCCGCTTGTGCCGTATGCGATGGGCGTGACATTCATCTCCGTGCTTGGATTTTTTATTCTGCCGGGACTCCATATTTTGCCTGCTAGTATCGCTTATGGCTTGCTTCGAATTATTACGTACGCTGTCGAACGACTGAGTACCGTCCCTTATGCAGTGCAAGGAGTAGCTTTCCATCCGATACTGCTTCTCCTCTGGTATGCTTTTCTCCTTTCTGTTATTCTCTTAATGAGAAAATATTCCACTCACAAATATGTCCAGACAGAAAGTGTATTGTAGTTTCTTGGTACTTGTTCTCTGTACGGTGTGTGTCTTTGTGGCCATCCGGTGGATTGATGCCTATCAAAAAACAACAGAAGTGATATTCCTCAATGTCGGAGAAGGTGATGCAATACTTTTTTCCCAAGGATCGAATCAGATTTTCATCGATGGTGGACGATCTGGCAAGGATCTTCTGGCGCGTTTGGGAAGACACCTGCCGTTTTGGGATCGAACGATAGAAATCGTGATCGCGACACATCCTGATGCCGACCATATCGGCGGTTTCGCGTCTTTGCTTTCAGCATATCGGGTGGAAAAATTCCTCTACACCGGAGCGGAGAGCAAGACAGAAGCCTTCGTACTTCTGAAGAGAGCTCTGGTGGAAAATCAAACGGATATTTTGAAGATATCTCGAGGAACCAAAGTGGAGTTGCCCGGCGAGGGGGACATCTTCATCGAATATCCGCTTTCGATACTCCCTGAAGAGGCAGCAGAAACCAATACAGGCAGTATTGTCGCGCGCTTCACTTATGGAACGACACAGATGCTTTTTACTGGAGATCTACCGAGTGAAGAGAAGATGCTTCCGGATATACGCCCCGTTGATATTCTCAAAGTCGCTCACCATGGTTCTCGTTATTCCACAAGTACTGATTTTTTGGAGAGGCTTATGCCACAAGAAGCAGTGATCTCTGTCGGGAAAAATAGCTATGGACATCCCAGTCCGGATGTCCTGAAACGTCTCGAGGAAAAGAATGTGAAGATTCGCCGAACGGATACAGACGGAGATACCCGTTATCTTTGCACGGAAATATTGGCGAAATGCGTTTTTGCACGATAGTACGGCAGAAAAAGAAAGTTCCTTTGTTCGTTACGTTAGGTGTGTAGAAGTGTATGAGTTGCTAGTTTTGTTTTTTTGTGTCATACTCGTTCGTAATAGCGTAATTGTCTAGGAAAGAAATACTATGCTAACACATCAGAAGAAGGAACGCACACTCATCATCCTCAAACCGGATGCTATCCAGCGCACTTTGATGGGGGAAATCATCCGTCGTATTGAACGTACCGGACTGAAATTCACAGCGATGAAGTTTGTTGTCGCGAGCGAAGATCAGTGTTGGAAACACTACAGTAAAGACGATGAGTGGTATCAGAAAAAAGGAGAACGGATGGTTAATGATCGTAAGGAACACAATCTCCCGATAGAGAAAGAGCCGGCAGAGTATGGCAAAGATATCATTCGGACGATTGTCGATTATCTGACCTGCGGGCCAAGTCTTATAGCTATCGTAGAAGGGCATGCTGCCACGATGATCGTGAAGAAACTTGTGGGGGGTACGGAGCCGACATCTTCCGATATCGGAACGATTCGAGGGGATCTCACTGTCGATTCATATAGTCTTTCTGCTTTGGATAATCGTGCCGTGCGTAATCTCGTGCACTGTTCGGAAGATAGAGCGGAAGCAGAGAGGGAAATTCCGATCTGGTTTCAGGAAAACGAAATCATTAGTTACCGTCTCGTTCAGGAACAGATTTTGTACGATGTAAACCTCGATGGTATTTTGGAATAGACTTTCATATCAGATAGGCAGTCTCTCAAAAAAGACTGCCTTTTTTTGAGGTATAATGAGTATCTGAAATAGGAACCGGGATGTAGCCTGCCTACGGCAGATAAATATATCGGAGTATAGTATAGTGGTAGTACGCAAGGCTGGGGGTCTTGTAGTTTGGGTTCGATTCCCAATACTCCGACAATAAAAAAACCTCCGTGATAGAGGTTTTTTTGATAAGAAAATTTTTTCTTAATTGGTAACTTTGGCAAGAGTACGCAGAGCACGGGTAGAAACACGCAGTTTCACACCACCGATGCGTTTGGTCTGCAGGTTGATTTTAAATTTTCGACGAGTGACGATATTGGAATGGCTACGGGTGTTGCCTGATGCTGTTCCTCGTCCGGTGAGTTGGCACATTCGACTCATAATGGTACTCTAGGGATATTACTTAAAGTAATGTATCATATACTTACCTTTCTGGCAAGGCATCACATTTTCTCTTCAAAAAAATATGGTCAATGAAATAGTCCTCATAGGGTTTTATCTTTTAACGCTTGTGTATTCCGTAATCATTCACGAAGTGTCACATGGCGTGGTAGCTTTGTGGCTCGGGGATATGACGGCGAAATACGCCGATCGTCTGAACCTGAATCCTCTCAAACACATTGATCCGTTCGGTTCGGTTATTTTGCCGGTGCTTTTATTCGTCAGTACGGGATTCGCTTTCGGGTGGGCAAAACCGGTTCCCTATAATCCTTACAATTTGCGTAATCAGAAATGGGGGCCGACACTGGTCGCCTTGGCTGGTCCGGGAATCAATCTTCTTCTAGCGACCATCGCAGCACTTATTGCTAAGATATTACCGATGACGTATCTTGCCAAGATAGATATTATGGATCGCTTTGTCGGAGTCATCAGCGGTGGTGGGAATTTTCTCGACCGTTTCGCGCTTTTGGCAGAAGCACTTTCAGGTTCGTTTGCCAATGTATTCTTTGGACTGTTGCTTCTCGTGATTTTTTGGAATGTCGTTTTGGCTTGTTTCAACCTACTTCCAGTGCCACCGCTCGATGGTTCCAAATTGCTCTACGCTCTCGTACCGCTACGTGAACGGACAGTATTCTTTTTGGAACAATATGGCTTATTCGTACTTATATTTGTTATTTTCTTTTTTTCCACGTACATCAGTATTTTCATCAACTTCGTATTGAGCTTGTTTCTGCGGTTTTCTTTGTAAATGGAAAAATGTGTTTGTCGAAATAGAGCGGGGGTTGACAGGATTAAACCTATTCGGTAATATAGATTGTACGGAAAAGCAAAGGCTTTTTCTATTTTATTACAATATAGATTTCATCTTTTTTCTCAATTCAATATTCTAAATTCAATTTTTGTGGCAACGATCAACCAGCTTATCAAACATCCTCGTACAACGGCTTCCAAGAAGTCGAAGTCTCCTGCGATGACCTATTCCATCAACAGCGTCAAGAACCGCAATACACTTCATGACAGTCCGTTCAAGCGAGGTGTCTGTATCAAGGTGTCTACTACTACTCCAAAGAAACCGAACTCAGCTTTGCGAAAAATTGCCCGTGTACGCTTGACGAACGGTATGGAAGTGACTGCTTATATCCCAGGTATAGGTCATAACCTTCAGGAACACTCTATCGTTATGATCCGTGGCGGTCGCGTGAAAGATTTGCCAGGCGTGCGGTATCATATCGTCCGTGGTATTTTCGATGCTTCGGGTGTTGATCGCGAACAGAGCCGATCGAAGTACGGCAAAAAGAAAGACAAGAAGAAAGATTAATGAGGTGAATTCTTTAGAAGAGATGAGTAATTAGAATTGAGAAATTTTTACGATATGCCACGAAGAAAACGACAATTTACACGCGAATGGAAACCGGATACCCTCTATAGTAATCCGTTGGTGGGTCATTTTGTGGGAATGATTATGTGGAATGGCAAGAAAAGCGTGGCTGAGAAAATTATCTATGATTCTTTTGACATCATTCACGAACGTACCAAGAAAGGCGGACTGAATACTTTTGAGCAGGCTATCAAGAATGTCTCTCCGCTCCTGCAACTTAAATCTCGTCGTGTCGGTGGTGCTAATTATCAGGTGCCAGTGCCTGTTTCTGGTGAACGTCGCCAGGTACTCGCTATGCGCTGGATTCGTGATGCTTGTCGCAAGCGTAAGGGCAAGGGGATGGCAGAAAAGCTGGCCGATGAACTCCTCGATGCTTCGAACAAACTCGGTTCTGCAATGAAGAAACGTGAAGAAACGCACCGTATGGCCGAGGCGAATAAGGCTTTTGCACATTTTGCCTAGCAGGTGGTGTATGATTTAGGATTTATGATTTAAGAATAAAAGATCGCTTGGCGATTTTTATCTTTCTCAGAATCTTTGGTTTTCGTCAAAAATAAATGGTTTTATGGCGCATACGACGGCTGAAGAACTGAAAAGTGCTTTATAAGAAACAAAGGAAAGAGTGCTGGCAGGGAGACAGTACTTTCATTACAAGCATCCGGAGTTGTGCTATACGGTTGTCGATTTGGTGGTTATTGAAGAAACGGATGGTGTATGGGTGCTGTATCGGGTTGACAACGAATCGCTGAAAGGGATTGTTTTTCTCAGGCTGATCGAGAGTTTTTTTAATGAGGTAGTGATTACAGGAAAAAAAATGAAGCGGTTCTCGTTAGCAGAAATTTGAAGGTGTTATTCATAAATCTAAAATTTAAAATCATAATTCTTATTTTATAATATGTCTCGCAAAACCCCCATCGATCATTATCGCAATATAGGAATCATCGCGCACATCGACGCTGGTAAGACCACCACGACGGAGCGTATTTTGTTTTATACCGGTATCACTCACAAGATCGGTGAAGTGCACGAGGGGGCGGCCACTATGGACTGGATGGAACAAGAGCAAGAACGCGGTATTACCATCACGTCTGCCGCTACTACTTGTTTTTGGAAGGGACACCACATTAATATCATCGACACGCCTGGCCACGTGGACTTTACGGTGGAAGTAGAACGATCACTTCGCGTTCTCGACGGTGGTGTGGTGGTATTCGATGGTAAAGAAGGTGTCGAACCGCAATCCGAAACCGTGTGGCGTCAAGCGGAGAAGTACAATGTGCCTCGGATGTGTTTTATCAACAAGATTGACAAAGAAGGAGCTGTCTTCGAAGAAGCGTTCGACTCCATCGTGAATCGCCTCACGCCTCACGCTGTCGCTATTCAATATCCGATGGGACTCCGCGGTGATTTCTATGGTTTGATTGATTTGATGACGATGAAATTATTCACCTTCGATGGGGAAATGGGAGAGAAGGTGATTGAAGGAGAAATCCCGGCTGAATTTATCGACAAGGCAAAAGAGTGGCGTGAAAAAATGGTAGAAAAAATTTCTGAAACGGATGATACTTTGACGGAAAAATATCTCAATGGCGAAGAAATATCAGTTCCAGAATTGAAGGTAGCTCTTCGCAAAGCGACAATCAGTGTGAAATTGCACCCGGTGCTTATTGGAACAGCTCTCCGCAACAAGGGGGTTCAATTGATGCTCGATGCGGTTGTGGATTATCTGCCATCACCGATTGATATTCCTCCAGTCGTTTGTATCGATATAAAAACTGAGAAGGAAGTGATTCGTGAGACGAGAGATGATGAGAAATTCTCGGCACTGGCTTTCAAAATAGCGACTGATCCATTCGTCGGACAGTTGACATTTTTCCGTGTGTATTCTGGTACGGTGAAAGCCGGATCGTATGTACTTAATTCCAGTAAGAATGAGAAAGAACGTATCGGTCGTATCCTCCGTATGCACGCCAATCACCGCGAAGAAATCGAAGAGCTGACAGCAGGAGACATTGGCGCTCTCGTCGGTATGAAAGTGACGACTACAGGGAACACGCTTTGCGATCCTGAATTCCCAGTTATTCTTGAATCGATTACGTTTCCGGAGCCGGTTATTGATATTTCTATCGAACCGAAAACGAAAGCCGACCAAGAGAAAATGGGTATGGCACTAAAGAAACTTCTCGAAGAAGATCCGACATTCCGCGTACATACCGATGAAGAAACTGGTCAGACGATTATGTCTGGTATGGGAGAACTCCACCTCGATATTCTCGTCGATCGGATGAAGCGCGAATTCAAAGTCGAAGTCAATGTCGGTCGTCCTCAGGTAGCGTATCGCGAAACGATTCGTGATAAGGCGGAATCAGAAGGGAAGTTTATTCGTCAATCAGGTGGTCGTGGACAGTACGGTCATTGTTGGCTTCGTGTCGAACCACAGGAAGAACCGGGGATGGGCTATGAATTCTTGAACGAAGTCAAAGGCGGAGCTATTCCACAGGAATTCATCAAACCGATCGATAAAGGTGTCCAGGAAGCGATGCTGACTGGTGTGCTCGCAGGGTATCCGATGGTGGACATCAAGGCCACGGTGTATGATGGATCCTATCATGATGTCGATTCATCTGAAGCAGCTTTCCGTATTGCCGGTTCGATGGCGTTCAAAGACGCATGTCGCAAGGCTCGTCCAGTGCTTCTTGAACCGATTATGAAAGTGGTGGTTATCACTCCGGAACAGTTTATGGGTGATATCGTCGGTGATATTTCTTCCAAGCGTGGTGTCATCAAAGAAATGAATGCTCGTGGTGAAGGCAATTCCGCGGTGAAAGAAATTCACGCTGAAGTACCATTGTCCTCGATGTTCGGTTATGCGACCCAGATGCGTTCGATGTCTCAGGGACGTGCCAACTATTCGATGGAATTCGGTCACTACGCGGAAGTTCCGACGAATGTGGCGACTGAAATCATCGGCTCGCGTACTCCAGCAGGGGAAGCGAAATAAGGTTGTTACGAATTTTAAAAACCAGCCAAGAGGGTTGGTTTTTGTTTGTTTCATAGAGGGGATGAAGGATCTGTTTATGAAAAAGCTCATATAATTCATATGTAAAAGAGTTCTATGAAATATACTGGAGGATGTCATTGTGGGGGAGTGAAGTATGAAGTTGAAGCTGATCTCTCTCATACGATGACGTGCAATTGCACACATTGTCAGAAAAAAGGATTTATTTTCGCATTTGTTCCAGCGGAACAATTCACGCTTCTTTCTGGTGAGGATCTGCTCACGGAATATCGATTTAATAAAAAAGCCATCGCGCATCTTTTCTGTAAAGTCTGTGGAGTCCAATCTTTCGGCCGTGGGGCTGGCAAGGACGGCAAGCCGACAGTAATGATCAACGTTCGTTGCCTCGACAATCTCGACCCTTCCTCCTTCCATTCGTCAGAATTTGATGGAGGGAATATGTAGCGGTATCTTTGTGTTGGGGACTGGAGAAATGAGTGGTAACAAACCGTATGTTTAAGTGATAAGATGGACTTTCTAAAGAGATATTTTGTTGATAATCTATGAAGACTTGACAGATATCAGGCAAGTTGTTATTATGCTCAATGATGCTTTTACCCAAGCTTTTTTCATTTGTATTTGGAAAAAATTTGGCGAAAAAGAAACATTTGAGTAATACATATAATTCGTAATTATTAGGAGGACGCAAAGCTTTACGAAAGTGAAGATGATGCTTACTCATACGATAAGGCTATGGCAGAGCAATTTGATCGCAGTAAACCACACGTAAACGTCGGTACCATCGGTCACGTCGATCATGGGAAAACAACCTTGACCGCAGCCATTCTGCACGTCCAGCATTTTTTGGGTATGGCAACAGAAAAAGGTATTGACGAAATTGACAAAGCTCCAGAAGAACGTGAGCGTGGTATCACTATCGCAACTGCTCATTGTGAATATTCGACAGAAGCTCGTCACTACGCGCACGTCGACTGTCCCGGTCATGCTGACTATATAAAGAATATGATCACTGGTGCTGCTCAGATGGATGGCGCTATCCTTGTTGTGTCTGCGACTGATGGTCCTATGCCACAGACCCGTGAACACATCCTTTTGGCTCGCCAGGTGGGTGTCCCTGCTATCATTGTGTTCTTGAACAAGGTAGATATGGTAGATGATCCGGAATTGATTGAACTCGTCGAAGCTGAAATCCGCGAACTCCTTTCCAAATATGAATTCGATGGTGATAAGGCATCCATTATTCGTGGCAGTGCTCTCAAGGCTTTGAATGTGAAGTCAGCTGAAGACCCAGATGCGAAATGTATCTTGGATCTTATGAAGGCCATCGATGAGAATATTCCACAACCAGTACGTGATTTGGACAAACCATTTCTCCTTCCGATCGAAGATATCTTCTCGATTGAAGGTCGTGGTACGGTTGTCACCGGACGTATCGAGCGCGGAGTCATCAATATCAACGAAGAAGTGGAAATCATCGGTCTCACTGAGACCAAGAAGACCGTTGTGACTGGTATCGAAATGTTCAACAAATCACTCAATCGCGGTGAATGCGGAGACAATGCCGGTATTCTGATTCGTGGTATCAAGAAAGAAGATGTCCAGCGCGGACAAGTTTTGGCCAAGCCTGGTTCCATTACTCCTCACACTGAATTCGATGGTGAGGTGTATGTTCTCTCCAAAGAAGAAGGCGGACGACACACTCCATTTTTCAAAGGATATAAACCTCAATTTTATATCCGCACTACTGATGTGACCGGTGAAGTGGAATTGCCAGAAGGAACTGAAATGGTTATGCCTGGTGATACGGTGAAACTCAAAATCAAACTTTTGGCACCTGTTGCCATGGAAGAGGGTATGCGTTTCGCTATTCGTGAAGGTGGCCGCACGGTTGGTGCCGGCGTCGTAACAAAGATCTTGAAATAGTTCCCGTCGTTTATGGACAGGCCTTCAGGGAATCGAGCGGAGAGTAATTGGAAATCGGTTGCTCCCGCGACCATTCTCTCAAGAAGAGGATAGTCAAGTACTCACTTAAAATGACGCAATGAAAAAGACAGAAACAACGCAGAATCTGCGTGTGAGAATAAAAATCAAGGCTTATGATCACAAGGTGATCGATCAGTCTGCTCGGAAGATCGTTGAGACAGCCGAACGTACAGGAGCCGTTATCACTGGTCCGGTACCGCTCCCGACAGAAATCCACAAGGTGATGGTTAATCGTTCGACTTTCGTCCATAAGAACTCACGTGATCAGTACGAGATGCGTGTGCACAAAAGACTCATCGATATTACGAATCCGACTGCCAAGACTATCGAGAATCTGACCAATCTGGATTTGCCAGCTGGAGTAGATGTGGAGATCAAGATGTAGTAAAAATAGATATTCGTTCAAGTCTGCCTTCATTTGATAGCTATCGAGTGAGGAGTGTAGATACTAAGCGACCGAAAGTTTCACTGTGAAACTGGCTCGCTTATGCAATCCAGTTTTTTGTTTTAACAGGTTATCTCTACAGCAATGAAATTTCTTCTTGGAAAAAAATTGGGAATGACGACTCTCTTCGATGAAACGAAGGGTGCTTTGAATGTGACGATGATTTCCTGTCAGGAAAATATAGTGAAACTCAATCGTACGCTCGAAAAAGACGGGTATCTGGCCGTACAGCTTGAGATCGATAAAACCGGCAAGAAAACGGTCCGTAAGGAATTCCGTATCGATAAATCTATCACCATCCCAGGAGATCGTGCCGGACTCATGAGTGAATTGGAGAAATACCCGCTCGATGGAAAGGTGAATGTCTCCCTCTTCGAAGTAGGTGAACTCGTAAACATCGCCGGTGTCACGAAAGGCAAAGGATTCCAAGGGACAGTGAAACGATATGGATTCGCCGGAGGCCGTAAGACTCATGGAGGTAAGCACGATTTGCGCAAGCCGGGATCGATCGGTGCGACATTTCCGGAACACGTTGTCAAAGGTCGTCGTATGGCCGGGCGTATGGGTGGCGAAAATATGACCGCTCTCAATCTCACTGTCGTATATGTGAGTCAAGAAGAAGGACTGATCGGCGTACGAGGCGCAGTGCCGGGAGTGAATGGACGGGTTGTCAAGATAATGAGCGTGAAATAGAGAGTATGGCAAAGATCACTGTGAAAAATATAGCTGGCAAAGATGTGAAGGAAATCGAACTGAAAGATTTCGTTTTCAATGTGCCTTCGAATGACACATTGCTTCACCAGATATATGTTGCACAGACGGGCAACTTCCGAAAAGCCATCGCTCACACGAAAGATCGCAGTGAACGAAGCGGTTCCGGCATCAAGCCATGGCGTCAGAAAGGTACCGGACGCGCCCGTGCCGGTTCTGCTCAGAGTCCTTTGTGGCGCAAAGGTGGTGTGACTTTTGGTCCGACTAAGGATCGTAATTTTACGAAAGATACGAATCAGAAGATGCGTCAGAAAGCGGTGATGATTGCTCTTTCTGAGAAATTGCGTTCCGGACAGATCATTGTCATCGATGAATTGAAGTATCCTGAAAAAAAGACGAAACTTTTCGCTGAGACCATACAAGCCCTCGGTATCACAGGGAAAAGCATTGTCTTCTCACTGACTGGTGATGAACGTGCCTGTATTGTGATGAGCCGGAATATTCCGAAAGTGGAGAATACGCCGACTGAGATCTTGAACGTGATGCATCTCTTGAATCGTCAGTATCTGATCATAACGGAAGCGGGTGTCAGAAATCTTGAGGGACGTTTTGCAGCCTGGGACAAACAAGAGACGAAATAATATAACCGTATGTCATTATTCAAAGGTACAACTGAAGAGAAAAAAGAAAAGACTGTAAAAACGGTTTCTTCAAAAGTGTCTGCTCCCAAGAAAGTGCTCACAGTGAAGGAGAGTCCTCTGGCAACCAGAGTTTTGTCTCGTCCTCGCGTGACGGAAAAAGCCTATGCTTTGAATGCACTTAATCAATATGTTTTTGTAGTAGCGAAGACAGCTACTAAGAAATCAGTGAAACGAGCGGTAGAGGAAGCCTACGCGGTAGCGGTGGAGAAGGTACGCATCATCCGGTTACCTGCCAAGAAACGTGTTTTCGGAAAAAATACCGGTTCCAAGAGCGCTATCAAGAAGGCCATTATCAGTGTCGCGAAAGGACAGACCATAGAACTCTTTAAAGGCGGAATGTAATCTCACTTCGGTAGAAAATCATTATGGCAATCAAAATCTACAAAAAGAATAATGCTGGACGACGCAATATGTCAGTGGTCAAACTGGAAGGTGTGACTGACAGAGCTCCGGAGAAATCCCTTCTTGCGCCTCTTCCGAAAAAAGCCGGCCGTTCAGGCGGGAAGATTTCTGTTCGTCATCAGGGTGGTGGAGTCAAGAGACGCTATCGTATCATTGATTTCCGTCAGGATAAGCTAGGTGTCCCAGGACGCATTGCTAGCATTGAAAAAGATCCGAATCGCTCATCTCTTATCGCATTGGTGCATTATGCTGATGGGGAAAAACGCTATGTGTTGGCAACGGACGCTATGCGACAGGGTCAGGAAATCATCTCCGTAGAAGAAGCTCCAATTGTCAATGGTAACCGACTTCCCCTTAAAAATATTCCTGTAGGTACGACCATTTGCAATATTGAAATGAAAGTCGGTAAAGGTGGACAAATTGTAAGAAGCGCTGGTACGCAAGCGACGCTTATGGCTCTCGATGGTGCGATGGCACAGATAAAATTGAGTTCAGGGGAGATTCGCTTGATGAGTAAGGAATGTTATGCTACGCTCGGACAAGTGAGTAATTTCGAACACAGTGCTGAAACGATTGGAAAAGCCGGTCGTGCCCGTCATATGAATCATCGTCCATCGGTTCGTGGTAGCGTGATGAATCCGGTGGATCATCCGCATGGCGGAGGCGAAGGACGACAACCGATTGGAATGCATCCGAAAACCCCTTGGGGTAAGCCGGCACTCGGCAAGGAGACTCGGAAGAAGAATGTTACGAATAAATATATCGTCAAACGTCGTCAGAAGAAGTAGTATCATAATAAAGCGAAATGTATGTCACGAAGTCTCAAAAAAGGTCCATATGTCGATCCTCGCGTGCTGAAGAAGCTCGAAGGAAAGAAACTCGGTGACCGCACCATCATCAAAACATGGTCGCGCGCCTGTACGATTTCCCCGGAGATGACCGGTTTCACTTTTGGGGTGCACAATGGAAAAGATTTCATTTCTGTCCTAGTGACAGAAGAAATGGTAGGCCACAAACTGGGAGAATTTTCTCCAACACGCAAGTTCACCCGTCATGGAGGGAAGATGCAGAAAGATTTGGAAATAGCCGCGAAACAACGAGACCTCGATGCTGCCAAAGCTGCCAAAGCCACCGCTCCAGCCGCTACTGTTAAAAAGTAGATACATCTATGAAAGTACACGCAACACTCACAAATCTTCGTATCGCTCCGCGTAAAGTGCGTCTCGTGACCCATTCTATTGTCGGTGTGGATGCGCGCGAATCCCTTCTCCAGCTTCAAAAGCAGGTGAAGAAATCTTCTCAACCGATCTACGATCTTTTGAAGAGTGCGATAGCAAACGCGACAAACAATAACGGACTTGATCTGGCCAACTTGTATGTATTTGAAATTCGCGTTGGTGATGGTTTGCGATTGAAGCGTTGGTTACCACGTGCTTTCGGTAGAGCGACGCCACTTCTGCATCGCGGTTCCAATGTAACGATTATTCTGGAAGAAAAAATAGAAGGAAAGAATCGTATGGCGAAGAAAGCGACAGAAGAGACTGTTACCGTCAAAGAAGCGGGGATCACTGAATCGCAAGACGAGAAGAAAGTCGCTCAAATCGTGAAACATACAGAAAAGATCGAATCGTTAAAAACCAGGACTACCAACAAGACAGCCAGTGGGAAAGTGATCAAAAAAGTGTTTCAGAGAAAATCGATTTAAATAAGAAAGCAACAAATAGTTATGGGCAATAAAGTCAATCCAACCGGTATCCGTCTCGGCATTACGACCAACTGGCAATCACGTTGGTTCGGGAGCAAGAAGATGTATAGTGCGCAGCTGCGTAAGGATATAGAAATCCGTACGTTTATTATGAGCAAATGGAAAGCTGCTGCCATCGCTTCAGTAGAGGTTGATCGTTCTGCCAATGTCGTCAAACTGTTCATTTACACCGCCCGCCCAGGCGTTCTCATCGGACGCGGTGGAACCGGTATCGAAGACTTAACGCGCGCTATCAAAAAACAATTTTTTGCAGGAAAAAAGATAGATCTCAAGGTGGAAGTACTTGAAGTGAAGAGTCCGGAGATGAATGCGATGCTGGTCGGTCAACAGGTGGCAGAACAGCTTGAGAAGCGTCTGCCGTTCCGTCGAATTCTCAAAACGATGCTCGATCAAGTGGAAGGAAACAAAACGGTGCAGGGTGTGAAGATAGAGATTTGTGGTCGGTTGGGAGGTGCTGAAATGTCTCGTCGCGAATGGTTATCGCGTGGCAAGATTCCTCTCCATACGCTCCGTGCCGATATTGATTTTGCCCGTGCTGAAGCACATACTACCTATGGCGTGATCGGAATCAAGACGTGGATTTATAAAGGTGAAAAGTTCGAAAAGGTGGAAGGAGAAACAGAATAACGAAAGTATCCTATGTTAATGCCAAGAAAAGTAAAACATCGTAAAATCCACCGTGGAGGTTGGTCTGGAAGTCCGGCGACCCGTGGGGATAAAGTGAGCTTCGGAGGCTATGGCTTGAAAGCCGTAGAGGAAGGACTCGTTTCAGCTCGTCAGATCGAAGCTGCCAGACGGGCTATGACTCGCTCGATCCAGCGTGGTGGCAAGGTATGGATCCGCATATTTCCAGACAAGCCGATGACCAAGAAGGGCGAACAGACCCCAATGGGTAAAGGGAAAGGAAGCGTTGATCATTTTGTTGCCAAAATACGCGCCGGAAAAGTTCTTTTTGAACTTGACGGCATTCCGAAGAAAGAGGCAGAAGAAGCGATGCGCCTGGCATCCCATAAGCTGGCTATCAAGACAAAATTCGTTGAGCGACAATAAAACGGTTTATAATGTGAGAAAGTTGGAAGTATGAAAGCAAAAGAATGGCGAGAAAAATCAGAGGGTGAGCGAGAGAAGGTGATTCTCGAGCTGGCAGGCAAGGCTCGCAAGCTTCGTTTCGATTTGGCGACTCGTGAGACGAAGATACACAGCGAATACGGGAAGATAAAGAAGGACATCGCTCGTCTTATGACACTGAAACAGGAATCATTGCTTTCAATTAATGGAGATTAAGTATATGGCACAAGTAATACCGACAATCAAACAAGCGAAGAATACTCCCAAGTGGAGCGGTGTTGTGGTGAGCAATAAAATGGATAAGACGATCGTGGTGGCCGTCGATACGCTCAAAACTCACCCGAAGTACCTGAAGCAATACCGTTCGACCAAAAGATACAAGGTTCATGTGGAAGAGAATAAGTATACCATCGGAGAGAAAGTAGAATTCGAGGAATGTCGTCCTATCAGTCGCGGTACGCACCATAAGATTGTCGCCCTGTAATCAAGATTATATGATACAAGCAGAATCAAAATTGATAGTCGCCGATAACAGCGGTGCGAAGATGATCAAGTGTTTCAAGGTGCTTGGTGGAACGAGACGGCGCTATGCTGGCTTGGGTGATATCATTGTGGCCTCTGTCAAGTCTGCTGAACCACGCGGTATCGTGAAAAAAGGTGAAATAGTGAAAGCAGTCATCGTTCGCCAGGTCAGATCACACCGCCGTAAGGATAATTCCTACATCCGTTTTGATGAAAATGCCGCTGTCATTCTTGATGCCAACAATATTGATCCGAAAGGGACGCGTATCTTTGGACCGGTTGCTCGCGAACTCCGCGAGAAAGGATTTTCCAAGATTGTTTCTCTCGCTCCGGAAGTTTTATAAATATACCTATGAAGATAAGAAAAGGCGATCAAGTTGAAATCACGGCAGGAAAAGATTCCGGTAAACGCGGAGAGGTTCTGTATGTTTTTCCAAAGTTGGAAAAGATAGTCGTTAAGGGTGCGAACATCGTGAAGCGTCATATCAAAGCGAAACGTGATGGAGAAAAAGGCCAACGCGTCGAAAAAGAAGCTCCGTTTCATATCTCCAATGTGATGCTTGTCTGTCCTCATACCGGAAAATTGACACGTATCGGATACGCAATCGAGGGTGGAGAAAAAGTGAGAATAAGCAAGAAGTCCGGTAAAGCCATTTAATTCAAGTCAGTATAGATCAGAAGATCTCGTATGAAAATGTTACCAAAGAAGCAACTATATAATGAAAAGGTGGTTCCTGCCTTGAAGAAAGAACTTGGAATTGAAAACCCGATGGCTGTTCCTCGTGTCGGAAAAATCGTTGTGAATATCGGTACGGGCAAGATTTTGAAAGATGCGAAACGAGTAGAAGATGCCATCATTTCTTTGGGGGTGATTACCGGGCAAAAGGTCGTAGCGACGAGAGCTCGCAAGGCCATCGCTGGTTTCAAGACCCGTGAAGGATTGGAAGTGGGTGCTCGCGTGACGCTTCACGGAAAACGTATGTGGGATTTTCTGGATCGTTTGGTGAATGTTGCCCTCCCTCGTGTACGTGATTTCCAAGGTATTCCGAGAAGCGCTATCGATCAGAGCGGGAATTGCAATATCGGCATCAAAGAACATCTTGTTTTTCCAGAAATCGTTGCAGAAAAAGTGCAGAATATATTCAGTTTTCAGATAAATATCGTTACGACGGCGAAGAATAGACAAGAAGGGGAGGTATTGTTTCGTCTCCTCGGATTGCCACTCGAACAAGTTGAAGTAACACGAGAGAAATAATACATCGAAATTTATATGGCAAAAACATCCACACAAGCAAGAGCACTCAAAACCCCGAAGTTTTCAACCCGTATTGTGAATCGGTGTTGGAAATGTGGTCGTAAGCGTGGGTATTTGCGAAAATATGATGTATGTCGTATTTGTTTCCGTGAACTTGCCAATAGTGGCCAGATTCCTGGAGTAAAAAAATCATCTTGGTAAATTTAAGCTAGACACTATGTTAGATCCAATCGCAGACATGTTAACAAGAATTCGAAACGCGCAGGTTGCTGGCCATGTGAAGGTTTCTATGCATGCTTCGAAACTCAAGTTTGTTCTTGCTTCTATTCTTGAACATGAGGGATTCGTAGACCGTGTTGAGAAGCAAACAGATGGAGACGCGCATGAGAATTTGTGTATCTGGCTTAAATATACCCAGGTTTCTCCCACGAAAAGAGTTCCAGCCATTCAGGAATTGACATGTGTCAGCAGACAAGGATGCCGTATCTATGTAAAGAAGAGTGAGATAAAGAAAGTGAAGAATGGATATGGTATCGCGATTGTTTCCACCTCTCAAGGAGTGATGACGGGAACAGAAGCTTTCAGGCGTGGTTTGGGTGGCGAATATATCTGTCGAGTGTGGTAATCTGAATAGCTTCACTAGCTTCTTAGCTTCACTAGCTTGTTAGTAAAATAACGGCTGATGAAATTAGGAAGCTAAAGAAGCTGAAAGCTAATGAAGCTATAAGCTATAAAAATTATGAGTAGAATTGGAAAAAAACCGGTGAGTATCCCAAGCGGAGTAGAAGTAACGCTCTCTGCCAATGTGGTTGCTGTCAAAGGACCAAAAGGAACACTCGAATTCGCCCACTCTCGTGAATCGAAAGTGGCTGTGATTGAGAATGAAGTCCTGGTTACGAAAGTCGGAGAAACCAAGAAAGCACGAGCAACCTGGGGGACGACGGCAAAATTGATCAGCAATATGATTGCCGGTGTGACCAATGGTTTTCAGAAACAGCTCGAATTGAATGGCGTCGGTTTCCGTATGGTATCTTCGGGGAAGAAGCTGACCTTGGCATTGGGATTCTCTCATCCGGTAGAGCGGATACTCCCGGATGGTTTGGAGGTGAAAATTGAAAATAATGTTCTGACGATTTCCGGTATCGATAAACAAAAAGTCGGTGAGTTCGCCGCCGTGATAAGGAAGCTCAAGCCGGTTGAGCCGTATAAGGGGAAAGGATTCCGTTATGTGGATGAAGTCGTGCGTCGTAAAGAGGGCAAGAAAGTAGCAGCCTAATGAATTTTTGTAAACACTTTCGAGTATGTTGAAGCGAGAAATGAAAAAAATAAAACGATTTGAGCGGAAGCGTCGCATTCGCGCCAAGCTTGTCGGTACAGCTACCTGTCCACGTCTTTCGGTGTTCCGCAGTTTGAAAAATATTTCTGTGCAAGCAATTGATGAT
>PFVP01000008.1:0-153 GCA_002790675.1 Candidatus Moranbacteria bacterium CG_4_9_14_3_um_filter_45_14 | reverse complement strand
GCAATTGGTCAAACTCGATATAACAAAAGCAATTTTCGATCGATCAGGATACCGATACCACGGTAAGGTGAAAGCGCTTGCAGAAGGTGCTCGAGCGAACGGACTCATATTTTAAGTGATGTAAATAATCGAGAACATACGTATTTTATGGTA
>PFVP01000013.1 GCA_002790675.1 Candidatus Moranbacteria bacterium CG_4_9_14_3_um_filter_45_14 | reverse complement strand
GACTTCTTCTTTTTCCTCAGTCGAACCACTGACCGTCAAGACATCATTTTCGATAGTGATGTCTACCTTCTTCGGATCTACTCCTGGAAGAGCGAGTTTGGCAACGACATTGTCCTTGTCTTGATAAATATCAAGGGCTGGGAGAAACTCTCCGAAAGACAATGCATCTTCCCCAAAAAATCGGTCAAAATCGCGGACTGGGAATGGAATAATACTTCGTGTCATATGTTTTCACCTCCTCCCCTTATTTGATTGTTAATGTTTAACCTCTATTTGATAATCACTTTGGCTGGTCTGATGACTTTGCCTCCGAGTTTGAATCCATTTTGGAGAACTTTCGCTATGGTGTGTTCTTCATTTTCTTCTTCTTTCCCTGGGGCATTATTTGAGCTTTTTACTTCTTCATTTTTCATCTCCAGTGCTTCGTGTATGGATGGATCAAATGTATCACCTTCATTTGCTTCTATTACTTCTACGCCGTTTTGCTTCACCACATCTTCGAGTTGTTTCTCGATGTACTGAATGCCGACAACCCACGGGCTACTTTTCTGTTCGGGTGGTACGTGCATCGTGGCAGAACGAAAATTGTCAAGAACCGGGACGATATCGAGTACAAGTTTCTCTATAAGCATCCCCCGTAAATCTCTCTGTGATTCTCCCTGACGCTTCTTGTAATTTTCGAAGTCTGCTTGCACTCTTTGCAAATCCGCCAAATATTCTTCTGCCTTTACTTGCCATTCTGATTGCTCTTCCATTTCTTCTGTGATCTCTGTCGGCTCAGATGGTTCGATCACATCCTCTTCTGATTCCATATCCGGTTTTTGCTGTTTTTTTTGCGTCATATTTTTATACGATTATTGTATTATGATGAGTGGGTTAATCTGTTTTTTATAAGTTCAAACTCCTTTCGTTTCTCTTCCGCTGACATTTCCTTTTTCTTTTCCTCTTTCTCTTCTTTCTTGTCCTTGTCTTGTCCTTCTTGTGTCATAAATTTATGAGAGAGGAATAAAGACGAAAACGACGAGTGAGGAGGAAAGCAGTTTCTTCATATATTCGATGAGAGATTTGTTCTTGGCGTAATCCATACGTTTCGGGCCGATGATCGCGAGCATCCCTCGTCCTTCCTCTGTCTGATACGGCGCCACAATCATCGAACAATTATTGATACCCACTATGGGATTCTCATTGCCGATGAAGATACGTGTCTCATCATCTTTCAGTTTGAGCATAATACCGTCTACTTGTTCGTCGAGTGAATCGAGTGTTTCTACGAGCCGACACAGAGCATCCATTTCTTGAAATTCAGGATTGTCTATGAGCTCTCGCATACCGAAGTCATAGAATTCATCTTGATCCACGATACCCGAAACAGCGAGATTGCCGGAGAGAGCTGAGAGGAGTTTGGCTGTCGTACGACCGAGACGTGTATGTTTTGCTTTGAGAGTAAGGAGTTCTTTTTGAAGACGTCTCTGGTCTTCACGCGAAAGGTCTTGATCCCCCATCATCTCCTCAACATAGATACGATATCCAATATCAGTCGGAATGCGTCCAGCAGACACGTGTGGCTGATAGAGGTAACCCTCTTCCTCAAGTATTGCCATATCACTTCGCAGTGTCGCAGAACTCACACCAAAATCATAATTATCGAGGAGTGCTTGCGAACCAACCGGTATTGCCATCTTGGTATAAAGCTCGACGATAGCCGAAAGCAATTGTTTTTGACGATCATTCATAGATGGAAATATGCAATAGTTGATGTTTAATAATTGACTGTGTTTCTATTATAAATAGGAATTAGCACTCTGTCAAGTAGAGTGCTAATATGGTAAATAAAGTGGCTTATAAAAAAGAAAAAAGAGCCATCGAGAGGTTACCCTTTGTCGGTGACTATCGTCACTGGTGAGCCTGCAGGCCTTTTGTTTTTAAAGAAAAAAGATGCTTTCTTCCTGTGCCATTCAAGGATCTTTCTGACATTGTCACGGAGCATATTCATGTGCAGAGCGAAACAAGCTTTTTGATACGGGCATCGGCTGACATTATTGACCGCATTCGAATTGCAGGCGTAAGAAAGATAAAACGCCTGAGCTTCCTTGAGCATCGTAACTATTCCCTGATTCCTTGCACACAAGACGAAAGTCTCTGGTGTTCCATCTTCCCCCGCGGGAACCCCGCGATCTATCCTTCCTCTTAAATCAACCATGAGAATCTCCTTTGACTGTGAAAGAAATTAATCTTATCAAGAATATAGCCAAAAAACAATTATTTGTAAATGATAACTATTCCTTTGGAATATAGTCAACTCCACCCTCATTCCACGGATGGCAACGCAGGATGCGTTTCAGTCCGATGAAACTCCCACGCATGACGCCATACCGTTCGATAGCCTCGTATGTGTAGGCGCTACACGTCGGATAAAAGCGACAGAATCGCTCTCCAAACACCCTACCCAGAAACCCATGATCCAAAGAGAGGGTTTTCTGATATAATCGAATAAGCGAAAGAAGAAGTTTCTTCATCATATCAAAAGCATAGTCCTATCATAATGACTTTGTCAATTCTTCCTTTGCTTGATATACTGAATGAACAGAAACTAATATAAAGAAAGATGAGAATTGTCCAACACAAAAAAATAACCTGGATCGATTTCGAGAACCCGAAAAGCGACGACATCACCTATCTGCAGGAGAATTTCAATATCCATCCGCTGGCGGTAGAGGAGCTCATCACGCCTACGTATCAGCCCAAAGTCGTCCAATACGACAACTGTCTGTTCCTTTCCATCCATATCCCCCTGTTTGACGTGGAACACCGGACGACGTATCCGGGCGAGCTCGATATCATCCTCACAGCTGATCATCTCATCACCAGTCATCGACAGAATATCTATCAACTCGGTAAGTTCTTCGAGGCTCTCGAAAAAAACACCAGCAAACGGAGAGCATCGCTCGAAAAGACACCGACGCATCTCCTGCACGATCTGATCGAGATACTCCTTGATTCTTGTTTTCCGCGACTGAATCATATCAGCGAGAAGCTCGATTCTATCGAAGCGCAAGTCTTCGCGGGCAAGGAAAAAGAAATGGTGTTTGAAATTTCCGTTCTCAAACGTGATATCCTCAATTTCCGCCGAACACTGAAACCCCAACGCTCAATTCTCGAATCCATTCTCCAAAAAAATCATCCGTTCATTCCCACTGACATAAAAGTATATTTCCAAGATTTGATCGGAACCAACATCCGCCTCTGGAATATACTGGAGAGCCAGAAAGAAACCATCGAAGCTCTCGAGGCTACCAACAATTCGCTCCTCTCCAATAAACTCGACCTGACAATGAAAGTGCTGACGATTTTTTCGGCCATTCTTCTGCCAATGACAGTGTACTCCAATATGCTCGCTATGAGCGCGGTGATTCCTTTTGCTCACAATCCTTACGCCTTTTGGATTCATGCTGGATTTATGGCACTGCTCTCCCTTGTAACTATTACGATCTTCAAGATTAAAAAATGGCTCTAAGTATGATCGCTCTCTACAATACCCTTTCAAAGAAAAAAGAGATTTTCGAGGCTCTCAATCCCGGCAAGGTCGGAATGTATGTCTGTGGACCGACGGTCTACGGATACATCCACATCGGTAATATCCGAACGTTTACTTTCGCTGATACCCTGAGACGTGTCCTCGAAGACGCTAGCTATGAGGTACGGATGATCAAAAACATCACCGATGTCGGTCATCTCACCGATGATGCTATTGCTCAGGGCGATAGCGGTGAAGACAAAATCGAAAAGAAAGCCCGTGCAGAAGAGAAGACTCCGACAGAAATCGCTCTTTTCTACGAAGCATATTTTCATCAGACGGAAACATCGATGAACATCGAACCAGCTCACTACTTTCCTCGGGCAACCGCACATATCAAGCAGATGGTTCACCTTATTGAAACATTGATTGAAAAAGGTCACGCCTACGAAAAAAATGGCAATGTATTTCTTGATGTAACGACATTCCCTCAATATGGCAAACTTTCCGGCAATTCGCTGGCAAATCTGAAAGTTGGTGCTCGCTTGGAAAAACATCCCGATAAGAAGAATCCGTGGGACTTCGCCCTCTGGCTTAAAGCGCCGGAAAAACATCTGATGCACTGGGCATCACCATGGAGCGAGGGGTACCCCGGTTGGCATATCGAATGCAGTGCGATGAGTATGGAATACCTCGGTGATACATTTGATATCCATACCGGTGGCGAAGACAATATTTTCCCTCATCACGAAGCAGAAATCGTCCAGTCCGAAGGCGTCACTGAGAAACCTTTCGTTCACTACTGGATGCATACGCGTCACATACTCGTGGGAGGAGAAAAAATGTCCAAATCCAAAGGCAACTTCTTTACACTCGAAGATATCATAGACAAAGGGTTCGTCCCGATGGATTTCCGGATGCTCCTCATAAGCACCCATTACCGCAGTCAGATGAATTTCACTTGGGAATCCTTGGAACAGGCGAAGAAAAACAGGGAGACGCTTTTTGTTGTCACGGAAAAACTCTCCGCTGTCTCTCCAGAACAAAATAGTGACGCCGCTTTTGATGGCGGAGATTTCCTCACTCGTGTACGCGAAGCAATGCAAGATGATCTCAACTCGCCGGAAGCGCTGGCAGTGACATTAGAACTGGCGAAAAAAATAAATACGCTCTTGGACAAGAATGAACTGATACATCATACGGCACTCACTCTCGTTTTCGAAAAGATATTCTTTCTCTTCGGTCTGAAACAAGAAGAACATACCATACCGGAAGAGATCAATGCGTTCGCAGAAGCCCGCGAAAAAGCTCGTAACGAAAAGGATTTCGCCGAATCTGATCGCTTGCGTGATCTCATCATCGAACGTGGGTACAAAGTAGAAGATATTCCAGGAAGCTATCGTGTCAAAAAACTCTAAATACTTTGTAAAAAAAATTAAAGGGGCAGTGTACATTCGTACTCCTGCCCCATTATGTTCAAGCTTGTTTAAGCTTATTGACTTACATTATTCTTGTGTAGAACATCACTCGCTTTTTTTACAAAAAAAATTGTCATTTCCACGACTTCATCAGAAAACATCTTTATCTTGCTTCTGACCACACAAACATCTGGATTGGCATCATTCCAACGATCAATGTCACATTGAATAGTTGAAGCATTCCCAAAGAACTCAACTCTTTCGTCTGGCATATCAAACCTCCAAAAATGTGATAAAAAAGAACCAGCAATTCAGTATGGACACGGTATACTCAAAAATGGCTCTGTTGTCAACAATGAAGCACCTCTTTCTAAAAGATATCCCGCATTTGAATTCTCTTCGATACTCGAGTATAATAGAATATAAACACGATAAAACATACCGCAATGGCAAAAATTGCAGAACATCTCCGCGTTCCCCCACACAACCTCGAGGCCGAAACTTCCGTTCTTGGTTCTTTGATGCTCGATAAAGATGCCATTATCAAAATCGCTGACCTACTCAAAGCCGGTGATTTTTATAAAGATGATCACAATCTTATCTACGAAACGATGCTTGCACTCTACGAGGATCGCGAACCGATCGATGTGTTGTCGCTTGCTAACAAACTCGAAGAAAAAGGCAAGCTCGAAAAAGTCGGCGGTTCGAATTATCTCGCCTCTCTCGTGAACTCTGTCCCATCCGCTACCAATGTCGTTCATTATGCCAAAGTGGTTCAGAAGAAAGTTCTCTTGCGTCGCCTCATCAGTGCGGCGAGCGACATCGTCGAAATCGGTTATGACGAATCAGAAGACGTCCAGAAAATTCTCGATGAAGCAGAACAAAAAATATTTGCCGTCTCTCAGAAATATATCAAACAGGATTTCGTCCCGATTAAATCCATTCTCGAAGTGGCATTCAATCGCATCGATGAACTCCACAAAAGCGATCATACCTTCCGTGGCGTACAGACACATTTCTCTGATCTCGATACTATCCTCGCAGGTTTGCAGAAATCTGATCTTATCATTCTCGCTGCTCGGCCTTCTATCGGAAAAACATCCTTGGCTCTCGACATCGCCCGCCAAGTCGGTGTTCATTCCAAAGTACCAGTGGGCATATTCTCGCTTGAAATGGGTTCTGATCAATTGGTCGACCGTATGATCGCTTCCCAGGCAGGAGTCGACCTCTGGAAACTGCGAACAGGGAAACTTTCGAGCGAAGGCCAAGATAATGATTTTGAACGTATCTCTGACGCTATGGGAGTGCTTTCAGAAGCCCCTATTTTTATCGATGATTCCGGTTCGCTCAATATTATGGAAATGCGCACGATGGCTCGCCGTTTGCAAGCAGAACACAACCTCGGACTCATCATCGTCGACTATCTCCAACTGATGGAAAGCCAGAGTAGTAAGAGAGACAATCGTGTCCAGGAAATATCAGAAATATCCCGTGGCCTGAAACAGCTCGCACGCGAACTCAACATCCCACTCATCGCCCTTTCACAACTCTCTCGTGCCGTCGAATCCCGTCCTGATCAGATTCCGAAACTTTCCGATTTGCGTGAATCAGGTTCTATCGAACAGGACGCTGATGTCGTACTGTTCCTCTACCGTGAAGACCGCATAAAACCCGACACTCCAAACAAAAATATCGCCGATATCATCATCGCCAAACATCGCAACGGACCCGTAGGGAAAATCCAGCTCTTCTTCGACGAAAATGCCACCACATTCAAATCACTCGAAAAACTCCATAATGATTAGAATATTCTCCATCAGAAGTACGTGCAGATAGAATCTTTTTGAGAAGCTTGGAGTTTTTTCTCAAGCACGGTTCCGCCTTCTGAGGCGGATTGAAAAAAGTCCACGCAAGGAGATTGTCCGTTGGAACAATCTCCTGGTTCTTAGAAGGATTGCTAGCTGTCACGTGCTCAAACAATAAAACAGACTCTCTATGCATTATCCAAAAGTATTTCAATCCCTGATCGCACATTTTTCCGCCCTTCCATCTGTCGGACCGAAAATGGCTGAACGCATCGTACTGTATCTCTTTAAACAAGATGAGGAGAAACTGCAGGGTTTCGCGGAAAGCCTTGAGGCGCTCCATCATCTGAAAAGCTGTACGCGTTGCTTCCATATCGCTGAGGGCGAACTCTGTATGATTTGTGCCGATACCAAACGTATCCAAGACACCCTCTGTCTTGTCGAAGAACCTCTCGATGTCATCGCTATCGAACGCACGGGCACATATCTCGGTCTCTATCACGTCTTGGGTGGATTGCTCGAAAGCGGAAAAAATGATAACAGTAGTAATCTCCGTATCAGTGAACTCCTCCATCGAGTGGAAAACGATTTTATCAAAGAAGTCATCTTGGCCACCAACCCAACCACTGAAGGCGATATGACCGCTCTCTATATCAAGAAGAAGCTCGAACCATATCATATCAAAGTAACACGCATTGCTCGTGGTATGGCGACCGGCGGTGATATCGAATACGCCGACGAAATGACACTCACAGCGTCCTTGACAAATCGCAAGGAATTAATATAATGTAGTGGCTGGTGAGTACCTTTTTATTTTTTTTACAACCGAGGAGAAAAAATGTCTTTTGTACCTTTTGAGCCAGGTATGGAGGGAAAAAATTTCATCCCTTACGAGGCGATTGAGGAGGGTCTTGTAGCTCCTCCTGTTGAATTGTTGTGCACACGATGCCAAAGTGTTATCTTGGCAGGGTTCGAGACAGGAAATGGGGAATATTTCCATCCCTCCTGTGCGGATAAAGAATAATTTTCGCCAAAACTTCGAATAATAACCAGGAACAGGAAAGCTATCTTTCCGAAGTGAAAAAAAGCCCACAAGGTATCATCCATGCGGGCTTTCAAATTTTCAAAAGAAACCTAAGCGGTAATTTTTGTAATCTCCACTTCGGTATAGGTTTGACGATGACCGAAACGGACGAGATACCGCTTTTTGGCTTTGTGCTTGATACCTTTCACCTTGTCGTGTCGATTTTGTGCGATCACCTTACCTGTCACAACGGCCTTCTCCAAAACTGGAGTTCCTACCTGCACATCTTTCTCATCACCGGTAAAGAGTACTTCGAAAGAAACGGTATCACCGACTTCTTTTTCGAGCTTTTCAATTTTCACTTTCTGTCCTTCGGAAACTTTGTACTGCTTTCCACCAGTTCTAATAATCGCGAGCATATACCAAAAGTAAGTCATTTATATACTTGTTCACTATACGGTATTCTTCTCAAACTGTCAAACGGCACATATTCTATAAAAAGTCTGAGAGACAGAAAAACTACAGAGGTACTCAATACTATTTCTTGCTTTATGATAAGCAAAAGGTATACTATACTCATTGAGCCATCTTGACAAGATGTTCACAAAGGAGTATAATAGAGCGTTCGATCCTTAACAACGAACGCTTCTCTCCTCTGCTTGTCTCTGCTTGTCTCTGCTTGTCTTGCACTTATAGTGTAAGTGCTCCCGGTGAGCCATTTTTTTTGCATCCCCTTTCCCGGGGAAGTATGCGGCTCATAGGAGTGAGAAATGAATGGAAACCAAGGCATAATCGCTTCTGAAAGAAGAAGTGGATATCAGTATGACTATAACCCAGTCAGCATCCGTGCTGGATCGAAAAAAAGTAGTCAAGAAACGGAACTCGTCAACGACTATTTCAGACGTCGGCACGACATGTTCTCAGTCAAATTTGGATGGGAACCTGTACGTGCTGATGGGATGGAATCCGATGGGTACGACCTGTTCGGTCGTTGTGATTACATCCTTTCAGCTCGTTCCGACGGAAAAGTCGGTGCTGGGTGTCGTCTTATCTGGCACACCCCGACTCCGACATCACGTCTTCCCGTGCAAGACTTTCTCAGTAACCCAGAGGAAGTGAAATCAAATGCCGTGGAAATTTCACGGATGGTGAGTACACCAGAGGCATCACAGAACTCAAAACGATTCTTGTGGTACCTCCTTGGGTATCTGAGTGAACGGGAAGTACCGGGTGTCTATGTTACCATCAGGGAGCGTTTGCTCAGAAGGTATGAGCATAGCGGATTTTACTGCTATAAACGTCTCCCAGGAAAGGAAAAAATAAAAATAAACCGAAACGGGAGAGAGGAACACTTTCTTCCGGTTTGGATTGATCTTGATGGGTAT